>PLEY01000113.1 GCA_003136595.1 Burkholderiales bacterium
ACAGAATGAAGCACTACACTAGAGAGCGCCTCGCCGTGCCTCCTCTACACCGGGGACGTCCCGGATCTGCACGAGCGCCCGTTGCACCTGGTTGGCATCGCCGACCTCGGCCGTGAAGCGCATCCTCGCGATCCCCTTGCGGGACTCGGTGTTCACCCCCACGACATTGATCTTCTCGCGCGAGAACACCTCGGAGATGTCGCGCAACAGGCCCTGCCGGTCAGTGGCGATCACCATCACATCGACGGCATAGACGGCATCTGCGGCGCTGCCCCAGGCCGTGTCGATGACCCGCTCCGGATGCCGCGCGCGCATGGTCCCGAGGTTCGCGCAGTCGGTCCGATGGATCGACACACCGCGCCCGCGCGTGACGAAGCCCACGATCGGGTCAGGGGGTGCGGGCCGGCAGCACTTGGCGAGCTGGGTCATGAGCGCATCGACACCCACGACCAGCACGCCACTCCTGCCGCCGCCCTCGACGCTGCCCGGCCGGCTCTTCTTGGCGACGAACGCCTCCTCCTCAGCGGGGGCGAGCGCGATGGCCGCGCCGCGCGGGCCGACCAGGGCGAGTTCCACCGCGCGCAGGCTGAACTCGTCCTTGGCCACGGCCGCATAGAGCTCCTCGGGGCGCGCAAACCCGAGCCGCTGCGCGAGCTCATCGAGGTTGACCGAGGTCTTGCCCTCACGCTGCAGCGTTTTCTCGACGAGCGCGCGGCCCGCTGCGATCGTCTCAGCGAGGTCAAGATTGTTGAACCACTGGCGCACCTTCGCGCGCGCGCGCGGGCTCGCCAGAAACCCGAGCTGCGCATTGAGCCAGTCGCGTGACGGGCCGAATCCGGCACTGCCAGGCTTGGCGAGGATGATCTCGACAGTCTGGCCGTTCTTCAACGGCGTGTTCAGGGGCACCATCGCGCCATCGACGCGCGCACCGCGGCAGCGGTGGCCGACGTCAGTGTGCAGGTGATACGCGAAATCCACCGCCGTCGAGCCGGTCGGCAGCTCAATGACGCGCGCATGCGGCGTCAGGACATAGATGTGGTCATCCAGGATGCGCGCGGGGGCGATGTGCCCGGTCAGGCCCTCGCCCTGGGCCGCGATCGCCGCATCTCCAGCGGAGACCGAGTCGGACATCTCGGCCTTCCATGCGAGGAGCTGGCGCAGCCATGCGATCTTCTCGTCGTAGCGGCCCTGGGCGCCCTGGCTCGCGCCGGATTCCTTGTAGCGCCAGTGCGCGGCCACGCCGAACTCGGCAAAGCGATGCATCTCGCGCGTTCTGATCTGGACCTCGAAAGGCCGCTGGTTGGCATCGCGCACGACCGTGTGCAGGGAACGGTAGCCATTGGGCTTGGGTCGGGCGATATAGTCGTCGAACTCCTCGGGCAGCGCAACCCAGCGGCCATGGATGACCGACAGGGCGTCGTAGCAGGCCTTCTCGTCGGCGACGATGACACGCAGCGCCCGCACGTCGTAGAGATTCTCGAAGTCGAGACCCTTGCTGCGCATCTTGCTGACGATGCTAAAGATATGCTTCGGACGCCCGGTCACCTCGGCGGCGATGCCGGCCGCGCTGAGCAGGGTGCGCGTCTGGGCGATGGAACTCTCGATGAACGCCTCGCGCTCGACACGTTTTTCGTCGAGCTGGCGCGCGATGCGCTTGTAGGTATCCGGTTCGATGAAGCGAAACGACAGGTCCTCGAGCTCCCACTTGATCTGCCAGACGCCCAGACGGTTGGCGAGCGGCGCATACAGGTCGAGCGACTCACGCGCGAGCTCCGGTGGCACGGGCAGCTTGGTCGAGGCGAAGTGGCGCAGCGTCTGCAGGCGGGAAGCCAGCCGCACCAGCACCACCCGGATGTCAGTGGCAAAGGCGAGCAGCATCTTGCGCAGCATCTCGACCTGGCGCTCGAGTTCACGCGGATCGCGCGTGCGCACGGGCGCGGCCTCGTTGCGGCGCGTCATCTCCCCGATGCGCGTGAGCTGACGCACCCCCAGCGTGATCGGCGCAATCTCGTCACCGAAGGTCTCGGCGAGCTGTTCCTCGGGGCGCGCGAGCAGGTCCGCGGCGCCAAACAGGACGCCTGCCGCGCGCGCGGGCGCGTCGGCCCGCACCGAATCGAGGATCGCGAGCAGCCCGAGCGCATGTCCAGACATCAACTCGCCGGTCGAGAGCCGGGCGTTGCCGTAGAGCGCGTGTGCAAAATCCCATGCCTGACGGACTCGACGCGCGTCGGCCTCGTCAAGGTGGGCAATGAGGGGCGTGACGGCGTCGGTGGCCGGTCCCTCCACGAGCAGCTGGAGGTCGCTCGGCAGGCCTAACGCCGTGAGCGAGGAGGAAGTCGGCGCCATGGCCGAATTATAGGCCCGCCGGAGCGCGCGATCGCACCGCTCGCGATATTTCGCATGCAACCCATAAGCTTAGGCGCAGGGCGCATGCAAGGCGCTGGTGCGGCAGCGCACAGCGCGCCCCAAATTGGCGCCGCACGCCGCTGGACTGCCGCGCCTGCTAGGCGTATTGCGCTGCGATGATCTTGACCTCGACGCGCAGCGCCGCACGGGCGAGGTGCGCCTCCACGGTCGCGCGCGGCGGCGTGTGACCCGGCACCACCCATTCGTCCCAGGCCCGGTTCATCGCGTCGAACTCGGCGATGTCTTTCAGATAGATCTGCGCCGAGAGGATCAAAGTCTTGTCACTATTGGCTTCGGCCAGCAGCCGGTCGACGTGGCCCAGCACCTCGCGCGTCTGCTCATAGGTGTCCGCACTCTCGTTCTCGGCGATCTGCCCTGCGAGATACACGACGCCGTTGTGGATTGCGACCTCCGACAGGCGCGGCCCGACATGCAGGCGCTTCAGGGTTCCGGGTAGAGGCGTGGCCATGGGCGGACTCTTCTTAGGCGAGGAGGAATTCACGGGCGAGCTCGATCTGGTCGCCATGCATGAAGGTGGGCGCGTGACCGACGCCCTCGATGGTCGCGAGCTTCGCGCGTGGGCCGCGGCGCGCCATCTCGGCGTGGGTGTCGGCGGCAAGGAGATCGGAGAACGCCCCACGCACCGCGAGCGTCGGGCAGACGATCCGGTCGTAGACATCCCAGAGGAGGAGATCACCGCGCCCCGGGTTGGCCTCGAGGTCGGCCTTGAACGGCACGGCTAGGTCGGGATCATAGTGCAGGACCCACTCATCCCCGGCGGGCTTCACCACGACCTCGGTCAGGTAGCGCCACTCGGCATCGGTGTGCGGGCCGAACGGTGCCGAGATCGAGCGGATATAGTCGGTCGCCTCCTCGACCGAACGAAAGCGCACCGGCCGGCCGAGATAGCCCGCGATGCGCGCGAGGGCCTCAGCCTTTAGGACCGGACCGACATCGTTCAAAATCAGCTTCTGGATCGGCGAGTGCGCAAGGCTCGCGAGACCCATGCCGATCATGCCGCCCATCGAGGTGCCGAACCAGTGCACGGTCTTTGCGTTCGCGCGCGCCAAAAGCGTCACCATGTCGGCGATGTAGGTGGGCACCTGGTAGAGCATGGGATTGGCGAGCCGGTCCGAGCGGCCGCGCCCGGCGATGTCCGGACAGATGACGCGGTAATACGGGGCGAGCGCGCGCGCGAGGTTGTCAAAATCGCGGCCAACCCGCGTCAAGCCATGCACCGCGACCAGGACGCGCGGATTGTCAGGCTCGCCCCATTCCGCATAGCCGATGCGGTGCAGCCCGGCAGGGGTGATGCACTGGACACTCAACAGGCGTGGCTCGATCGACATCCCGATTCCTCTGGCCCGGCTTGGACGCTAGCGTCGATTCTATGCGAATTTGCCGACGGCCATGCGCGGCGGCGCCGTCACCGGCAGGTTCGCGCCCCTCGCCCCGAGGATCCCCATCTCAGAGAGGAGCGCGAGGAGGCAGGCAGCCGCCTCGGCGGGGCGCTCCATCGGGAACAGGTGGCCACCCTCGAACCAGCGAAAGTGCGGCATGGCGAAGCGGCGCGAGGCGGCATAGCCCGCGAGCGCCAGTTCGCGCGAGCGTGTGCCCGCAAGAAAGCCGAAGGGCACAGGCTGGGGACGGGCTGCGAGCCGATGGAGCGTGTGCGGGATGGTGCGATAGATGCGGGTTTCGATGGCCCGATCGATGGCAAGCCTGACCCCGGTGCCGTCCTCGATCAGGCCGCCCGCGACATAGTCGTCAAGGGCGCCTGGATCGAACTCGGCAAACAGGGGACGCGTTTGGAAGTGGTTGCGGGCTGCCGCGCGGTCTGGCCAGTGGTCGCGCCGGTTGCGCGTAAGACCTGCAGGGGGTAGGCGGCCGCCAAGCCCCGTCCATTTGGTGAGCGCAAGCAGTGCTGCGCGGGCGCGGCTGATGACCGGCGCGTCGAGCATGACCACGCCCCGCACGGCCGGGCCAAGTGCATAGGCGGCCTGCATCGACAGGAGCCCGCCCAGCGAATGGCCGATCAGGATCGGCGGCTCAGGACACGCGCGCACCGCCTCGATCAGCTGGCGCACCAGGTGGGGCCAGCCATCGGTGACCGGATAGGAGGGCTCCATACCGATGCGCTCTATGGCATGGACCTCGAGAGCGGGCGCAAGGGCCTCGAAGAACGAGCGGTAGCTCGCGGCCGGAAAGCCGTTCGCATGCGAGAACTGGACAAGAGCCATGGGTACTGCCGGCGCTGCGGGCGCGGCACCTAGAGCAGCTGGGAGGCCTTCGGGTCCTGCTCGGCGAGCGTCTGGAAGCGCCGGCTCGGTTCGGCCTCGTTTGGGGTCACGAGGGAGACCGGCAGGCTCGCGCGCACCGGCTCCCCGAGCGCCCGGTTATCCAGCGCCGCCGCTGCGATCTGATTGTCGTCCCAGGTGGGATCGGGGATCTCCGAGAACACCTGCTTGAGACGCTGGCCCCAGGTGTTGTGGATCATCTGGAAATACTGGTTGCGATGGTCGATCGTCGAAAAGCGCGTGATGCGCAGCGCATCGACCTCATAGCACAACAGGTCGAGCGGCAGGCCAACCGAGATGTTCGAGCGCAGCGTCGAATCCATCGACACCAGGGCGCATTTCGCGCCCTCGTCGAGGGATAACTCGGGCCGGATCATGCGATCGAGCACGGGCTTGCCGTACTTCGACTCGCCGATCTGGAAGTAGGGACTCTCCTCCTGGGCCTCGATGAAGTTGCCCGCCGAGTAGATCATGAAAAGGCGCGTGCGCTCGCCGGCGATCTGGCCGCCCAGGATCAGGCTGATGTTGAATTCGATGCCGGCCTCGGCAAGCGGCTCGGCGTCCTGGGCACGCACTTCGCGCACCGCCTCACCCACCAGCCGGACCGCATCGTACATGCCGGGGGCATTCCAGATGCTGCGGCCGTCCGCGCTGATGCGCTCCTCGACCAGTTGGCGCACCGACTGGCTGATGGCCAGATTTCCCGCAGTCATGAGGACCAGCACCCGGTCGCCAGGACGCTCGAATACCAGCATCTTGCGAAACGAGCTGACCTGGTCGACGCCGGCATTGGTGCGCGAGTCGGACAGAAAGACCAGTCCCTGGTCAAGGCGCATGGCTACGCAATAGGTCATGAAGGTGCTTTGTATTGGAGTCGCGAGAAGTCGCGAGAATCAGACCCTCATTGTAGGCTAGTGCCCAGGGCTTGTTCGGTGCGGCGACACCAAGCGAGCCTGCACCGTGGCCGCAAGAGCCGCCAGGGGCCGCCTCTGGGGCGCCTTTGCTGCGACGCAGCATGCCACGACAAGTCCACAAAACTCCTGTATCTTCGCGCCCATTCCAGTTGGGGAGAAACCATGCCGAACCTTTCCTATGTGACGCCCTCGCAAAACAGCCCCTGGGGGACCTACCTGTCCCAGGTCGATCGGGTCGTGCCCTATCTGGGCGAGCTGGCCCGCTGGGCGGAGACCCTGCGCCGGCCCAAGCGCTGCCTGATCGTCGACATCCCGATCGAACTCGACGACGGCAGCGTTGCGCACTACGAGGGCTACCGGGTGCAGCACAACCTGTCGCGCGGTCCGGGCAAAGGGGGTATCCGCTTCCATCCGGACGTGACCCTCGAAGAGGTGATGGCACTCTCGGCCTGGATGACGGTCAAGACGGCCGCCGTCAACCTGCCTTTCGGCGGGGCCAAGGGCGGCATCCGGATCGATCCGAAACGCCTCTCGCGCAAGGAACTCGAGCGGCTCACGCGCCGCTTCACGAGTGAGATCGGGCTCATCATCGGTCCGGACAAGGATATTCCGGCCCCTGATGTGAACACGAACGCCGAGATCATGGCCTGGATGATGGACACCTATTCGATGAACACCGGCTCGACCGCGACGGGCGTCGTGACCGGCAAGCCGATCCCCCTGGGCGGCTCCCTGGGGCGCGTCAAGGCGACCGGGCGCGGCGTGTTCGTGGTCGGGCGCGAGGCGGCACGCCGCCAGAACGTGAGCCTGGAGGGCGCCCGGGTGGCGATCCAGGGCTTTGGCAATGTCGGCTCGTCGGCCGCCGAGCTCTTTGCGGGCAATGGCGCGAAGATCGTGGCGGTGCAGGATCATACCGGCACCATCCACAATGAGAACGGACTGGACATGGCCGGCCTCATCTCGGAGCTGCACAACAAGGGGGGCGTCGGCGACTTCGTGGGCGGCGAGAAGATCGACACCGAGGACTTCTGGGACGTGCCCACCGAGTTCCTGATTCCCGCGGCACTCGAGGGCCAGCTCGGTGTCGAGCGGGCAGCCCGCGTGAACACCCGGATCGTCCTGGAAGGCGCGAACGGCCCGACCACGTCGGACGCCGATCTCCTGCTCGCCGACCGCGGCATCCTGGTGGTGCCCGACGTGATCGCCAATGCCGGTGGCGTGACCGTGTCCTACTTCGAATGGGTGCAGGACTTCAGCTCGTTCTTCTGGACCGAGGACGAGATCAATGTGCGCCTCGACCGGATCATGGTCGACGCCTTCAAACGCATCTGGGAGACGGCGGACCAGCACCGCATCCCGTTGCGTACGGCGGCATTCGTGGTGGCCTGCACGCGCGTCTTGCAGGCGCGCGAGGAACGCGGTCTGTATCCCTAGACCGGCCCGTGGCTAGCCTCGGCTCATTGCCGGGGTCTCGGGCACGGTGGATGTCCCGGGTGCACCAGGTGCCTCGGGTCCATCCAGGGGCTCGACCGAGACGGCGACCGTGAGCTCGTGGTCGCCGCCGCCGCGGATCACGCCACGCAGCGGCGTGACGTCGCCATAGTCGCGGCCGCGCGCGAGGGTGACATGACCGAGTGCGGGCACGAGGTCATTGGTCGGATCGAGATCGAGCCAGCTGCCGCAGGCGGCGAGTTCCGGGCAGTAGACCGAGGCCCAGGCGTGTGAGGCATCCGAGCCGACCAGACGGGGCCTTCCGGGCGGTGGCGTGGTGAGCAGATACCCGCTCACATAGCAGGCGGCGAGCCCGAGGCTGCGCAGGCAGCTGATCATGACGTGCGCGAAGTCCTGGCAGACCCCGCGCCGCATCTGGAAGGCCTCGAGAAGCGGCGTGGCGATATCGGTGCTCTCCGCCTCGTAGGTGAAATCAGCGTGGATGCGATGCATGAGCTCCATGGCCGCCGCGCGCAGCGGCCGTCCGGCTGTGAAGGAGGCGAGCGCGTAGTCACGCAGCTCGGCATGCAGGAGGACGTAGGGCGATGTGAAGACGTATTCGGTCGGCTCGAGCCAGGCGCCGCCGGCCTCGTAACGCAGGCTCGCCTGCACGGTCTCCCAGGGCGGCCCGGCGGCGAGGTCGATGCCACCATAGCGCTCGAGCAG
Source organism: Burkholderiales bacterium (assembly GCA_003136595.1). GTDB lineage: Bacteria > Pseudomonadota > Gammaproteobacteria > Burkholderiales > Burkholderiaceae_D > BOG-994. The sequence goes on from PLEY01000113.1 coordinate 7,775, forward strand.
ACGGACCGTGCTTTGCGCCTTCACGAGGAGCGAGCGGTGCGGCGCGTAGTGCGAGAAGAAGACGCGTGCATTGCCGTACGGATCGTGGTCCTCGGAAGTGAACGAGGGCGTGGGTGAAACGGACAGGGCATACGCTTCGACGCTCTGGTACGGTGTGTCGAGCGGTCTCAGATAGGCCAGATGGTGGGCGAGCTCGACGCGGCTTGCGTACTCGTAGCGCGTCTCGTGGGTGATGGACAGGCGCGGCATGGGCGTCAGGCGGCGAGCGTCCGGTCGACGCCGGCGACGTGGCTGAAATAGCGCCGGCCGATCTGGTCCGAGAGGTGGCGCGCGGCCTCGGAGAGCCCGCTGGTGAGCGCAAGCAGCCTGCCGAAATTGCCGAGCGCATCGCGCTCGCACAATTCGGCGAGGCCGGCGCCGACCCCGGTGGCCGGCAGGAGCGCGAGAAGTTCGGTGAGCGGGCCGTGGGCGGTGGCAAGCTCAGGGCCAGGCAGGAGCAGGATCTGGCTGCGTAGCACGTCCAGGATGCAGGCAAGCGAGCGCGGATTCTCCGGATCCATGACGAGCAGATCCAGGAGCGCGGGAATCTCGTGGCGCCGCTGATAGTGCGCACGGTAGGTGATGGTGCTGTCGAAAAGGTCGAGCAGCAGGTCGAAGCCCGGCTCCTGCAGCACGACCTGGTCCTGGAACAGGGCCCAGGCGGTGGAGCTCATCGACGAGAGCCGCTCGATCTGGCGACCGATGGTGAGCAGGCGCCAGCCGGCATCGCGCGTCATGCGGTCGGTCTGGGCGCCCGTGATGGCCGTCAGTTGCATGCCCAGGTACTCGAGGGCCGGCACCACCTCGACCGAGGAGGCCTCCTCGGCCGTGTGCTGCAGGTTTGAGAAGAATTCGTCGCCGGCGGCAAGCACCAGGCGCCAGTGGCTGGGCGAGAGCCGGTCGCGGATCTGGCTCGCCGCAAAGCCCATCGCATAGACGTTGAAACCCACGCTGGTGGCGTCCTGCGAGTCGGCCATGGCCGAGATCAGCGCCCGCTGGAACGTGGCGGGGGCGACCGCGGGTGAGGGCACGGTGTCGGCGACCAGGCCGCGCAGCACGCACAGCTGACCGAGCGCCTCGAGAAACTGCGGCGGCGCGTCCTCGTCCCCGTTCAGCCATCCGAGCACGACGCGCGCGAGCCGCACGGCGTTCTCGGCGCGCTCCGCATAGCGACCCATCCAGAACAGGTTCTCGGCGGCGCGGCTCGAAACCGGCCGACGCTTTTTCTCGAGCTCCTCGGGGCCGAGCTGCTTCGGCAGCATCGAGAATGCATCGACCGTGCCGTCGGTCAGCACCCAGCTGTCGAGGCTGCTGCCGCCGCGCTGCATCGACACGACCTGCTGGTCGAGGCTCGCAACGCGCGTCAGGCCCCCAGGCAGGATGTGCCAGGTCCCGTCCTCGCGCGCGAGCGCAAACACGCGCACCATGGACGCGCGGGGGACGATGCGACCGGCGGTCCAGGTCGGCGCCTGCGAGAGCGGCAGGTAGGCCTGCACCGTATAGTCGGCTGGCGCACTTTCGATGCGCGCGCGCCAGGCCTCGACCTCTGCCGCAGCCGCGTTCGCGCCGATCCAGGGCTCGAAGTTGGCCGAGGGATAGGTGGGTTTGATGACCAGGTCCTGCAGATAGGGCAGGATCTGACGGCGCGCGGCATCCTCCCCGCACCACCACGAAGACAGCGAGGGCAGCGACAGGTCGCAGCCCGTCAGATGGCGCGAGATGGCGGGCAGGAAGCCATTCATGGCGGGCGACTCGAGAAAGCTTGCGCCTGGCGCGTTGGCGACCAGCACGTTACCCGCGCGCATGGCCTGCATCAGTCCGGGCACACCCAGGGTCGAGTCGGGTCTGAGCTCGAGCGGATCGAGGAAGTCGTCGTCGAGGCGCCGCAGCACGCCGTGCACGCGCTCAAGGCCGTAGAGGGTCTTCAGGAACAACTGGTCTTCTCGCACCGTCAGATCGCTGCCCTCGACCAGCGGCAGGCCGAGGTAGCGGGCGAGATAGGCATGTTCAAAGTAGGTCTCGTTGAAGGGTCCGGGTGTCAGCAGCACGATGCGCGGCGCCGCGTCGCCCGAGGGGCTAAGGCGCACCAGGAGATCGAGCAGGTGCCGGTAGCTCGAGGCGAGATGCTGGACGTGCAGTTCGCGAAAGGCGTCGGGAAACAGCCGCGAGACGGTGAGCCGGTTCTCCAGCATGTAGCCGAGTCCGGAAGGGGCCTGGACGCGCTGGGAGACCACCCACCAGCCGCCGTCTGGCGCGCGCGCGACATCGAAGGCAGCGATGTGCAGGTGGATGCCCTCGGGCGGCCGGAAACCGCGCACCGCCCGGACGTAACCCGGATGGCCGTTGACCAGTGCCGGCGGCAGCAGACCCGCCTTCAGGAGGTCCTGGGGACCGTATACGTCGGCCAGGATGGCGTTCAGCAGCGCCGCGCGCTGCGCGAGTCCCGCCTCCAGGGTGGCCCACGCGTCCTGATCGATGAGAAAGGGCAAGAGGTCGAGCGACCAGGGCCTGGCCGGGCCATCGGCATCGGCGTAGACGTTGTAGGTGATGCCATTCTCGCGGATCTGGCGCGCGACCATCTCCACGCGATGATCGAGGTCGGCAAAGCCCGCCGAGCCGAGGAGGTCGAAGAACTGCTCCCAGGCGGGGCGCAGTCGCGCCCCGTCGCTGCGCAGCTCGTCGAAGTAGCCGGGCCGGGCCGGCAAGGCGAGCCTTGCTGCAGTCGCTGCCGCCTCGGTCCCCTCCTCGGTCTGAAACAGCGTGTTGGCCACGGTCAGGACCTGCGGGGGATGAAGTGCGGGCCCGAAACGCCAGGTGGCGGGCCGGGCGGCGGGCCGGCCCGCGCCAGCTCCGGCGCGAGCCTTCCCGCGTCAGTCATGGCGCAGGTCCAGCGTGAAGGGGAATTCGAGGCTGCGCACGGGCGGCGCGGGCAGGAGCTTGCCCGGGGTGTGACCGAGTTTCGAAAAGCGCGCCAGGCGCCGGCTCTCTGCCTCGTATGCATTGACGGGAAACGTGCTGTAGTTGCGGCCCCCAGGATGCGCCACATGATACTGGCAACCGCCCAGCGAGCGGCCATTCCAAGTGTCAACGATGTCAAATACCAACGGGACATGCACGCCGATGGTCGGGTGCAGCGCGCTGCTGGGCGCCCAGGCCTTGTAGCGCACGCCCGCGACGAACTCGCCCACGCGGCCGGTCGGATGCAGCGGCAGGGAACGCCCGTTGACCGTCAGGACGTAGCGCGCGTCGTTCAGTCCTGTCACCTTGACCTCGATGCGCTCGAGCGAGGAATCGACATAGCGCACCGTGCCACCGGCCGCGCCCTCCTCGCCCATCACATGCCAGGGCTCGAGCGCGCCCCGCAAGGACATGTGCACGCCGCGCGCGGCGACCTCGCCGAACAGTGGGAACCGGAACTCGAAATGCGGCGCGAACCACTCCCGGCGGAACGCATAACCGTGCTCAGTGAGGTCCGCCAGCACATCCTCGAAGTCGAGCGCGAGGAAGGTGGGCAGGAGATAGCGGTCATGGAGTTCGGTGCCCCAGCGCGAGAGCGTCTCGGTGTAGGGCGTCTTCCAGAAGCGCGCGACGAGCGCGCGCAGGAGAAGCTGCTGCACGAGACTCATGCGGGCATGCGGGGGCATCTCGAAGGCACGCAGCTCAAGGAGCCCCAGGCGTCCGGTGGGTCCGTCCGGGGAATAGAGCTTGTCGATACAAAACTCGCTGCGGTGCGTGTTGCCCGTCACGTCGACCAGGATGTTGCGCAGCGTGCGGTCGATGAGCCAGGGCGGGGGCACCTTGCCGGGCGCACTATGCCGGTGGATCTCCTGCAGGGCGATCTCGAGCTCGTAGACCTGATCGTTGCGGGCCTCGTCGATGCGCGGCGCCTGGCTGGTCGGCCCGATGAACAAGCCCGAGAACAGGTACGACAGGGAGGGATGGTTGTGCCAGTAGCCCAAGAGGCTTGCCAGCAGATCAGGTCGGCGCAGGAAGGGACTGTCCGGCGGTGTCGCTCCCCCGAGGACAAAGTGGTTGCCGCCGCCCGTGCCCGTATGCCGGCCGTCGACCATGAATTTCTCGCTGGAGAGCCGCGTCTGGAAGGCGGCCTGGTACAGGAACTCGGTGTGGTCGACGAGTTCGTTCCAGTTGGCCGCCGGATGGATGTTGACCTCGATGACTCCCGGATCGGGCGTGACCTGGAGCACCTTCAGGCGCGCATCACGCGGCGGCGGATAGCCCTCGAGCACGATCTTCACGCCGCGCTCGCGCGCCGTCTCCTCGATCGCCGCGACCAGCGCGAGGTAGTCCTCAAGAACCGTGAGGGGCGGCATGAAGATGTAGAGCACACCCTTGCGCGTCTCGACACACAGCGCCGTGCGGGTCAGCCAGTCGGCCGACTGGAAGCGCGCGGGGATCGGCAGGGTCTCGGTCTTCGCACCCGGCTTGATCCCGGCCTTGGTCGCCTGGCCCTCGCGCCCGGATCGGGCGCGCTCGCCGGGCAGGGCGCCTGTGCCGACCGCTCCAGCGCCGCCTGCAGCACCCCCCCCAGCGCCACCCGGGACGAGCCCGCCGGCCGGCGTCCCCCCGGCCTGGCCGGTATAGGCCGAGCCGCCCGGGCCGAAGCCCACCAGATGCTGGGCGGCCTGCATGCGCAGCGTCGCCAGGCTCGGCAACGAGACGCGCGGGGCGAACGGATCCTGGATGAAGGTGACCTGCTGATCGCCCTGTGCAAGCCAGGGCAGCGAGTCGAGCGGCAGGCGATAGCCCATCGGCGAGTCGCCGGGAAACAGGTACATGCGCTCGTCGCGCAGGAACCACGGACCGCTGATCCAGCGCGGCTGGCCGGCCCGGCTGTCGGAATTGGCCCGGATCGGCAGCGCATAGCCGACCGTCTCCTTCAGACCCTGATCGAAGATGCGCCGCAGCCGGTCCCGCTCCAGTTCATCGTCAAGACGCGCATCGAAGGGGTCGACATTGACCGGCAGGCGGCGCTCGCGCCACAGGTAGTAGAAGACGTCCTCATAGCCCGGGATCACGTGGCGCACATCGAGCTCGAGGCGCTTGGCGAGCGCGTCGATGAACTCCTTGGCGTCATAAGGCGTGTAGGACGAGGCCACGCGCTCGTCGGCAAAAAGCCCCGGATCCGACCAGCAGGGCTCCCCGTCGGCGCGCCAGCAGATCGAGAGCGCCCAGCGCGGCAGCTGCTCACCCGGATACCACTTGCCCTGACCGAAGTGCAGAAACCCACCCTTGCCGTAGCGCTCGCGCAGGCGCTGGACGAGCTCGGTGGCGTAGCCGCGCTTGGTCTTGCCCAGCGCTGCGGTGTTCCATTCCTCGCCATCGCGGTCGTCGACGGCGACGAAGGTCGGCTCCCCGCCCTGGGTCAGACGCACGTCCATCGTCTCGAGTCGCGCATCGACCATCTCGCCCAAAGCCAGGATCGCGCGCCACTGCTCCTCGGTGTAAGGCTGGGTCACGCGCGGCGACTCGTAGATGCGCGACACCGACATGTGGTGACTAAACTCGACCTCGCATTCGTCGACAGCACCCGTGACCGGCGCCGCGCTGCCGGGCTCGGGTGTTGCCGCGAGCGGAATATGGCCTTCACCGGCGAGCAGTCCCGAGGTCGGATCAAAGCCGATCCAGCCCGCGCCCGGCAGGTACACCTCGCACCAGGCGTGCAGGTCGGTGAAGTCGCTCTCCGCCCCAGACGGGCCGTCGAGCGCCTTCACGTCCGGTTTGAGCTGGATCAGGTAGCCCGACACGAAACGCGCGGCGAGGCCCAGATGGCGCAACAGCTGCACGAGGAGCCAGGCCGAATCGCGGCACGAGCCCGCGCCCTTGACGAGCGTCTCCTCAGGCGTCTGCACGCCCGGCTCCATGCGGATCAGGTAGGCGACATCGGCCTGTACGCGCCGGTTGAGCTCCACCAGGAAGTCAATGGTCGCGCGCTTGGTGAGATCGGTGTCCTTGATGAAGGCTTTCAGGCGCGGGCACTTGGCGAGCTCGACATCGTCCTTGACCAGATACGGGGCGAGCTCATGGGCGAGTTCGGACTGATAGCGAAACGGGAACTTCTCGGCATAGGGTTCGAGAAAGAAGTCGAAGGGATTGAAGACGGCCATCTCCGCGACCAGATCGACCGTCACCTTGAAGTCGCGCGTGCGGTCCGGGAACACGAGGCGCGCCAGGTAGTTGGCGAACGGGTCCTGCTGCCAGTTCAGAAAGTGCTGGGTCGGCTCGACCTTCAGCGAGTACGACAGGATCGGCGTGCGGCAGTAGGGCGCCGGACGCAGCCGCACGACCTGCGGGGACAGTCCCACCAGACGATCGTAGCGGTAGTGCGTGACGTGCTTCAGTGCGACGTGGATGGACAAGGGATTCCCTTAGTGAGGGCCGTACTAGTTCCAGACGAGGAAGTCGCGGATGATGCGCAACCCGAGGTCGTTGACGCGCTCGAGGAAGTTGGTCAGATAGGCATGCAGCCCGGTCTGGAGGATGTCGTCGATGCGCCCGAACTCGAGCTCGCTGTAGAGCATGCCGGCGCGCCGCTCGGTCTCGCGCGAGTGGTCGTTGGCGACCTTGCCCAGGTTCTGCATCACCTCCTGGACGCACGCGGCGAGCGAGCGCGGCATGTCGCCCCGGAGGATCAGCAGTTCGGCCACGCGCGCAGGGGTGATGACATCGCGGTAGACCTTGCGGTAGATCTCGAAGGCGGAGACCGAGCGCAGCACGGCGGCCCAGTGATAGAAGTCCCGGTGCGTGTCGACCTCGGGCGCGCCGCGCGTGTCGACGCTGTCGGGCTCGACCAGGCGGCCGAGTTCGGCCAGTCCGTGGTACTTGACGTCGAGAATGCGCGCGGTGTTGTCCGCGCGCTCGAGGAACGTGCCCAGGCGCGCGAAATGGAACGCCTCGTCCTTGATCATGGTGCCGATCATGACGCCGCGCGAGAGGTGCGAGCGGAACTTCACCCACTCGAAGAAATCGCTCGGATCGCGCTCGAGCATCCGGCCGGTCAGCAGATTGTTCAGCTCCAGCCAGGTCGCATTGTGCGTCTCCCAGACCTCGGTCGTGAGCGTGCCGCGCACGGCGCGCGCATTCTCGCGCGCCGCATGCAGGCACGAGTGGATCGAGGAACTGTTCGAGGGGTCGCGGACCATGAACTCGATGACATCGCGCGAGGTGACGCCGTCATGGCGGGCATCGTAGGCGCGCTGCAGTTCGGAGATGCCGAGCATGGCGCGCCAGCCCTCCTCGACGCTGATGTCCGACTGCGGCAGGAGCGACATCTGGATGTTCACATCGAGCATGCGGGCGGTGTTTTCGGCGCGCTCGACGTAGCGCGCCATCCAGAAGAGGTGGTCGGCGGTCCGGCTTAGCATGTCACTCCTCCAGCACCCAGGTGTCCTTGGTGCCTCCTCCCTGGGAGGAGTTCACCACCAAGGAGCCGTCGCGCAGCGCGACGCGCGTCAGGCCCCCGGGCACCATGCGCACCCCCTTGCCGGAGAGGACGAAGGGCCTAAGGTCGATATGGCGCGGTGCGATGCCGCTCTCGACAAAGGTCGGACAGGCCGACAGCGCGAGCGTCGGCTGGGCGATGTACTTCTCTGGATGGGCGATCAAGACCTCGCGGAACTTCTCGATCTCCGCCTTGGTCGAGGCCGGCCCGATCAGCATGCCGTAGCCGCCCGCGCCGTGGGTCTCCTTGACCACCAGCTCGGACAGGTTGGCCAGCGTGTAGGAGAGTTCCTCCTTCTTGCGGCACTGGAAGGTCGGCACGTTGTTCAGGATCGCGTCTTCCGCAAGGTAGAAGCGGATCATGTCCGGCACATAGGGATAGATCGACTTGTCATCGGCCACGCCCGTGCCGATGGCGTTGGCCAGCGTCACATTGCCATGCCGGTAGACGGAGAGGATGCCCGGCACCCCCAGGGTGGAGTCGGGACGAAAGGCCAGGGGATCCAGAAAATCGTCATCGACCCGCCGGTAGATGACATCTACCCGGCGCGGCCCGCGCGTGGTGCGCATGTAGACAAAGCCGTCGTCGACGAACAGGTCCTGACCCTCGACCAGCTCGACGCCCATCTGCTGGGCCAGAAACGCATGCTCGAAGTAGGCCGAATTGTAGCTGCCGGGCGTGAGCACCACGACGGTCGGGTCGGTGCCACTCTGAGGCGCCGCGGCGCGCAGCGTGTCGAGCAGGAGGTCCGGATAATGGGCGACCGGCGCGACGCGGTTGCAGGAGAACAGCTCCGGGAACAGGCGCATCATCATCTTGCGGTCCTCGAGCATGTAGGACACGCCCGAGGGCACGCGCAGGTTGTCCTCCAGGACATAAAACTCCCCGGCGCCGGCACGCACCACGTCGATGCCGGCGATGTGGGCATAGATGTCAAGCGGGACATCGACACCGCGCATCTCCGTGCGGTACTGGGAATTGCCGAGAATCTGCTCGGGCGGCACGATGCCCGCCGCGATGATCTTCTGCTCGTGATAGATGTCGTGGATGAACAGGTTCAGCGCCTTGACGCGCTGGCGCAGCCCCGCCTCGAGCCCGCGCCATTCGGCGCTCGGAAAGATGCGTGGGATGATGTCAAACGGGATCGTGCGCTCGGTACCCGCGCCGTCGCCATAGACCGCAAACGTGATCCCCACGCGCCGGAAGATGACCTCGGCCTCGGCGCGCTTGGAGGCCAGCGAGTCATCGGACTGGGTGTCGAGCCAGTCCTTGAAGGGTCGGTAATGCGTCCTGACACCGCCCTGGGCGTCGGCCATTTCATCGAAAAATCGATTGCTGCGCTTCCCCGACATGCAGTCCTCGCGGAAAACTCCCACTCCAGAGGCGGTGGCCCGTGGCGACGCGCATGGCCCCTACAGGTTACCACCGTTCGAATTGAATCTCTTTGCTCCAGTTTAGCAAGAAGCGAGCCATTCGCCCGCACCAAAGCGAGGCGGACGGGACCTATAGGATTCCCTAAAGGTGCGCAGCACTGGACCGGCTGCGATCGGATCCCGATCTTCCCCCCAACGCCCCCCGATCGCCCCACTATCGACCCATAGCGGCCACACCCCGCGCACTTAGACGCCATGCACCCCGACGGTGCACATGGGGCGGCCAGGGCGGACTACCGCGGCCGCACTTGTCCGGGTGGCGCGCATGCACGGCCTGGTGCTAGTCTTTTCCACTGGCACGACCGACCCGGGAAAGGAGCATGAACGAGACCATCCGCTGCGCGCAGACGGCAGCCGACTACGCGGCGTTCGCCCGGCTCATCAGGGAGTACGTGGACTGGGGACGCGAGCGCTACCGGGACCAGGCCTGGTTCGTGGACAAGGTGTTCGGTCACCAGTCCCTCGAGCAGGAGTTGCAGGCCCTGGGGCGCGCCTATGGGCCACCCGAGGGCGCAACGCTCCTCGCCGTGAGTGCAGACGAGGTCCGCGGAGCGGGCGCCTGGCGCAGGCTCAGCGGCGAGATTTGTGAGATGAAACGCGTCTTTGTGCCCATACGCTTCCAGGGCCAGGGGCTCGGGCGGCGCCTGTGTCAGGCACTGATGGATGAGGCGGGCGCTGCCGGCTATCGAGTCATGCGCCTCGATACCGGCGACCGTCTCACAGAGGCGATCGCCCTTTATCACTCGCTCGGATTTCGCGAGTGCCCGCCGTATCACGAGTACCCGAGCGACCTGCGCGCCCACATCCGTTTCATGGAGGTCGAACTTGCCCAACCGTGAGAACGGGGGACTGTTCGGTGTGCCAAACCTTGCGGCAAGTTCAGACTCAACCATGGCNNGCCGCGCCGAATGTGTGGGCCCGCTACTGCATCGTCTCGTACCCGGCCGGGCGTGCCGCTAACGCTCGGTCTCAGACCGCCGGTAGTGGGGAATGAACGGGCGACGCGCCTTGTAGATCGCGACGATTGAATCGAAGAAACGGATCTCCTCGAGCAGTGTCGTGATGAGGGGGACCTCGATGGCGTCGACCTGATCGGCAGGTTCCTTCACGAAAAAAGTCGCGGCCGTGGTCTGCGCGTAGTGCGCATGCATGGCCTCGACGAGTTCCTTGCACAGATCAAGAAAGCTGTTGGCCGAGTCGCGCCAGGGCCGCCAGTAGTTCGCGTGCAGATCCTCGACCAGGTAGATGCCCGGATCCTTGAGCCCTGTCAGGAACAGGTGGTTGAAGCTCGTGATGATATGGGAACTGTGGTGGCTGCCATCATCGATGATGACATCGAAGGGACCGTAGCGCAGGACCATCTGGGCGAGGAATGTGCGATCGGTCTGGCTGCCGATGTGCACGTGCACGCCGCGCTCGGGAGCATCGAACTCGAGGCAGTCGGGGTCGATGTCGATGCCGACGATCACGGTTTCGGGATGGGTGAAGTACTCGCGCCACATGAGAAGCGAAGAACCGCGATAGACACCGATCTCGAGGATGCGCAGGGAGCTCCCGCGCCAGGGACCAAGGACCGATTGATAGATCGCAAAATAGTGCAGCCACTTGTGACGGTTTGGGGTGGCCTCCCAGATCTGGTAGAGGGGACTTGCGAGGAGTTCGGGCGGTGGCGCTGCCTGCTTGTACGAGGGCCAGGAGACGGGCGCAAGAAGGGCGGGTTCAAGGCCGATGCCGCCGGGCTCGCCTGCCGCCACCGACGGCGTCGCGTTCGCCCTGGCCGGCAAGGCGACCGGCCCCCCCGGGGCTGCGGCGCGCGGCGCACTGCGCCCGAAAGCCTGGCGCGCCCGATAACGCACATAGCGCGGCAGCGCCACGGCAAGTTCCTTCAGAAGACCAACGATCATCGACCCGCTCCCGTGCGGCGCGCGGCCCGGGGCCCGGAGCCTGGTCCGAATTGTCCATTGTCGCACCCATTATCGTCTCCGTTTTCGCACCGAGGCCCCGCCCTCCCCGGCCTGCTGCGTCGGGGCAGACGCTGCCCGTCAGCAAAACTCCGGCTCGATGGTGACCTCACACCGTACGGAATTGGCGATGAAGCATTCCCGGTGTGCGGCTCCATGCAGGGAGCGAAGCGCCTCTTCGTTGGGCCTGCCAGCACCCGAAAACACGGTCTTCGGATGGAGCGTGACGCTCGTGAACGCGAGCCGGCCCTCGGGATTCTTCCCCATCACGCCCACGGCCTGATCTTGGTACTGGTCGACGCAATAACCCGCCCGGCAGGCGAAGTCGAGGAACCAGAGCATGTGGCAGGCCGAGAGGGCGGCGACGAACGCTTCCTCGGGATCGACCGCCGCTGGCGTCGAGTACGGCAGCGGCACCACCTGCGGTGATGAGGAGCCGGGTACTTCGATGCCACCATCGAAGCGCAGCCGATGCGCTCGGCTATAGCGTCCGCCAGCGAAATCTGCTGAGCCTCGGTCCCATATCGTCTCGGCAAGATAGACACTCATGACCGCCCCTCCCTAAGCCTATTCCAAGCCTAT
>PLEY01000036.1:0-22040 GCA_003136595.1 Burkholderiales bacterium
TTGGTCACGACGGTGCAGAAGAGTTCGAGATCATTGGGGAACGATTGTTCACCCTCATAGCTAGACCCCATTAGCCTGTCAAGAGGCAAACCTCGCGTCTTATATCCCCATGGCTGAAATCCCCACGGCTAAAACGAGCGGCGTGACGACGCTGTTCGGTAAGGTCTTCTCCCGCTGCCGGCGGGCTCGCCTCAGGCTGTCGGCCGACTCGCAGCCCGCCCCGAGCGGCATTCCTGCGCGAGTAATCAGTACGGCCGGTAAAGGGTCGGGAACTGGGCCTTCAGGTGGGCGACCTTGGGGAGGTCGTTGATGACAATGTACATGCTCTCCGGATGCAGCTTGGCATAGTCCTGATGATAGGCTTCAGCCGGATAGAACGCCGCCAGCGGGGCGACCTCGGTGACGATCGGCTGGCCAAACACCTTGGCGCTCGTCAGCTGCTGGATATAGGCCTGGGTCAGGCGGGCCTCGTCTGGTGAGGTCGTAAAAATTGCCGAGCGATACTGGGTGCCGGTATCCGGACCCTGACGGTTCAACTCGGTCGGGTCATGCGCCACCGAGAAAAACACCTTGAGGAGCGTGCCGTAGGTGACCTTCGCCGGGTCGTAGACCACCTGGACCGATTCGGCGTGCCCGGTGGTCCCGGTGCTGACGGCCTCATAGCTCGGGTTCTTAAGGCTCCCGCCGGCGTAGCCTGAAGTTGCGCTGATCACGCCCTCCACATGCTCGAACACGGCCTGTACACCCCAGAAGCAGCCTCCTGCAAAGACGACTGTGCGCGGCGGCCCGGCCACGAGAGGCTCGTCCTGCCTCGGATCGGGGAGTACGGTGGACTGGCCTTCCGCTCCCGCCACGCCGCAGCCAACCAATCCAATGCAGGTTCCCAGCCCCAGAACCGCAACAAGCCCGCGCCACGTGAATCGTTTCATGTCGCCTCCAAAATGAATCGTGCACCGATACAGTCGTATCTGGCATTGCTACCTTACAATGAAGTTCGATGCGGTGCATGGGGCAGGCGCTCAGGGTTCGGAGGTCGCCCCCCTGGTGTGCCAGAACCCCCGGTTCCCCAAGTCCAGGAGTCAGCATGCGAGCGCCCGCTTCCTTCTTGCCCCTCGTGCTCGCGCTGCTCGGCTGGAACGGGGCCGCCGGCGCCCATACTCCAAGCGCCCGAGAATGCCGGGAAGCCGGCGAATTCATCAAGAACGCCGCGCTGGGCCGCGACAACGGCCTCTCGCGGCGCGCCTACATGGAGCAACTGCTCTCGGATCTGGAGCTGATCAGGGCGGTTCCGGTGGAGATGCGCTGGTTCGTTCAGGATGACGAGGACGCGGTGCTCCTCGTCAGCGCCGCGCAGGCCGTCTTCGATGAGCCGCGCAGCCCGGCCGAGCATCAGGGCGCCTTCCTGAATCAATGCCGCGCGCGTGGGAGGCAGAATCCGCAAACCGAGGGCACTAGCCCGTAGTCCACGCGTCCACGCGTCCTCGCGACCCCTTCCGGCGAGATCGTGGAGCACGAATCGGGCAAACCCAAGCCGGCCCCCATGCATCCGGCGCGCTGCCGCCGGCTCAGTACACCTCAGGCACGAACAACTCGGGCGGGACCGGTCGGCGATGGTAGTCGTCATGATGGACGCGCTCCGGGAGCACCACGCTCGGATGCGCGATCTCCCGGTAAGGCATCTGGCCCAGCAGATGGGCCATGCAATTCAGACGCGCCTTTTTCTTGTCGACCGCCTGGACCACCCACCAGCGGCTCTCGGGCGTATGGGTTCGCTCGAGCATGATCTCCTTGGCCCGGGTGTAGGCTTCCCAGCGACGGCGCGACTCGAGATCCATCGGACTTAACTTCCACTGCTTCAGCGGATCGTGGATGCGAGCCAGAAAGCGCAGGTGCTGTTCCTCGTCGGTGATCGAGAACCAGTACTTGATGAGCTGGATTCCCGAGCGCACCAGCATCTTCTCGAATTCGGGCACCGAGCGGAAGAACTCCTCGTACTGGTCATCCGTACAAAAACCCATCACGCGCTCGACGCCCGCGCGGTTGTACCAGCTGCGATCGAAGAGCACCATCTCGCCGGCGGCAGGCAGGTGCGCCACATAGCGCTGGAAATACCATTGGGAGCGTTCGCGCTCGGTGGGGGCGGGCAACGCTGCCACGCGGCACACGCGCGGATTCAGGCGCTGCGTGATGCGCTTGATGACGCCGCCCTTGCCAGCCGCATCGCGCCCCTCGAAAAGGATCACCACGCGATGGCCGGTGGCCACCACCCAGTCCTGCAGCTTGATCAACTCGCTTTGCAGCCGGAAGAGCTCCCGGAAATAGGTGCGCCGCTCGAGATCGTCGCCCTCGCTCCGCCCAGGCTGGCCGCTGGTCCCCGGCGCATCGTGATCCTCGATCTCCATCTCGAGTTCCTCGTCGAGATTGTCGATCAGGTCGCGCCGCAGGCGCAGCATCAGTTCATCATCGTCTTGCGGCAGGTTTTGACTCATCGGGGGCTCTTCGGCTAGGCAATGGGGGCTCTGCGCCCCGGCACGCCGAGCATGTCACGCAGCGCATGACAGAATTGTGACAGAGCGGCCGTCGGTCCCGGGATGGCGCCTCTCGGAGGAGGCCGACCCCACTTCGAGCTTGGCCTGCCGGCCGATGACGACGCAGTTGCGCTCGGTCCACGCGCGACTGAAGACGCCCCGCGCAGCGCACCGCCCTCACAAAATGCAACTTCGAAAGACCCTTCAAAGCCATGCCGCCCCGACCCTGCCGAACCACGGTGACGAGGGGCGCACAAGTCCTGCGTGCCTGTCGGAGCCGGAGCTCTTTGATTGGGGCGCCTACAGCAACCAGGTGGTGACCCAGCTTTCCAGAAGTAAGCCCCGAACACGGTCAAATTCGCGCAGGTTGTTGGTCACCAGTGTGAGAGCGCGAGACCTCGCATGTGCAGCGCTATGAAGGTCGTTGACCCAAATATGCTGGCCCGCTCTTTCCAGTTCGCTGCGAATGGCACCGTAGTGCGCGGCCTCCTGTTCGCCGTAAGGTAAGACCGAAAGCCGGCTTGCACAGCCCTCGACAATGCGTAGGTTTCGGTCCCGCAGCACGCTTTTCTCCGCACCGTGCAGGAGTTCGCCTAGCGTTATGGACGAAATGGCCATCTGTCCTTCGAATTGGTTGAAGGGACCGAGGAGCGCGGGCGGCCGGCGCTTGATGACGTAGATACAGATGTCGGTGTCGAGCTGATAGCGCAGCCTCGGCCGCTCAGGGGGATTCGCGGTCTGCTTGCGTTTGGGAGGAGCGCTCGGTCATAAAATCATCGCTCGGCAACTGCGGCTCGAGAAAGAAACTATCCCAAGTGTGATTCGCAGGCGCGATGACGCGCTCGTGTCCCCGGACCCTCACCTCGACCTTTTTCACGGACTCGGGAAAGCGCGCATCGGCGGGGAGCCGGACCGCTTGGCCACGGTTATTGGTGAAGACAGTGCTCGTTGACATGATGTAAGCGTGGAATGCTATATACAACCGGTATATGGCTCTTCCAATCAGGCGTCAAACCATTAAGAATGGGCGGTTTTGGTCAACTTTGGCGTAACACCCGCGAAAACAGGAACCCTTCGCTACCGCGCCGCAGAGCGGGGGCAATTCATGACGACCCAGTGCGACCAGCCCCGTTTGGCACGCGCATCGCTATCGAAGAGCGTCACCGCAAAGCCCATCGTGCCCGCCGGGGGATCGTTCCAGACCCGTGCGGGAGAGCCATTCTCACCCTGGCACCCAGAGCGATTAGGGACATGGCACAACGCGATGGGCGCGCCGGGCTCGAGGTTCGCGCTCGAGGTTCGCGCTCGAGGTTCGGGCTCGACCGTTCGAACCCCGCCACGGCGTGCGTCTAAGCGAAGGCCGGGGCGACCGGCACCAGGTGCGCGATCCCCAGGAGCCAGCCTCTGGCAGGGCGCGCTCGTATCGCTTGTCCCCCTTTTGTGCAGTCTTGAGCACCCCTGCGAGGACGGTTACGCCGCCCTGACTACTCGGCGGCGCCCCGTATGAGTGCGCCCGCACCGCGCATCGCGCCTTGGCGGTGCGCGCTCCATGCGCCGGTGTGCAGTTGCCCGCGTGCGGCCTGGTCGCAGCCTGTTGTGGTGTACCGGCACTGGCCTGCCCGCCAGACCCCGTCAGATCTTGCAGATTTGCAACGTTGGAGGATCATAGAGCGGTCAGACACACTGCATGCGGTGAGGGAGCTTTTTTTCCATGAAATCGGAAGGAGGATCGGACGGCACCAAGCTCGCCGTGGAGACCGCATCGGGCTCTTTCGGTGACCCCGACCAGTTCCAATGGGTGCAAAGCGCCTTGGGTATCGTCACGTGGCTTTGGGACATCGAGGCAAACCGGGTGTGCTGGTTTGGTGATCTCTCCCCCCTGCTCGGCCTGTCTGCGGGCGGCTACACGGGCACGTTCCCGGACTATCTGAACTGCCTGCATCCGGACGACCGCGAGGCCTCGCTGCAAAACTGCATGGAGGCGCTCAAGGGACGGCGACCTCACTATCGGCGCGAGGAGCGCGTGCTCTGGCCCGACGGCTCGATTCACTGGCTTGAGACCTACGGCCGTACCGACTATCGCGCTTCAGGCCGCGCCTACCAGATCGTCGGCATGGTCAAGGACGTGACCGACCGCAAGCATATCGAGCTCGCCCTGGTTCAATCCGAGGAACGCTTCGCGAAGGTGTTTCGCTTCTGTCCGGCGGCAATACTGGTCACCCGCATAAGCGATGGCCTGATCCTCAATGTCAACCCGCACTTCGAGGAGATCACCGGCTACGGTGCCTCGGAGGTCATCGGACGCACCAGCTCTGAGATCCACCTCTGGGTCGATCCCACCGACCGCGAACACTGGCTTGCTCATTTGTACAAGCGTGGCGTGGTGCGGGATTTCCCGGCCCGCTTTCTGACCAAGGCGGGTCGCACTGTCCTGGTCCAGATGTCCACATCGCGGCTTGATCTGGATGGCGAGCCCGGCGCGATCTCCCTGTGGCGCGACGTCACTGAGCAGACCAAGACCGAGCGCATGGCACTCGAATCCCAGCGAAAATACGCGACCGTCTTCGAGATCTCCCCCGAGCCGATGGCCATCACGCACCTCGACGGCGGCGCCATCGTCGAGGTCAATTCGGCATTCCTGCAGCAGATGGGACGCACCCGCCAGGAGACCGTCGGGCGCAGCGGCGCGGATATTGGCCTGTGGGCCCGCGCCGGGGACCGGGAGCGCATTCTCGCCCTGCTCGAGGCACAGGGTCATGTCTCGAATTTCGGCACGCAATTCGTGCATGCCGATGGCACGCCGCACGACATCCTCATCTCATGCTCCACTTTGCAGTTTGCAGAGCAGCCCAGTGTGGTGTGGACCTGGCGTGATGTCACGGAGATCCGCGCGGCCGAGCGCCGCCGTGCCGAGAACGAGCAGCGCCACCGGGAGGAACTGCTGCGCCTGGCCAACGAGGATCCCCTCACGGGCCTGCCCAATCGCAACTGGCTCAAGGAACACCTGGCCGCGGCGGTCGAGGTGGCCGACGCCCAGGCGAAGAGCTTCGCGATCCTGTTCATCGATTTCGACGGCTTCAAGCACATCAATGACTCCATCGGCCACGCCGTGGGCGACGAATTGCTGGAGGCCGCGGCGCGCCGGCTGGAGGGGGCGCTCGCGGGCGGGGCTCGCGTGGCGCGTATCGGCGGTGATGAATTCACGGTCATCCTCGCTGACTTCGTCGACGAGACGCAGGTCCACGAAGTCGCACGCCGGCTGGTGGCCTCGTTCGAGAGACCCTTTCAGCTGTCCAGCTATGAACTGACGGTGGGCATCTCGATTGGCATCAGCATCTATCCGAAGCATGGGCGCGATGGTGATGCGCTGCTGCGCAGCGCCGATATCGCCATGTACGAAGCCAAGGCCACGGGCCGCGGGCGCTACCAGGTCTATTCCGACGTCCTCTACGAGCGGCTCACGGCACGGCTGGAGACCGAACGCGCCCTCATCACGGCCCTCTCTGAGGACCAGTTCGTCCTTCACTACCAGGCCCGCGTCAGCGGACGCGAGGGCACACTGGTCGGCTTCGAGGCGCTGTTACGCTGGAACAACCCGGTGCAGGGCCTGATCCAGCCGGGGGCCTTCATCGACCTCGCCGAGGAGACCGGCCTCATTGTCCGGATCGGCGAGCGTGTCGTGGAGCTGGTCTGCGCGCAGCAGGATGCCTGGCGCAAAGCGGGGCTGCCGCTCATGCCGGTCTCGGTGAACGTCTCGGCACAGGAGTTTCGGCGCCCCGAACTCGTAGCGACCATCCAACGTGCCCTCGAGCACCATGGGCTCGCGCCCCGGCTCCTCGAAATCGAAATCACCGAGTCGTCCACGCTCGGGGCGCATTTCGACGCACAGGCGAGGCTGCAGGAACTGCGGGCCCTCGGGCTGCGGGTCCTGATTGACGACTTCGGTACCGGCTACTCATCCCTGTCGCAACTCCAAAGACTCGATGTGGACGTGCTGAAGATCGATCGCTCGTTCACCGCCGAAATCGGCGTGTCGCGCCACGGCGATGTGCTGGTGCAGACCATCATCCACATGGCCCGGGCACTCGGTCTCGAAGTGGTGGCAGAGGGCGTCGAGACAAAGGAGCAGCTGCGCATGCTGCGCGCGCTGGGGTGCGACGAGGTACAAGGCTTCCTGATCTCGCATCCGGTCCCTGCCAGCGAGTTACCCGGCCTGATCGGGCGGGCGCTGCTGCCACCAGACCTCTGAGAATCGCCCCGGATCAACCGGCACCGCGCGCACCCCTATCGCGTGAATCCCCTGATTGCCGCCAAAGCGTGGTTTGACCTGCATTTTGAACCGGCCTTTTTTGAACCGGTCCGCTAGGCCCGGCCTTCTGCGCCACTTGGTGCGCCACTTGGTGCGCCACTTAGTGCGCCACTCAGTACGCCACTTAGTGCATCACTTCGTGAGCCGCTCCGGAAGCCCTAGAACACGTAGGGGGACACAAGGGGCGGGCATTGACGGCCGCCACATCGGTGCCAGCCACGCGCCCGTCGCAGCGAGGGTCGTGGCCGGATTCGCAAAGCGGCGCTTCCTCGGTCCCTGCCGAGACACGGTAGCCGATGAGCGCGTCGTCCGCACAAGTCACGAACCGATCGATAGATCGATTGGTACATCGATCCGCAAATCCATCCATGAATTGATCATTCAAGCGATGGCCTAAGCGATCGTGACAGCGGACATGCGCAGCCCATCGCAGGACCTCCGCTGGACTGCTCGCGTGACCCTGTGATGACCTCGTGTGCGAAGATCGGACAGCCCCTTACGGCTGGTCCTGCGCGGGTGCGAACCCGCCACATGGGGGCCGATGCGGCAGCGCACGATGCTTCCTGTCCGGGACAATTGACCGTGCCGACCCGTGCCTGCGCGCAAGGCGGTCAGGCTCGTCTTGGACGAAATGCGGGTGTGTCGGGTCTTGCCCCACAGGTCGGTGCGGTAACGTATACTGGCCGCGGCATCATCCCCGCCCGCCGTGTGCCACAGCAAACGTGATGCCGTGCCCTGACGAACTCGAAAGGAGACGAGTGATGACCACGGCAGCCGCAGAGAACCTGGATCTGAGTGAGCTTGCGCAACTCGCGCCGCAACTCGCCAGGACCTGTGTTTCGATCGCAAGCGACATTGCGCTCGTCGTCGATGCCGATGGGATCGTGCGCAGCGCCTGCTTTGCCGGCAACCCCCTCGATCTGGCCGGCGGCGACCTGGTCGGACGCGCCTGGGTCGATACGGTGAGCACCGACTCGCGCCGCAAGGTCGAACTGCTGCTCGACGAGGTGCGGCGCACCGGCGTGTCGCGGCGGCGCGAACTGAACCACGCGAGCGCGGGGGGTACCGACATCCCTTTCAACTACGCTGCGATCTCGCTTGGAGAGGGCGGGCCCGTGATCGCTGCCGGGCGCGATCTGCGCTCGGTCGCTGCCATCCAGAAGCGCTTTCTCGACACCCAAGAGGAGATGGAGAAGGATTACTGGCGCCACCGGCGCATCGAGTCGCGTTACCGCTGCCTCTTCGAGGTGGCAAACGATGCGGTGCTGATCGTCGACGGCCTCTCGCTGCGCATCGTCGATGCCAACCAGGCCGCGCTCGACCTGTTTCGCTGGAGCCGCGAGGCGGCGGTGGGTCTCGATGCCGGAGCCGGCATCGAGCCCACCTCGCGTCCGGCAATCGAGGAACTGCTAAACGTCGCCCGCTCGACGGGCAAGCCGCTCGAGTTGCGCGCGCGTAGCGCCCCTGATCATCTATCCATCGAGATTTCGGCCACACCCTTTCGCTCCGGCCAGACCCTTTTGCTCCTCGTACGGGCTCGCCGCCTCGACAGCCGCTCACGGCCGACCCCGCCCCAATCGCAAGAGGGGACAGCGGCGACCCCCGCCCATCCGGCAGTCGCGATCACGGATTCGGCCGGACGCATCCGCATCGCCAATCGCCCCTTCCTTGATCTTTCCGGCAGGCAGGATGAAGGACAAGTGCTCGGTCGGCCTCTCGCTCAGGTCCTCGAGGCCAGCGGCCAGGAGATCGGCGCGATTCTCTCCGAGGCCAGGCGCTCTGGCCTCGCGGTCGGCGCGACGATGCGCCGCGATGCCCGTGGTGTTGGCACCCCGCTACAGCTCTCGGCAACCCTCATGGCCGACGGCGACCAGGAATGTATCGGCGTCATGCTGCACGAAGGCCCCCCCGCCAGGGATCTCACCGATGGATTCGCCCCAGATATTGCCGCCCTCATCGACAACTTCATGGCCCAACCCCAGCCCCCTTCGCTGCCCGCGATCCTGAACAGCGTGGTTCAGAAGGTCGAGCAGCATCTGATCGCGCAAAGCCTCAAGCGCGCCGGCGGCGACTGTGATGCCGCTGCGCTCGCGCTCGGCACCACGCGGGCCGACCTCGAGGCGCGCCTGCGACGCTTGGGCGATGCGAGCGGGGTTCCGGGAAACGCAGACGCGCGCACGGTGTTCTGGAACTGATGCTGAGCAATCCACCCTTCGGGCAGGCCGACCTCACCAACTGTGAGCGGGAACTGATTCATCTGGCAGCGTCGATCCAGCCCCATGGTGTGCTCCTGGTGCTGGATGAGACCGAGCTTCGGATCCTGCAGGCAACCGCCAACACCCGGGGGATTCTTGGGGTAGGTCACGACGAATTGCTGGGTCGCCCCGTATCGGATCTGGGCGGCGATGTCGAGGTGCGGATCCGGAACCTCACCGCCTCGTTCGATCTCGCCGAGCCGGTCCCGCTGCAGTGCCATACAGGGCGCGCAGCCAGCCGCCACAATCTGGAGGGCAGCATCCATCGCCATCCGCCCGGCGGGCTGATCGTCGAGCTCGAGCCGGCCAGCCACAGGGGTGCAGGGGTCGACCTGGTCGGGCTCGGCAGTCCGCAATTGCTCGAGCAGCTCTCAGCCGCGGTCCAGCGTTTTAGCGCGACCTCCAACATCGGCACGCTCGCGGATGCGGCCGTCAAGGCGTTCCGGGATCTGACCGGTTACGACCGGGTCATGGTCTACAAGTTCGATCCGGACGGCCATGGCAAGATCATTGCCGAGGCGCGCGAGGCACGCCTCGATTCACTGCTGGGGCACCACTACCCGGCCTCGGACATCCCGCGGCGGGCGCGTGAACTCTATATTCGTAACCGCGTGCGCGTCCTGGTCGATGCGCACTATCAGCCAGTACCGATTGTGCCGCGCGCCCTGCCCCTGACCGGCCAGGACCTGGACATGTCACTCTGCTACCTGCGCAGCATGTCGCCGCTGCATCTGCAGTACCTGAAGAACATGGGCGTGACCGCGACGCTGGTGGTGTCGCTGGTGCGCGAGGGACGCCTGTGGGGCCTCATCGCCGCCCATCACTACGCGCCACGCAATCTCAGCTACGCCGTGCGGGCTGCCAGTGAACTGCTGGGCGAGGTGATCGCCACGCGCATCGCCGCCATTGAAAACTATGCGCATGCGCAGGTCACGATACAGGTGCGGCGCCTCGAGCAGCGTCTCATCGAGGCGACCTCGACCGAGGGCGACTGGCGGCTTGCCCTGTTCGGCAATCCGCGCACGCTGCTGCAGCCGCTCGAGGCGAGCGGTGCGGCGCTGTTCTACGAGGGCGAGATCCTGACCACCGGTGAGGTGCCCTCGACCCCCGAGCTGCGCGCGCTGCTGCAGTGGGTCGACAGCCGCACCTTCCAGCCCCCGTATAGCTGCTCCTCTGTGGCCCGCGAGAATCCCGAACTCGATGCGCTGACCCCGGTGGCCAGCGGTGTGCTGGCGATGAAGCTTTCCACCCAGCGTCCGGACTATCTGATGTGGTTCAGGAAGGAGCAGCTGCTGACCGTCACCTGGGGCGGCGATCCATCCAAGCCCATCGTCGGCGACGATCCCCTCGAGCTTTCGCCGCGGCGCTCGTTCGCCGCATGGTCGGAGATCGTCCGCGGCACGGCCGTGCCCTGGTCGAGCGTCGAAATCGCACTCGCCCGCGCGATCGGCTGGGCGCTCATCGACATCATCCTGCAGATCCACGCGGTGCGACTGCTGATCGCCGAACATCAACTCACTCAGATCCGCTCGACCGTCGAGAGCTCCGGAGAGGCTGTCTTTATCGCCGACGCCCAGGGTCGCCGGCTGTACTCCAACGACGCCTTCGGGCAGCTCGTGGCGAGGCCCGTGGACGCGCTCGCCGGCCTCAAGGACATCGTCCCCCTCTTCACCCATCCTCAGGTGGTTGGAAAAACCCTGGACGCGCTCATGGCCGTGCACCAGCCGTGGCGCGGCGAGCTCGCCCTGGCGCGCGCTGATGGCGAGCCTTTGCCGGTCAACGTGCGCGCCGAAGTGGTACCGGGCTCGAACGGCTCGATCCTCGGTTTCATGCTGATCCTGATCGATCTTTCCGCGAGCAAGCAGGCCGCTGCAGCGCGCCGCCACCTCGAGCAGTCCCTGAGCGTCGCGCCACGCGGGGCGGAGTTCGATGCGCAGGCGCTCGACAGTCGCGAGTCGGACGAGGTCATCTGCGCGATCTTGACCAACGCGAGCCTGGCCGCCATGGACATTGCCGATGCGGCGCCGATCGGGCCCTCAGCCGCCCACCTGCTCGAGGAACTCGAGGCGTCCACCAAGCGCGCCACCACTCTCTACGGGCAGATCCGCAACTATCCGGCGCGCTCCTAAGTCAGCGCCGGCTCAAACCACCCGGATTGCGTCAGGGTCCTCATCCGCCAGTTCGGCAAACAGCGCACGGTGCAGGTCAAAGGCATGGAGGGCCTCGGCGACGATTGCGGCGAGTTGGGATTCGTCGGCCGGGATCGCCTCCAGACCGGCACGCAGCGCCTGTGCCGCTTCGGCCACGTGCTGGGCCGGGCCGAAGTCGTAGAAGCGCGTGCCCAGACCGTTCCCAAGCCCGAGGCTGTCGGCCACGATCTTCGAGAGCATCTGGCCACCGGACAGATCGCCCAGATAGCGCACATAGGCATGTGCGGCGAGCAATTCGGGCCGCTCCTTCTCTATTCGCTGCAGACGCCCAACGTAAATCAGCGTCGTCGGCTGCGGGTCGAGCTCAGCGCGCCAGCGCTCCCGATAGAGCACATCGAGGTCGGCCGCGAGCGCAGCGGTGCGAAACAGCTTCGGGAAGACAACCGGCGCAACGCACGGTAGCGCCGCACGGAGCACGAGGGCTGCCTCGAGCGCCTGGTAGATTTCAAACAGATTGCGCAGCAGGGAACAATAAACCGCTCGGCCAAGGCGGCCGTGCAGCAGATCCGGCATGATGCCGGCCCTCTCGCTCGCCCGGTGCGCGTCGCGGGTTGCGGTTCTCAGTTGCTGCGCCAGACCGTTAGCCACGCCCGCTCCGTTTCAGGTGAATCTCCATGATACCGGTCGTCGAGCCTGGCCAACAACCCGGGCTGACCACCACGGATCACAACGGGGGGCGGCGAGGCCGGCCCCGCGCTCAATGCAGCTTGACGTGCGGCTCGGTGGCGCGCCTCAGGCTGTGCGAGATCCAGTCGAGCACCATCTTCACCCAGCCGTGCAGGGCCAGCATGTGCATCTGGTAGAGCGAGCGATACATCACCCGGGCGATCAGTCCCTCGATGAACATGTTCCCGCCGATGACACCCCCCATCAGGTTGCCGACCGCGCTTTGCCGGCCGAGCGAGACAAGCGAACCGAAATCCCGGTACTTGAACGGACCGACCGTGGCCCCATCGAGCTGACGGGTGAGGAGCCGGTACAGATAGCTCGCCTGCTGATGGGCGGCCTGGGCGCGTGGCGGCACGAAGCCCTTCTTCGACCCCCACTCGCACTGGGCACAGTCCCCCAGCGCATAGATGTTCGCGTCGCGGCTGGTCTTCAGATGATCATCGACGATCAGCTGGTTGATCCGGTTCACTTCCAGACCCTCGAGATTTTTCAGCAGTTCGGGACCCTTGATGCCAGCCGCCCACACCACGAGATCGGCGGGCTAGCTCTTGCCGCTCGCGGTCTCGACGCCAAGCGCCGTCACGCGCGTGACCTTCTCCCCGGTCAGGATGTCGATCCCGAGCTTGGCGACCAGCACGCCGACCGATTCGGAGATCCGCTCGGGCAGACCCGGCAGGATGCGCTCGGCGCCTTCGACAAGCGAGATGCGGATGTCTCGGCTGGGATCCATGCCATGGATGCCGTAGGCGTGCAACACGCGCGCTGCATTGCGCAGTTCCGCGGACAGCTCCACCCCGGTCGCACCGGCGCCGATGATGGCGATCGACACCAGGCTGGTCTTGCCCGCCTCCGCACGCGCGCTCGCCCGGATGCAGGCGGCCACCAGCTTCTGGCGGAAGCGCTCCGCCTCGCCGGGCGAATCGAGCGCAATGGCGAATTCGGACGCACCGGGGATGTTGAAGGTGTTGATGGTGCTGCCAAGGGCCAGCACGAGTTGGTCGTAGCGGATGGTACGGCGCGGCAGCATCGGCTGGTCGTCCATGTCGGGCATCGCCGATACGGTCACGCTCCGGTTGGGACGATCCAGACCGATGAAGCGTCCGAGCTGGAACTCGAAGTGGTGCCAGCGGGCCTGCGCCGCGTATTCGAGACGATGCAGGCCGATGTCGAGACTCCCGGCTGCGACCTCATGCAGATGCGGCTTCCAGATGTGGATTGGCGACTGGTCGACCAGCACCACGCGCGCGCGACGCTTGCGCCCTAGACTGTTGCCCAGTCGCGTGGCCAGTTCCAGGCCACCTGCACCGCCACCGATGATGACCATGACAGGCAGGCCCGCATTCGGATCCGAGCTCGTCATGTTGCTCCAGGGAACGGGAGCCGGCCGGGCACCGGCCGCCGCAAGCCGGCCTGCGCGCCGGCGGAATCGGCCGAATCGGTGGTCTTGTCGGTGCCGCCAGCGACACGGCCCGAGGCTGTCGTGCAAGCGCGCGCGACCATCGGCCTAGGCCGGCCACCGCGCAGCGCGCTTCTCCAGAAACGCAGCGACACCCTCGCGCCCGTCCGGTGCGACGAGATCGGCCGCGATCGCATGACTGGCCAGCGCATAGGCGTCCTCGAGGCCCACCTCAAGTTGGCTGTAGAAAACGCGCTTGCCGGTCGCGAGCGCGCGCGCTGACTTGCCAAGGAGCAAGGTCGCAAGACGCAACACCTCACCACCCAAGAGGGGCTGGGCGACGACCCGATTGACAAGACCCGTCTGCCAGGCGCGTTCGGCCGTGATCATCTCAGCCGTGAGGAGCATCTCCATGGCATGCTTGCGCGCCACAGCGCGGCCTAAGGCGACGCTCGGAGTCGCGCAGAATGCCCCGATATTCACGCCGGGCGTTGCAAAGCGCGCCGACTCGCCTGCGATCGCGAGATCACAGGTCGCCACCAGCTGACAGCCGGCGGCCGTCGCAATGCCATGCACCTGGGCGATGACCGGTTGCGGCAGGCGCGTCAAGGTGAGCATCATGCGGCTGCATTGCAAGAACAGGGCCTCGACCTCCTCCAGGGAGCGCATCGACTGGATCTCACGCAGGTCATGGCCCGCGCAAAAGCCGCGTCCATTGGCAGCAATGATCACCACCCGCGCGCTGGAGTCGAGCGCGATCCGCTCGAGTTCCTCCTGGAGGCGCGCGATGAGCCCCGTCGAGAGGGCGTTGAAATGCTCGGGCCGGTTGAGCGTCAAGGTCACGATACCCTCTTGCTCTTCACACAGGAGCACTGGCTCCACTGCGACGTCATGCGCCTGCATCATGCCTCCCTCTGTTGAATGGCCCCCTGGGCCACCCGAGCGGCACCGGCGCGTGCTGCGCGCGCTGCGGGAAGCGCGCCCACCCCTGACTGTGCACCACCGCGCGCAGGGCGTCAATGTGCCGACGCGGCGCCCCACTCGGCCCCGGCCTCGTGCTAGCCACCGAAGAATTCCTGTATGAGAAACGCCTCGAGCTTGGCGGTATCCTCGATACGGGCCGACTGGACCACGACCCGTCCGAGCCGGTGCGAATCGAAATTGAAGTCACCCTTGTAGTGCACGCGAATGAGCTCGATCATCCGGCGCACCACGGCGAGTTGGACGTTGCCGCCCGGCCCGGCGTCCACATCGATGACCTGCAGGGTGCTGTTGGTCGGATCATCGGTCCAGCCGCGAAACGAGAACTGCGCGGTCCGGATGCCCATGTTGCGGATCTGGAAGATGCCGCTTTCGCCGCGCCCGGCGCGCGCCATCTTATCGAGGTTCCTCTTGATGTTGGCCTGGGCGATCTGGTCTGCCGTCGGCTCGGCCGCGGCCGCGGCCGCGGCGGCATTCTCCTCGGCGGCACTCTCCTCCTGGGCGCGGCGCCGATCACGCGCGACGTTCACCATCGACATCATGTCCATCGGCGCCTGGGAGGGCTGTTGCGGCACCGGTGGAACGGGCGGCAGGGGTCGCTGTGGACTGACGGGCACGCTGCGCGAGGAGTTGTTCATGACCGTCATGACGCGCTTGGAGGGGCTCGGCGGCTGCGGCTTGACGGGTGCCTCAGACGGGGTCTCGACGTGCGCCTCGGAGGGTGGCGGCGCGCTCGAAGGAGTCCTGGGCGCAATGCGCACGGCAAGCGACCTGGGCGCGGCGGCTCCGCCCCCGGCTGCCGCGTCGATCCGCTCCTTCAGGAACCACAGGATCAGGATCGCGATGATGTGGATGAGCAAGGAGAGCAGCACAGCCACGGCCAGGCTGCGCCGTACCCTGATCTCGAGGAATGCATCCGCGCGCGTCCAGGACTTCCATGGATCGGGCGGTGGATCGACGAGCACTGTGGGAGGCGGAAACGGTTCCATCACGGCGAAGAGGGTGGTCTGTGAAGCCACCCGGCCCGCGACAGCGAGCATCCTGGGTGGTACGCAGGTCGCAACACATTGTCCGAAGACCAGCCGCCAAGTATTTTAACCCGCTTCGCACGCGAAAATGGGCTCGAATCGGCCGCAATGCCGCGGTAAGTCCGGGGAATCGCCCTTTTGTGCACGAAAAATGTAACGAAATTTACGACTTTAGGGAGTCTTTAGGGAGTATTCAGGTTCTTCACAGCGCGAGCAGGGCACGACCCCAGCAATTTGCCCGAAAGGCCGCGTGGGAAGTCTGCGTCTGGCTCCGAAGCCGCCCTCAGGCCCGCGTGGCTATTCGTGCCAAGAATGCCCATAGCGCTCCGGCAGGCCGATGGCCGCCGAGGGTCCCCAGCTGCCCGCGCCATAGGGCTTGGGTTTCTGCCCGGTGGACTTCCAGCCGTCCTCGATGCCATCGATCCACTGCCAGGCGGCATCGACCTCGTCCCGGCGCACAAACAGGGCCGGATTACCGCGCAGCACATCGAGCAGCATGCGCTCGTAGGCGATGCGGCGCCGTCCCTTGAAAAACGCGTCTCCCAGTGACAGGTTCAATGCCACCTCGCCCAGCCGCATCTCGTGAACGCCCGGTTGCTTGTTCATGAGGGTGAGCGTGATCATCTCCTCGGGTTGCAGCTTGATGAGCAGCATGTTGGGCGCGAGCGCCGCGCCGATCCCGGAGAAGATGTTGTACGGTGGCGACTTGAACTGGATCATGATCTCGCTGGAGCGCCGCTGCATACGCTTGCCGGTGCGCAGGTAGAAAGGCACGCCGGCCCAGCGCCAGTTGTCGATGCCCACCCGCAGCGCGACGAAGGTCTCGGTATCGCTCGTCGTGTTCGCTCCCTGCTCCTCCTTGTAGCCCGGCACGGCCTTGCCGTCTGCGAAGCCGCTCGCATACTGGCCCGTCACGGTCTGCTGGCCGACATCGGCGCCAACGATCGGCCGCAACGACCAGAGCACCTTGACCTTCTCGTTGCGCACCGCCGATGGGGAAAACCCGGCCGGCGGTTCCATGGCGACCAGGCAAAGCAGTTGCAAAAGGTGGCTTTGCACCATGTCGCGCAGCGCGCCCGCCGTGTCGTAGTAGGCCCACCGACCCTCGATGCCGACGGTCTCGGCGATCGTGATCTGGACCTGCTCAATGGTGTTCGAGTTCCAAAGCGGCTCGAAGATCGCATTGGCAAAGCGCAGTGCGAGGAGATTTTGCACGGCTTCCTTGCCCAGATAGTGATCGATCCGGAACACACGGCTCTCGTCGAAGGCCGATGCGATGGCGTCGTTGGTCGCGTGGGCGGAGGCGATGTCCGAGCCGATCGGCTTTTCGATCACGACACGACTGTGTCCGTTGGCCAGACCGCTCGCTCCGAGGGCTCGGCAGATGGGTCCGAAGAGCTGGGGTGCAGTCGACAGGTAGAAGATGACACCGCGCTCGCTCGAGTCGCCCAGCGCCGCGCGGATCGGTGCCATGCCCTCCGGGTCCTTGGCGTCGACGGCGACATAGCGCAGCCGTTGCACGAAACTGGCAAAGGCCGCGTCCTCGTACATCTTGGAATTGGCCGATTCCAGAATGGCCTTCTTGACCCGCTCGGCGAAGCTTTCGTCGGTCCACGCGGAACTGGCCGTGCCGATCAGGCGAAAGTCAGGCGGCAGCAATCCATCGCAGTGCAGCGCGTACAGCGAGGGCCAGAGCATGCGCCTGGCCAGATCACCGGTTGCACCAAAAATCACGATGGCATGACATTCTTCCGGCAGGGTTTCAGAGTCCATGGATCCTTTTTCGAAGAATTGACCACAATGCTGGGCGAATCGCTGCGGCGGGCGCCGCGGCGTGACGCGTCCCGAAGCGGCTTATACGGCTCGGGCTTGCAGAAGTCGGTGCGGCAGGTCACGTCGCCTGTGACAGATCCCGGGCCGCGCACCACCGGGCACGGCAACGATCGACCTCTTGCGGCCCAGGAAGCAGTGGGTCTGCGGTGAAGGCATGAGGATAGGTGATCCGGGCTTTCTGCACAATCGCCCGCGGCCAGGCGCCGGGCGCACGCCGAGGACAGCGCGTCGTCGCGCAAGGCCTGGGCACTCGACTTTGCGAGCGTGCTCCAGTACGCTTTTCGAGCAACATCCGGGTGGCGAGCCGATGGCCCCCTGCGCCGCGCCCGGCCTTCAGATGGACAACCCGATCCATCGCCTAGTGCAAAGACCTCATGGAGACCGTCATGGAGACACACACCGAGACCCGCACGCCAATCCATCGGCGCCGATCCCAGGACGGGAGCGCCCGCGGGAACTTTCGCGCGCGCCCGTCCCTCGTCCTGTCGCTGTGCCTGTGCGCGCCCCTCGCCATGGGGCTCGCGAGGCCGTCGCATGCCTCAGAGCCCGACGCCAAGGGCTTTGTGCACGTGACGCCTGAGGAACTCGCCTGGAAACCGGTGCCCGGCGGACATGGCATCTTGCTTGCGGTGGTCTCTGGTAACCCGCAGGGCCCCGGAACCTACGTCATCCGCGTCAGGTTTCCACCGGGTATCATGAGTTCGCCGCACTTCCATGGTGAAGATCGGAACGTCGTGGTGCTCAAGGGGACCTGGTATGCCGGCACGGACGACTCGTGGGATCCGGACCGCACGGTGGCCCTGCCGGCGGGCAGTTTCATGAAGCATCCCGCCGGGGCCGTGCACTATGACGGGGCGAAGGACGAGGAAGTCACCGTGCAGATCATCGGCATCGGTCCCTCCTCAACCACGGTGCTCTTTCCGACCGAGGGTGATTTCGGCGCGCCCCACAGGCTTAAGTAGCAACGCCTGCCGACCGCGCGATCTTCGCGCGCATGTGCTGCAAGCGCGCGCCTGTGAGACCCGAAGGCGCCTACGGGCTTTTGCCCGAACCCAACTTCGGCTGGGAAGGGTAGCTCACGCCATGCTGCGCCAGGTACTCGCGGATCAGCTTGCGGATCACCTGCGAGGGTGTCAGGTCCTGGGCCGCGCAGAGGCTTTCGAAGGCTTCCTTCTTGTGCGGATCGATCAGGATCGTCACGCGCGCAGTCTTCTTTTCCACAGTCCCCCCTGGGCGTAGGGTATGTAAATTATATTATCATGTCATTCCTATTGCATGGGGATATCTTTCACATGTAGTCTGGATCACGTATGTCTCCTGGCGCGAGGCCCTGAATGTCATTTGTGTCCGCGTTTCGTTTCCGCCCCTGCCTTGCGGGCGTCTGGGGACGCTACAGCCGGTCTGATTTTCTTTGCGATTGTCAGGCCGGTCTGACGGTCGGCATCGTCGCCCTGCCGCTCGCCATGGCCTTTGCGATCGCCTCGGGGCTGCGACCCGAGGCGGGCATCTTCACAGCCATCGTGGGCGGCTTGATTGTCTCGGTACTGGGCGGCTCGCGAGTGCAGATCGGCGGGCCTGCAGGCGCCTTCATCGTCGTGGTCTACACGATCGTCTCGCGCCACGGCGTGCCGTTCCTGCTGCTCGCGACCATGGCCGGCGGCGTGCTGCTCTTCGCGATGGGCATGGCGCGCATCGGCAACCTGATCCGCTACATCCCGGTGGCCATCATCATCGGCTTCACCAATGGCATCGCGGTCCTGATCGGATTGTCCCAGGTCGGCGACCTGCTGGGCCTTGATGGCAGCAAGATCCCGGCGGAATTTTTCTCGAAAACCGTGGCCCTGGCCAAGGCACTCCCCGAGACCAACCCGACCTCTCTTCTGGTCGGTCTGGTCTCGCTCGCGATCATCGCAGGATGGCCCAAAGCCGCCGGCCGCACGGGCTCGGGACTGCTGCAGAGCGTGGCGCGCGTGCCGGGCACGATCATCGCCCTCGTCCTGGCCACGGTCGTCACGGCGTTTCTGCCCCTTGGTATCGAGACGATCGGCAGCCGCTTTGGCGGCATCCCCCGCGCCCTGCCGGGCCTCATGCTGCCCCGTGTAGGACTGGACATGATCGGCCAGTTGGTCGGGCCGGCCATCACCATCGCCATGCTGGGTTCGATCGAGTCGCTCCTGTGCGCGCGGGTCGCCGACACGCTGACCGGCACGCGCCATGACCCGAACCAGGAACTGATGGCCCAGGGGATCGCCAACTTCGTAGCGCCCCTGTTCGGGGGATTCTGCGTGACTGGCACCATCGCGCGCACGGTCACCAACATCCGCTCGGGTGCGGTCAGTCCGATCGCGGGCATCGTGCACGCCGTGGTCCTGCTCCTGATCGTACTGCTCGCAGCCCCCTGGGCCCAGCATATCCCGCTCGCAACGCTCGCTGCGATCCTGCTTTATGTCGCCTTCAACATGGGCGAATGGCGCGAGTTCGCTCGCCTGCGCCGCTTCTCCCATAACTACAAGATCATCCTGCTTGCCACCTTCACGCTGACGGTGGTGGTGGATCTCACGATGGCCATCGAGGTCGGGCTGCTGCTGGCCTGCCTGTTTTTTGCGACGCGCATGTCAAGCCTGACCAGGGTGGAACATATTGCAGAGCTCAGTGACCGCTGGAGTGGTGCGACCGGGGTTACGGTCACGGTCTACCGCTTCTCCGGATCGCTGTTCTTCGGCGCGGTCGACAAGATCGAAGCCATCCTGACGGGACCGGCACTGCTCTCGGCGATCGTCGTCCTCGACGTCGCGGGGATGATCAACCTCGACTCGAGCGGACTGGCTGCCATCGAAGGCGTACACGCTGCGCTGACCAAGCGCTCGGCTCGCCTCGTCGTGGTCGGGCTTTCCGGACAACCGGCCTCGCTCTTCGCGCGCTCCGGGTTCGCAAGCCGACTGGGTCCCTCGGGCCTTGCCGCTTCACTCGATGCGTTCGGCCTGCAACTGCAAACCGACGTCGAGCAATCCCCAATCCCGGTGGCATCAATCAACGCCAGCCCCGAGCGTTGACCCGATGCGGAGGCGACGAAGGCCGGGTCAGCTTGGCTTGGGGCTGGCTTGGGGTTGGCTTGGAGTTCCCAGCGTTCACCGGAGGCGCCGAGATCTCCCAGGTCCGTCCATTGCTGACTCGGGCCCCTAAGTTTCGTGAGGTGCCGGCGATCCGCGAGATCCCTGCGCACCCGCACGCCGTGAATCCGATACCGCATCCGCCGCTGCAGTTCGCTGCGGCCTCTTCCTGGTCGACACCCGATCCACAAAGGCCCATGCCCCAGCGTGAAAGGCTTGCCAAGCGTCGGCGGTTGGCGCTAGTCTGAACTCGCGCGCACTCGGCGCAACAGCGTCCCTGAAATCCCGATGTGTGGGCCCGGTGAATTTCTGAGCCCAAACCCTTCCAAGGAAAACCGTGTCGACGATCAACCCCTACGTGCCCCCGCAAGCCGAACTCGAATCCCCCCATTCAGGTGGGTTCCAGGAGGTCAGCTACTGGTCAGCGACCGGCCGTATCGGTCGCCTGCGCTACCTCGCCTATTCGACGGGAGGCTATCTCATCCTGATCGCGGTCTCATTCGTCCTCGGAGCGATCGCAGGCTTCGTGGGCAAGGCCTCGATCGCCGGCGTGGTCGGCGTGCTCGCGGCGATACCCTACATGGTCTTCGCCGTGATGCTGGGCATCCGCCGCGCCCACGACATGGACTGGTCCGGCTGGACCGTGCTGCTCGCGCTCATCCCGCTGGTTGGACTCATCTGGCTCTTCAAGGGCGGCACACCCGGGGAGAACCGCTTTGGCCTGCCGCCTCCACCGAACACCCTCGGGGTCAAGATTCTTGCCTGGATCTTTCCGGCGCTCATGGTGATCGGGATTGTCGCTGCCATCGCCCTGCCGGCCTATATGCAGTACAGCCAGCGGGCACGGGCGGCACAGGTGCAGTAACCCGCCCCCGACCGCCGCTTGGGGTACTCCCGAAACGCAGGCCCGCAGCACTCAGTGCTGCCGGGCGATGCGCGCCTCCATCGCGATCTGACGGCGCATCTCCCGGAAGCGGCCCTCGACATTGCTGCCAAAGAGCGGGTCCGGCGTGGTCGGCATGGCCGCGTCGATCGCGGCCCAGTCCTGCACATCGAGCAGTACGGTGGCCCTTGGCAGGACGTCCCGCTCTTCCCGATTCAGGTGGTGGCGGTAATAGACGAGATAGGTCGCCGCCGCCGCTTCGAGTTGCGCCCGCGGAATCATGACATCTTCGGCCACCTCCGAGAGCAGCTCCATGAGTTCCTGGCCGGCCTGTGCCAGCACACGGTGTTCCTGGCGCAGTGTAGTGACCAGAGATAGCAGCGAGGGATCGCGTTCGGCCAGTCGCCGAAAGGCCAGATCCTCCTTGGGATGGTGAAAGCGGTCGCAGTAGGTCTGCATGTAGTACAGGATATCGACCATCATGGCGTACTGGGGATGGCCATCCTCGTGAAACTCGGCAACCTCGGCTTCGAGAAGCTCGAGCAGTCTCGAAAAGTTAACGTGTTCTGCGTGCCANNGAGGCCTGCCGGACGTCAGATCAGTGCTCGTCCTCACACCCTTCGTCCTCGCCCCCTTCGTCCTTGCCCCCTTCGTCCTTGCCCCTTCGTCCTCCTTGCCCTCTTGTCAGTGCGCGCTTCACCGTCATGCACCTTAGCCTCAACATGTCCGGGCACATTGATCTGGGTCAACGCGAAAGGCTCGGCCAAGACCGGGCGACGAGCGGACCGAGACCGACTGGGGCGCCACTGACGGTTCCGACTCAACGGTCCCGACTCAA
>PLEY01000036.1:22084-47540 GCA_003136595.1 Burkholderiales bacterium
ACTGCCCTGCAGATTGCAATGAAATGAAGGCACCGAGCTGATGCACACCACCACGCCGTCGACGGACCACGGGGCGATTCGAACCCGCCGCGCCCTGCACCCCGCGAGCAAGGGTCCGGCGCGCTTCGTCGCGGTCTGGGCCGTGATCTTCGGTTCGTTGGCCGCAACGGGCGGCGGGGTCAGTACCGCAGCAGCGCGCGAGCCATACCACACGGCGGGAACCTGTGGGGGCTTTCCTCGCATCGAACTAAAGACGCCACCAGGCCTGTGTGTCGGGCTGGTCTCGGAACAGGTCGGTTTTGCACGCGGGGTCGCCGTCATCGGTGCGAGCGTGTGGGTCGTGGACATGGGGGGCTGGAATCCCGGCCGAGGCCGGCTCCTGAGACTCGGGCACGATGGACACGACGCTCCCGAAGTCGTGCTCGACCATCTGAACGAGCCCAACGCACTGGTCGCGACGCCGAACGGGCACCTCCTGATCGGCGAACTGCAGCGGATCGTCGAGTTCGATCCCACGGATCCCAAACGCCCGCTGCGTGTGCTCGTGCACGACCTCCCCGGCACCGGCCGACATCCCCTGACCTCGCTGGTGCTAACCCCCGATGGCGGACTGGTTGTGAACATCGGCTCGGCGAGCGACCACTGCGAGTCCGCACAAGGGCGCGCACCCGAGCGCGGCCAGCCGTGTGCCGAGACCCAGCAGACTCCACCCCGTGCGGCGCTGGTGGCGGTGCCCGCCAACGCCACCGATTTGAGCGCCACCGACCTGAAGCTCGTGGCGTCGGGCCTGCGCAACAGCATGGCACTCGCCGTGGTTCACGGTGGCCAGATCGTCGCCGCCGAGAACGCCCGCGACTGGATCAACCAGGCAGATCCGAGACTCTCCGACGAGGACCTGCCCCACGACACTCTGAACTGGATCGAACCACACGCTCGCTATGAGTGGCCCTACTGCTATGACATGGGTATGCCGAGTCCTGAGTACCCCGCGAGCCTGTGCAGTGACTTTCACAAGCCGACACGGCTCCTGCCGGCCCATGCCGCACCACTTGGGATGCTCGACTATAAGGGGAGCATGCTCGCCCCCCTAAAGGGCAGTCTCGTCATCGGTTATCACGGTTATCGCAAACTCGGCCACCGGATCGTCGCCCTCGATCTCGACGCAGCCGGCGCGCCGGGGGCTGCGCCGCGCGACATTGTCTCGGGCTGGGAGCACGTCGCCGGCCAGCATCCGCAGGGCTCGCCCGTAGGCCTTGCACAGGCTGCCGACGGCAGCGTCTTCATCACGGAAGACCATAACGGAACGCTGCTGCGTCTCGCCAGCACTCCCTAGCGCGGAAACCTTGCCCGGCTTGACGCAAACGCTGGTCGCACTGGGCTTCGGCCAAGGTTCGTTGGAGGTCCTGAGGGCCCGCCGCACCGGCCAGCGCCCCGCCTGTCGCGATCGCGTGGCAGACAGAATCAGAGTCCCCGTCTAAAGAGCCAACATCTGGCTCATGACCAGTCCCCGCAGCGACGCCGGGTGAGCGACGCCNNCGGGTGAGCGACGCCGGGTGAGCAACGCTGGTTGAGCGACGCGCGGCAGCAGGACCTGAACGGGCAGGTCCCAACCCGAGCCCTGACAGGCCGAAACCAACCGTGACCGGCCGCCCGGCACCCTCGCTTGCAGCCGGTCGCTCACCTCTCGTGCTCGGCCCGCAAGGCACTGCATCGACGTGGGCAAAGTCCGCACGCCCTGCCCCAGTGAGTCCGTGGATCCGGCCGGGAAACCACCAGGAACGTCGCTGACGATTAATGAACGCCGCATTAAAACTTTCGCGTTTCTTATGTTTGCAGGTACTTTTTTTACGTGTTGTTTAGAGGTCCTGTGCTGCAATGCAGACGTGTTGCCGAACTGTAAAAAATTGTCATTGACTGTGGTCCGGTACCGCTCTCGCCGCCTCAGGGCCAAGAGTACCGCAAGTCTTAGAACAATTTATTCGGCCTCCGTTTTTCTTGTCCAGGGAGTCGCCATGAAGCTGCCATTTCGCCAACCCACCGAGGCCGGGCCCGATTTCGGACCTCCTGGTGGAATAAGTCCGGTAACCGGGTCGCTTCGCGAGCCCGCCCGCTGTCCGGCCTGTATATACAGGTCATATACCTCCCCTTGTAACGGAAGGAATTGACGTGATGACAAGCATCCCACAAGCAGAAGATGGCATGGCCCCCTCTCCCGGCAGATCTGCTCTCGCACCCATGACAAAAACCCTGCTGGCCGCCATACTGGTGCTGGCCTCGGTCGGCGTCGCCCCCGCGGCACGCGCGGCCGACGCCGCCAACTGTGATCCCTACAAGAACTACGAGTGCCTTGACAGTTATCTGGGTACGGGCTTCTGGGAGCGTCTGACCAATTATTACAATCTGGAATGGGGTCAGGCGGCAGGACCTGCCGATCCCAAGGCACCGCCCGCGCGCCGCGACTACGTGCCCCCGGCAGCGCAGACCACCCCGCCGATGCCATTCACCGAGTGGCCCTATGGCGGCGCCACACCGCTTGAAGTCACGCGCCCGAATTCGATCGACAGCCCGTTCATGAACGCCATCGGCAACACGTCGGTCGGCACGTGGCTTGGCGAGAATAATTTCCAGGTCTATGGCTGGTTCGACGTTGGTGGCAATGTCAGCACGAGCACCACCAAACCCGGCGGCAATGCTCCCGCGGCCTATCTTTATACGCCGAACACGGTACAGCTCGACCAGGCCGTGATCTACGTGGACCGCTTCCCCGACACCGTGCAGAAGGACCATATCGACTGGGGCATGCGCTTCTCGGCGATTTACGGCGAGAACTACCGCTACACCACGGCCTACGGCCTGGCGAGCTATCAGTTGCTCGACAAGAACAAGGTTAACGGCTACGACTTCCCGATGATCTATGGCGAGCTGTTCATCCCATTCGTCGGTGAGGGGCTGCTGCTGCGTGCCGGCCGCTTCATCTCGTTGCCGGACATCGAGGCCCAGCTTGCACCGAACAACTACATGTACACGCACTCGATGACCTATACGTTCGACAACTACACGAACACGGGTCTGCAAAGTACGCTTGCGCTCAACAAGAACTGGATGCTCCAGCTTGGGCTTACCGTCGGGACGGAGGCTTCGATCCCGCACATTCACGAAACCATCGGCAATCCGTATCCGAATGTGCCGGGCACAGGTCCCGGCCAGGTCGGCTACAACCCGCTCTATCCTTACTCGTCCTTCAAGAAGGATCCGGGCGCGATGCCGAGTTGGACGGGCTGCTTTCGCTACACGAGCGACGACGGCCGTGATGACGTCAATGCCTGCGCGGACGCCATCAACCGGGGCACCTACGGGTACAACAACCTGCAGTGGTTCGGCCTGACGGCATACCATACCTTCAATGAGCAATGGCATATTTCGTGGGAGGGATACCACCTCTACATGAAGGATGTGCCGAACGAGTTGAACAGCGATGTCCAGACCATCTACGCCAATGGTGGCGCGCCGTTTGCATCGCGCTACATTCCGTACAACGCGCCGGGTCTTGCGATCTGCTCGAGCGCATCTGTCCTGACCTGCCGCGCCAATTCCTACGGCACCACGGCATACCTGAACTACTCCTGGAACGCGCTGAACAACATCTCGATCCGGCCGGAGTATTTCTGGGACGCACAGGGCCAGCGGACCGGCGTGGCGACCCACTACGTGAACTTCGCCGTGGGCTGGCAGCACTGGTTCTCCCCGCAGGTTGAGATCCGCCCGGAAATCGCCTACTACCATTCGCTCAATGGTCCGGCCTTCAACGGCAACTCGAATGCGGGAATCGCACCAAACAAGTCCAGCGAGACCATCCTCTCGGGTGACATCATCTGGCACTTCTGATCAAATCCAGGCTGTAACAGCAGGGCCGTTCACCTCTCGGGGCGAACGGCTTTTTTTTGCCATGGAGCGAGGCGGCCGTCAACACGCGCCCCGAGCCCTCCTTGCCGTGTCTGCTCATCACGTGCCGGGCTGGCCGTCATGCGCCGGACGTGCGGGCTTGCTTGCCAGCGCCGGGGCGAAACAAGTCACCGCGGAGCGCCCTCAGGGACGAGCCCATGATAGCGAGTGCGCGCCGGATCATGCGGGAGGCAGGTGGCGCTATGCTTCATTCTCCGGCTTCCCGGGCCGTATCGATGGGATGAGCCCGATCGGCGCCGTGATCCGGGGCCCGAGGGCGCCCCAAGGAGGCCCAAAGTCAGCGGCAGCAGTGCGCATCCGGGCGCGCTATCGACGCAAATGCCACGTGCGGCGACGAGAGAGTCCGAAGCCCCGCTCGCTTCCTCGGTTCCTTTCCTTGTCACTCGCTGTGGCTCGGCTCACGCCTCGGAAGGTTCTGAGGTGCGCGCGAGAAGTGCGCGGTTCAGGGCATCGACCACGGCCGCTGCGAACGCGCTATCCGCGCTGCTTAAGGCCGGGGCATCGCCGTCCGGGGAACAGAGCGACACGCGGTGCTGGGGCTTGCGCAGCACGAGACAGAAGACGGTGACGATCCCGAAGAGGGTCGCAGGAACCCACGCCTGCACGAGCAGCGCGAGTAGCGTCAGGACTCCGAAGATCACTTCCGCGAGGCGCTTGGGCGGCACGAGGCTCTCCCGTACCGAGGTGACCCCAGCCATCGGATAGGACTTCGCACCCACCACGAACCGGGAATTGGTCACCAGGACGCCGCCCTGGTCGAAATACTTGGTCTCATCCATAGCGAGCCCTCGCAATCCCTGGGATAGGGGTCGTACCGTGCAGGTCTGCCGCGCGCACGGGTGGCCTCACCTCACGGGCCCTGATTCCTCCAGACGCACCGCCCATCCGGGGCCTGAGCTCACGGGCAGGGGGCGCCCAAGCAACTTTTGTGGGCGTGCCCACGCTCGCCCGAGGAGGCGCGTACAGTCTGGGCGCACGCCTGCAGACCAATCGCGAAGACATGCAAGATCGGGGCCATCCGGGGCGGCCGCGGGGCACCGCGCCGCAGTCTCTGGCCGGTACAACCCGAACGGGTACGGCTAGAACGCGCAGGCTGGCAAGAGATCGAGCGTGCGCTCCACTTCGCCGGCGTCGACCCGAAAACCGGCTCCCTCTGCCTCCCCGACGACAAATCCGAAGTGCTGCTGATGGGCATCTGTCATACGCTTCAGAACCCCACAGAAGCGGAACGGGGGCTGCAGCGCCACGAGGGCGCCCCCAGGACGCATCGTCGCGAGCCCATGCACGAGGTGGCTGCCTTCGATACCGATGACGACCCGTGCCCCCGCGCACGCCGCCACGATGCTGGGAACGTCATCACAGTTCACGTCGATAATGCGAAAGCCACGGCGCTCGCGCAGATACTCCGCCAGTTCCCGCTCGTTGTGCATGATCCGGCTCCTGCCCGAGCCACAGCGCAGAATGAACACCCCGGGGTGGGGCTCGGCCTGGACGTGGGAAAGCAGCTTCTCGCGGAGCGCGGCAACGCGCCGGAATTTGTGCGCGTTCGCCCCCCAGTCATCGAACAGGACGACCTCCCTTAGAAACGCGCCATCAACTCGCACCGGGTGCATTTCGAGCCAGTTTTCGTATGCCTCAACGTGGCGTCCGACGGGCTGATTGGACGTGATCGGCAGGCCTTCGGCTTCGGCCAGCGGGTAATTGACGCAATCATCCAGGAGCCACAGTCCGAAGTACTCGTTGCCCTCGATCGTGCTGTAAATCGCCGCCCGATCGATCTGCCTATCGATATGTACGCGAGGCAGGTGCCGCCGCAGGCGGGAGAGCCGCCTGCGCGCATGGAGATCAAGGCGGATCGAGGGCGTATAGAGGGAGCCATCGATGAGCCAGGCATCCTTGATGAGAAAGGCACGCGTGGGAACCTGAAACGACTCGACACCGCCTGCCATGTCACGACGCGGATTATCCGTGTAGGCCATGCCCGTGACGCGCTCAAGCTGGTTCTCGAGGTAATAGGCCTGAGGCGAGATCGAGGTCTCTCCCGGGGCGATCTCCCATGACCGCGAGGCAATCGACTCGAGCACGGAGCCTGCCCGAAACAGCGGATGACGCGCATAGCCCGGCCAGTAGTTCTTCCAGGCGGCAAAGATCCACCGTGAGCCCCACTCCGGCGCCCACCAGCGGCGTGTCGCCCCCTCGGTCAACTGATTCAGGCTCAAGTGGCAATGCTCCATGATGACAACGACAGGCAGCGCGACCGCTCGGCGGCGCAGCAGTGCGAGAGACGCCCGCATGATCCGGTGTCGCGAAACAGTGCGTGCGAACTCAGCTGCGGCCCAGGCGCTGAACGCCACGCTGAACCCCGTACTGAACTCGGTACGTACTGACTGGAGTCTACTCAGGTCCTGCCCGGCCAGGCGACATGCGTCAGCCGCGTGCAACGTTTGACGACCGATATCGACATCGATTGACAGTTCCGGCGGCACGCGAGGGGCCGCGAGGACTTCACGCCGACCGCATTTGCAGCTCGGGTGTGTCCATCGGCGCGCGCGTCTCGGCGCCTTGCCATCCCGCCGGCTCAGCGCCAATGGTTCCGCCAATGCCCTTCAGGATCGCAGGCTCGATGAGTGCGGGCGGGCATGCGGTCTTTGCAGGGGCCCCGCTCTCAGGCGGGATCGGGCACGGTCTCGCGGCGTGGTGGGCCCGCCGTCTAAGCGCGCGCGGCGTTGTGATCTCCAAAATTTGCCTAAGGATAGTTGTCACTCGACACCGGAATTAGATTCAAGAAAAACGTTCTCAATGCACGCCCATCCAATCGCCTAAGCTACCGCAATGCTGAGACTGTGGAAAAGCAGTTTGCAAAGAACTAGGGAGGCGAATCGGAACAAGGCATTCCATCTCCTCGCGAGAGGCGTGCCCGTAACTGGGGTCGCGCGCGCGTGCGGAATCTCCATTGAGACCGCCGCCAACTGGGCCGCCCTGCTTGCAGGACACGCGAAGCCGGAACAGGAGTGCCATGGGGCATGCGCTGACCGGGTCGCGCCCGTCGAGCTCCCGAACAATCTGGCCAGGGAAGGTCTTCGCTCCGGTGCCGCCGCGGGGCGATCCCGGGACGGACTCCGGATGGCGGCACCGACTGTTGCGCCGACGACGATTCCCCTGCCCATCTCCTGTCCCTGACCTCCCGGCATTCGCCGCGGCGCGAAGCGCGCATCTCGCTTCTGGTCCGCGTCCCAGCAATCGCTGGTTGTTTGCTCAACAGAAATCCGCTGGGCGATCAAACCGCACGGCCTGCCAACCTCGCGAGGCACCCGCCTCGCTCACCCGGCCCCTCCCAGCAGAAACCCTTGCCCGAGCGCCAGTCAGGCACTTTTCGGTTGGGCTAGAACGCCAAACTCATAAGTTCAGAAGAATTCGGTCGTTTTCGATCGGGTCACGGCCTGCAAGACTCGCACTCTGTGCCGATCTGGAGTCGGCCTGCCGGAGACGCGGCGGGTGAGCCTCAGATCCAGATCCTGCAGCCGCGGGGATCCGGCGTCCGTCGGCATGGGATGAGTTCCGCTCCTGCCCGGCAAGATCCCGTACCCGGAAGCCCGGTTGATGGGCCGGCGCGGAGACCGATTCAGGAAACCTCGCCAATAGGGCCCCAGCGGATGCGTGATCCCACCGGCTCTGAAACGTCAGAGCCTGCCTCACCAGCAGCCGATCCCCTTCCCCCTAGGCCGCAAAGTCTAGAACAGAACCACCGACGAAAGGTTTTGAGATGAAACGCCGTACTGTCCTTCGAGCCGCCGCGAGCACCCTTGCGGCAGGTGGCTTTCCCACGTTATCGCGGGCCGCCGCTCCCCTTGCCGAGTTACGGCTCGACTACGCGTATTACTCGCCTTCGAGCCTCGTTCTACGCCGCTTCGGCTGGCTCGAGGAGGACTTCAAGCGGGATGGCACGCAGGTGAAGTGGGTGTTGAGCGCCGGCAGCAACCGCGCTCTTGAATACCTGAACGGTGAGAGCATCGATATCGGCTCGACGGCGGGGCTTGCCGCCGTGCTCGGACGAGCCAACGGCAATCCCATCGTCACCCCGTACATCTTCTCTCGCCCTGAGTGGACAGCCCTCGTAGTGCGCCACGACTCGCCCCTGCGGACGGTCGCGGATCTGAAGGGCAAGAAGATTGCCGCGACGAAGGGCACCGATCCCTATCTTTTTCTGCTCCGGGCGCTGCGCACCGCAGGGCTGCGCCGCAGCGACATTGAACACGTCCAACTCCAGCACGCAGATGGCCGGGTGGCCCTTGAGCAGGGCAGAGTCGACGCATGGGCCGGACTCGATCCGATGA
The DNA here is from genome assembly GCA_003136595.1 of Burkholderiales bacterium. Taxonomy (GTDB): domain Bacteria; phylum Pseudomonadota; class Gammaproteobacteria; order Burkholderiales; family Burkholderiaceae_D; genus BOG-994. The sequence goes on from PLEY01000036.1 coordinate 30,382, forward strand.
TGGCCGCCAGCGAACTCGACGCAGGCTCGCGGCTGCTGTATCGGAACGTGGCGTTCAACACCTATGGATTTTTGAACGTACGCAGTGATTTCCTGGCACGACAGCCCGAGGCGACGCGGCGCGTACTCGTTGGCTACGAAAAAGCGCGTCACTGGATTCTGGCCAACCAGACTGAGGCAGCGCGTATCCTCGCCGAGGAAGCGAAGGTCAGCCTCGAGGTCGCTCTCCTGCAGATCAAGCTGCGCACGGACCTCAGCAATCCACAGCCCTCCGGCGAGCATGTCAAGGCTCTCCAGGCGGCTGCGCCCTTGCTCGTCGAGGAGCATCTGGTACGCGACGGTGTCGACCTCAACCAGTTGATCGTACAACTGGTCGACACCCAGTTTGCGCGCAACGTGGTGGTCGCAAGCGTCTAGCAGCGCGCTCAATGGCAACAGTCGAAGATCCGATCGAGCTCCATGCGGTGCAGGTGCAGCCGGAGCCGTCGATTGACGCCCCTGCCGCCCGAGGGGCCCGCTTGCGCGCGCGCTTCGGGCGAGGATTTATTCTCCCCGTCCTGGTTCTGGCTGTCCTGGAATTCACCGCTCGGCTGGGCTGGGTCCCCGCGCACCTGCTGCCGCCGCCCAGCGACATCGCCTCCGCTTTGGTTGGACTCGCACGGGAGGGACTTGGGACGCACGTGCTGGTGAGCAGCCTGCGCGTTGCGGCGGGATTTGCGATCGGCGCGTCGCTGGCCATTGCCCTGGGTGCACTGGTTGGCATCAGCCGGCGTGCCGAGGATCTCCTTGATCCGAGCTTCCAGGCTCTGCGCGCCATCCCCTCGCTTGCCTGGGTGCCGCTCTTTCTGATCTGGCTGGGCATCGACGAGGCTCCCAAGCTTGCCCTGATCGCCCTGGGTGCATTCTTCCCGGTGTACATGGGCGTGGTCGCGGGGATTCGCGATGTCGATCGCAAACTCCTCGAGGTCGCGGCCATGGCGGGCCTGCGACCCCTGCAACTCGTGCGCCGCGTGCTGCTGCCCGCCTCCCTGCCCGCGGTCTTCACGGGTCTGCGCAATGGCTTGAGTCTGGCATGGATGTTCATGGTTGCCGCCGAGTTGATCGCCGCATCACGCGGTCTCGGATACCTCCTAACCGACGGCCGTGAAACCGGGCGCACGGATATCGTCCTCGCCACCATCGTGCTTCTGGCGCTCCTCGGCAAGCTCTCGGACACGGGCATGCGCTGGCTCGAGGAGCGCTGTCTGTCCTGGCGCGACACCCTGGCAACCCAGGCGCGCCCGGCGCTGCGCAGATGACATGAGCGAGGCCCAAGCACTGCTCGACGTCCACGTCCGGACCAAGCGCTTTGGTGCGAGCGAGGTGCTGCGCGACGTCCATCTGCTCGTACCGCGGGGAGAGTTCGTGGCGCTGGTCGGCGCAAGCGGCTGCGGCAAGAGCACGCTGTTGCGGATCATCGCAGGCTTGGATGGCGATTTTGAGGGTAGCGTCAAGCTCGAGGGCAGTCCGCTCGGAGGGCCGACGCGCTCGATCCGCTTCGTCTTCCAGGAACCCCGACTGTTTCCATGGCTGCACGTGGCGGAGAATGTCGCCTTTGACGCCCCGGACGAGCCCGACCGCGCGCCCCGGGTNNTCTCGGGCGGTCAGGCGCAGCGCGTGGCGATCGCGCGGGGCCTCTACGTCAGCCCGCGCATACTGCTGCTTGACGAGCCGTTCTCAGCGGTCGACGCGCTCACCCGGGAGAAGCTCCAGGATCTGCTTCTGAGGCTGGCCCTCAAGCATGCCATCACCGTTGTTCTCGTCACCCACGACATCGTCGAGGCGGTACGCCTCGCCGATCGTGTGCTGGTGCTCGAGGCCAATCCCGGACGCGTCATGACCGATCTCGAGATCGGGCTTGCGCGCCCGCGTGATCTTGATGCCAGTTCGACCTTGCAGTGCGTCGCCCGCGTCCGCGAGGCGCTTGGCGCTGCTCATGCGCTCTAGCGGTGCCCTGGTGATCGAGTCCCCGCACCCTCGTAGACGGGCCCCCTGGCCCTCCTCCGTGGCCTNNCGATCCGGGGTGCGATCCGGGGTCGGATCCGGCGTCCGATACGCAGTCCAGCCGAGGGATTGTGCGGACGGCACCCCGGTGCGCCGGGCGGGTCAGATTGACGATTCCTGCGTAGCGCCAGTGAAAGCGAATCGCAGGCCCGCGCAAGCCTGAGGTCAGGACGGTTCATCCGAGAGCAAGCTGCCCTCGTAACGTCGGGGCCGGCCTGGAAGTCATCGAGAAAGCGGTAGCCCGATTTCGGCCAGGCCTCCGCGAATGACGCGCCCCCGGCGCATTCCAGAGGATTCGCCGACGATTCTCTGGAGATTCGCGGCCATCCACCGACATCCGGGTCGCCCGGAACACGCATCTCTGGGGAAGCCCCGGGATTTCTCTAGTGCCACGCAGCCCGGGTTGAGAATACAATCCTCCCTGCAACAGAATCAAGGGCGCCAAGTCCGTCTTGGTGAACCGAATGAAGCTGATCCATCAGCTCGGTGTGCAGGAGACAAATCATGTTGAGCAACTCGGCAGGGACCCGCCTGGCTCGGTTCAGCACAATGGCGGCTTGCGCGCTGGCATCCTTGGCGTTCTGGCAGGCTGCGCGGGCCGTCGATCCGGTCAAGATCGGAATGGTCGCTCCAGCGACGGGTCCGGTCGCCGAATCGGGGAAGTTCCAGACCCAGGGGGCGCAGCTCGCGGTTGAGGAAATCAACAGTGCCGGTGGCGTCTTGGGCGGCAGGCCCTTACAACTCGTCATTGAAGACGATCAAAGTTCCAATCCCGGCGTGATCCTGGCATTCAGTAAAGTTGCCGGCGACAAGGACATCGCGGCCTTCCTCGGCCCCATCCGCAGCACGCAGGTTCACGCGATGGCGCCGGACGTACTCAAGCTTGGCAAGCCCGTCTTGATCGGCGGGACGGACCCCGCGCTCACTCACATGGGCAATCCCTGGTTGTTTCGTTTCCGGCCCAACGACAGCTATTCCGCGCGAGTGATCGCCGACTACGGCGTCAACACCTTGGGCAAACGGAAGTGGGCGATCGTGCACTCCACTGATGCCTTCGGCACGGCCGGCATGAAGACCCTCATCGCCTCACTGAAGGAGTTGGGCGTGGAGCCCGTGCTCATCCAGGGCTATCCGAACAACTCCCAGGACTTCACCCCGGTCGTGCTCGCAGTCAAGCAGTCAGGCGCCGACGTCCTGGGCACGTACATGACCAATGAGCCCGACCAGGGCATCTTCGCCAAGCAACTGCAGCAACTGGGCGTTACGATCTCCTGGGTCGGCTCGCCGACCACCGTGACGACGACTGCGCTGAAGCTCGCGGGTGCTGCCCTGTATGGATCCTATGCGGTGGTTGATTTCAACCGCGACTCGAGCGCCGCGGCGAAGGACTTCTCAACCCGCTACGAGTCGAAGTACAAGACGACTCCCGACATCTTCAGTTCCTGGACCTACGACGCGGTGCACGTGCTCGCCCAAGCCATCAACAACGCAAAGAGCCTTGATCCCGACAAGCTGCGCCAGGCCATTCTTGCCGTGCGCGGCTACCAAGGTGCCGAAGGGACCTACGACTTCGACCAGAACGGCGATGGCCTGCACGGCTATAACATCGTCAAGAACAAGGACGGCACGATCGTGTTTGAGAAGCACATCAACTTCAAGGATTGACGCAGCTCAGGTCGTCAGCGTAATCCTGGCTCGGCCGAGGGGAGCAGATGGGATTCAACTTTCAGCTTCTTTTCACCGGCATCGGAGTCGGCAGCATCTATGCCCTCGTCGCGCTTGGCTTCGTCCTCATCTACCGCGCGACCAATGTCGTGAATTTTGCCCAGGGCGACTTCGCCATGCTGGGCGCGTTCTCGATGGTCGTGCTGTCGATTGACTTCGGACTCCCGTACTGGGCAAGCATCCTCATCACCCTGGTTGCAATGATGCTTTTTGGCGCATTGTTCAATCTCGCCGTCTACTACCCATTACGCAACCGCACGTTCCTGCCCGTTGTCATCAGCACCATCGGCGCGTCGATCCTCCTTGAGAACGGTGTCCTGGCCGCCTACGGACCGCGCCCCCAGAGTCTGCCGACAGTTTTTGCCGGGCAGGGCCTGCGGATCGGTGCCGTGTTCCTCGACAGTCAATATCTCCTCATCATCGCCTTGACCATCGTCATGGTGGCATTCCAGTTCTTCTTCTTCGAGCGCACCTTCATCGGCAAGAAGCTCCAGGCGGTGTCGCAAGACAAGGAAATGGCTGCACTGCTCGGCATCTCTGTCGGCGGAATGATCATGGTCACGTTCATCTACAGCGCGACCCTGGGTGGACTCGCCGGCGTATTGGTCGCCCCGATCCTGTTCGTCTCTGTCGGCATGGGCTCCTCCATCGCGCTGAAGGCGTTCGCCGCAAGCATCATCGGCGGCTTTGGCGATGTCACCGGAGCGATCGTTGGCGGCCTGGCCCTGGGTGTCATCGAGACCTTCGGCGCAGCCTACATTTCGGTGCCCTATAAGGACGCGTTCGCGTTCTTGGCGCTGTTTGTCTTTCTTCTCTTCAGGCCCCAGGGTATTTTTGGTGAGCGCATCGCGGAGAAGGCATGAGCGCAGAGGGCTCCTCGACCAGCGTTCCCATCGCCCGTCTCCCGCGCACCTCCAGAACCCGTGCGGCGCTGACCGGGACTCTGGTCTATGTGGCGATCGCGCTGGTCACGCTCGGGCTGGTGCTCGCTGCGCCCTTGACGGCCTACTCGCTGAATCTTTTCATGCAGGCCTCGACCTATGCGGTCGCTGTGCTCGGCCTGACCGTGGTGCTCGGCTACACGGGGCAGATCAATCTGGCCCAGGCCGCGTTCTTCGGCCTCGGTGCCTATAGCGTCGCGCTTGGCACCACCACGTTAAACCTGTCATTCTGGCTGGCGCTGCCGCTCGGGGTGGCGATCGCAGCCCTCGCAGGCGCCGTGCTGGGGCTGACATCGCTGCGCCTGGGCGGTCATTACCTCGCCATGGTGACGATCAGTTTCCAGATGATCGTGACCCTGGTGTTGACCAACTGGATTGCCGTCACGCACGGCCCCGACGGCGTGCCAGGAATCGCAAGGCCCACCTTCTTTGGCCTGTCCTTCGCGGACGGCACCCGCTACCTTGGCCTTTGCATTGCCGTACTCTTTGCCGTGGGTTACCTGGTCTGGTACCTAGGGAGAACCAGACTGGGCCGGGCCATGCAAGCCGTGCGCGACAACGAACTGGCGGCCGGTGTGGTCGGCGTTGACACCTATCGGACCAAGGTCACCGCCTTCACCATTTCGGCACTGCTGGGCGGTCTGGGTGGCGGCCTCTTTGCGGGAGGCTTCACCTACATCAGTCCCGACCAGTTCAGCTTCAGCGAGTCGGTCGTGTTTCTCACCATGGCGCTCCTCGGCGGAGCCCGTTCACCCTTCGGCACCGCATTCGGCACGGGCCTGTTGATTCTCCTGCCCGAATGGCTGCGCTTTCTCAAGCTGGTCTACCTCGCGGTATACGGTGGGGCGGTGATCCTCATCATGGTGTTCATGCCGGCAGGAATCTGGGGCTTCGTGAACGCATTTTGGCGCAAAGTGCGTCCAGTCGAACCCCTGACACTGGGCCCGGTGGCACCCTTGTCCTCGCCGCGTCGGCCCGCTCGCAGCGACGAGAAGGTCATCCTCGAGGTCAAGGCCCTCTCCAAGCATTTTGGCGGCCTGAAGGCTGTTGACGGGGTAGATCTCACGATCCGTCAGAACACGGTCCACGCCCTGATCGGTCCCAATGGTTCCGGCAAGAGCACCCTGCTCAATGTCCTGAGCGGAATCTACCGACCGACCAAGGGTCGGATCAACCTGGAGGCCCATGACGTGAGTCGCATGAAGCCTTACCAGCGCGCGGCCTGCGGGCTCGGGCGCACCTTCCAGAACATCCGTCTGTTTGGCGCGATGAGCGTGCTAGACAACGTACTCGTCGGAGCCGAGCGTCCTGGCAATGTACTCGAGGGAGGCTCCGCCGCGTACGTGCGTCAGGCGCTCGCCGCTCTCGACTTCGTCGGACTCGCTCACCGCAGGCACGAGTCGGTAGGGAGCCTCTCATACGGTCATCAGCGCCAGGTCGAGATTGCGCGGGCGCTCGCCGGCAATCCAAGGCTGCTGCTGTTAGACGAGCCGGGGGCGGGCCTGAACCATCTCGAGAAGGACGCGTTGATCGCGTTGCTAAAGCGCCTCAAGGGACACGGCCTCACCATATTCATCATCGACCATGACATGAATCTCGTCGGGCAGGTCGCCGACCATATCACGGTGCTCAATTTCGGTCGACGCATCGCGGACGGCCGGCCAGGGGATGTCCTTAGAAATCCCGATGTGGTGGCGGCCTACCTGGGCAAGGTCATCGATCATGAAGCTTCTTGAACTGGACGCGCTCGAGGTCTGCTACGCAGGCGTCGAAGCGCTCAAGGGGCTGTCCCTCTACGTCGAGGAAGGCGAGATCGTCACGCTGCTCGGGGCCAACGGGGCCGGCAAGAGCACGACCTTACGCTCGATCTCAGGGCTCCTGAAGCCGGCGGCGGGAGTGATTCGTTTCGCCGGGCAACCGATCACCGGGCTGTCACCCGAGGCGATCGTTGGCCGGGGAGTGGCCCATGTCCCCGAGGGTCGGCGTGTCTTCCCGGGTCTGACCGTCCGCGAGAACATCTCTCTCGGCAGTTGCAATCGCAGGACCACGCGCACTGAGCGTGCCACCGAGGTTGCGCGCATGCTCAAGTCCTTCTGTGAGCTTGAGCCCTTCGAAAGCGCACTGGGATGGACGCTATCGGGGGGGCAGCAGCAGATGGTCGCCATCGCACGCGGGCTTATGGCGCAGCCCAAGCTCCTCCTGCTGGATGAGCCCTCACTGGGATTGGCGCCCATGATCGTCCAACAGGTCTACGAGTTGATAGCACAGATCAGGCGTCAAGGCACGACCGTCCTTCTCGTCGAGCAGAACGCCCATATGGCGCTCTCGGTTGCGGACAGGGGTTACGTGCTGGAGACGGGACGGCTGGTCATCGAAGGCCCTCCCGAAAAGCTCTGGGGTAACGACGAGATCCGCTCAGCCTACCTTGGTGGTCGAAAGGCCTAGCGAACGACTCGCAGGTCAAGAGATTCAAAGGGACGGGGCACTACCTTCGTACTTCAATGGCGCCGCCGCTCGAAGCCCACTCGCGGCCAGATTGCGCGTCGCTCTCGCCCGAGCCGACCAGGCGCCTTGGCCGCACCATGGGTCGTTCGTCCAGTTTACCCTTGAAGGTCCATCCGGCGCTCGTCACTCTGTGGGGAGGTTGGCCGACATCAGATCGCGTCCAGCGCTTGGCGCTAAGAATGGGATCCGGCGCGTTGATGCGACCCCTGCGGCCCCGACTCTTCAATGGGTTGTTGCAGAATGATTTCGAGCGCGGTCAGGAAGCCAAATTGGACCGTGAAAAAATCGAGTGTCAACCCCGTGATGTAGGCTGCAGCGCTATTTTGGAGGCCTGCCAAGACGTACCCCAGCATCGCCAGTGTCACGGCGGAACCCAACACGACGAAGACGGCCCGTATTGGGGGCGGCGGTCCTGCGCCGACCACCTTGCGGCGTCGGCGCGGATAGGTGACCTGAAGGGACAACATCGGTAGCCCGAAAAGTAGAGCAGAGCCTCGCCAAATCCACCTTTCCTGAATTTCGTAGAGTCCAAGCAGCACCGGCAGGATCGCTCCCGCCGTCAATACGAAAACGTACGTCATGACCGTCTTTGCCAGATATCTGTCGAGTAGTGACAGCTTCGCTCCGGCAGCCGGCCGAACGAACAATAGGAGCGCCGAGAACCCCGCGAACGTGATCATGAGCCCCGCCAGTGTGCACAACAGGGTCGTACCCTTGACTTCCATTTTTTCCTCCACCTAAGCGCCGTACTCGGATGGGCACATCCTCGGCCATTGGACAAATCTGCCCTAAAAGTCATCCTACTACCGATATCCCGCGTGCGGGCGTACCGTCCGCTGCTCAGATCCACTTGCTGCCGGTCTGATCCGGATGAGGCCGAAATGGGCGCGGCTAGTCGAAGCCTCCACGTAGTCGTCGATGTGCTAGGTGCCGACCAATAGGCTGAGCGCAGTTCCGAGCGGCACGTTGAAGTTGAGCACTCCCGCGCGAAGAGCCTCGACTCTCACAATTTGCCCAGGGCCTTGGGTATCGAAGGTGAACGCATATATTCCCGCACGCGCGCGCATCGAGCGCTGTGCAACTCAACACCAACCAAACACGACGACATAAATAATGCAGCATATGGGTAGTATAGTAGCATTGTCTTTCCCCTTCGGAGATCGGCAATGCGTAAGTTGCAGATACAGGATCCGGACGTGATGCGAATCGCGATCCAGCAGGAGATCGTGCGCAGCGAGGAGTCGCGCTATGACCATCGCTTACACGCGCTGCTGCTGGTGACGAGCGGGCACTCGTGTGGCGATGTGGCCCGCCTATTCGGCGAGGACCCAAGTACCGTGCAGCGCTGGGTAAAGCGCTTCGAGAGTGGCGGTATGGAGGCCCTGCGCGAAGGCGAGAGACCGGGCCGGCCGAGTCTGCTCGATGCGGCACAGTCGGGACGCCTGCAGAAGGATTTGCGCAAGACGCCACGCGACTTCGGATTGGACGCGACGCTTTGGGACGGGCCGCTACTGTCCCAGCATCTGCGTCGGAACTATGGGGTAGAAATCGGCGTGCGCCAGTGTCAGCGGCTGTTTCGCCAAATGGGATTCCGACTGCGTAAGCCGCGACCTCAAGTCGCCCCCCAGTCCGACCCGATCCGGGTCGCTGCTGTAAAAAAAACTGCGACGCCTGGCAAGGCGAAAGGACCTTGAACTGGGGAGTTTGGACTAATCTACCTTGTTGGCGGCAAGAGACGGATTCGAAGCAATGATTCGAGATTAGGATCGCGCCAAAACTCTTACTGGATCCAATGCGAACTGAGAAAGCCGCGCCGTAATAGCTCGCTTTACATGAAATTTGGACCAAAGTCCGCAAGCAGAGAAAGCTGTCTAACTGGACAGGGGCCTCCGTGGTGGCTCTCCGTTGTTGCCGTCCGGAGAACTAAACTTGCACGTTGTGCTGGCGGGAGAGAGGGGAGTCTATTCCCTCCCGCAGAGGCGCATGGTTGCATGCTTCGCGCCGCACTCGAAACGCGAGATACCCACAAAAGTACCCCCAAGCGAGCGGTGATGGAAAGGAACCTCCGATTGGCGGAGGGTGAAGCGTTATCGTTTACGCGGCGCCCCCCTCACTGCAATCGATCTGGGAGTGAGTCGCGATAGCGCCCTCTTGCCTGCGACGAGTTGGACGTCGCGAGATAGTAAGTCCGCATCGCTACGCGACGCTTTTCCCATGCCAAGAAAATCTGTTGACGCCACTTTATACGCTCTTGGTATACTGACATAAGCTGGCGCGCGAGTCGGTCACGACCTAGGCGCTCCCACTTCAGGGAATACCCTATGCCCAGACGAAAGACGCCGCAGAACGAGAGCTTTGGAGACCGCCTCACCCAGTTGCGCAAAGCCGCCGGCTACACCCAGGTGGAATTCGCCGCCGAGGTCGGTATCACCCAGCGCATGGTGGCCTATTACGAGGCCCCCGATTCCCATCCGCCTGCCCATCTGCTGCCACAAATGGCCGAGGCGCTCGGGGTCGGTGTCGACGTGCTGCTCGGCATCAGCCTGCCACGCCGCCCCAAGAAGCTCGCCACCAACCGCCTCGAGCGCCGTCTCATGGCCATCGAGAAGCTCAACGCCACCGAGAAGCGCCAGATCCTTCAGATCATCGACACCTTCATCGAGCGCGGCAAGCTCAAGCAGCGCAGCACCGCCCAGGAGGCCGCATGACAACCGTCCAGATCCAGTTGCCCGACGCGCTCGCGCACGACGCGCAGGTCGCCGGCTTGCTCACACCCGAGGCGATCGAGCGGCTCTTGCGCGATCAGTTGAAGAAGCAGGCCGGCCAGACCTTGCGCGACATCTGGGCGCGCCTACCCCGCGAGGAGCTCACTCCCGAGATCGAGCAGATGATCAGTGAAGAAGTCGAGGCGGCGCGCGCTGAGCGCCGCAGACGGGCCAGCAGTTGACGCGTCTGGTGCTCGATACCGAGGTCGTCGTCGCCGGCCTCTTGTGGCGTGGCCCCCCGTACCGCCTCCTCGATTTCGCCATCGACGAGCTGGAGCATACCCTCAACTACCCGAAGTTCCCCAAACGCATCGGCCAGGCCGCGACCACACCGGCCGCCCTGGCGCTGCGCTACAGCGCCCTTGTCACTCTCGTCTCGCCCCTGCAGGTGCAACGCGTGGTTCCCAACGATGCCGACGACGAAGAGGTGCTCGCCTGCGCCGTCGCTGCACAGGCCGAGTGGCTTGTTTCAGGAGATCATGATCTGCTCGCCGTCGGCCAGCACGACGGCATCGCCAACGTCACTGCTGGCGCCGCACTCATCGAGCCTAGCCGCTAAACGCCACGCCGTGACCCAACCCACCGACACGCCCACCCCTGACGATGACGAGATGCCCGCAACGGTTGATTTCAGCAACGGCGTGCGCGCCAAGTTCTACCACCCCGACGCCGTTTTCATCCTGCCGGTGGACCCCCTTGTGATCGCGGTCACCAGCAGGCTGGCGTGGCGCTTGTAGCGCGTGTGGATAAACTAATGTTGTTTCCTGTACACCGATAACTTGCGGGCGTTATGAGTTCAGTCCGTTGGAACTTGGCAGTGTCCGACGAAACCGACCAATCGGTTCGTATGGACTTGGCCGGAGAAGGCGGTGGCCGAAAGGAAGACTTCTCCCGCTTTATCGAAGTGTCTATCCGAGCGCACAGCCTCAGACTCGGGCGCCGGTTTACTTCAACTCGGGCATATCGGATAAGCCCGAATCGTCACGCCAAGTCAATTCTGCACGTTAGCACTTTGAGAAGCGGGACAACCAGACCCAGACCCGACGCCGGGGTCGCCCTGACCTCTCCCTGTCATATACTTGCGCGAAGATACAAGGTTTTGTAGGCCGCTTGCCGCGAATCCAAACTCTGAAAGAACAATGCCATGGGTATCGAATTCGAAGATGTCAGCGACGAGATTCGGCGAGTGACGCTTTCAGGACGATTAGATATCCAAGGCACGAGTGAAATCGAGCTGAAGTTCACGGCCTACGCAGCGTCAGCAGCACGTCGCATCATCGTAGACATGACAAAGGTCAACTTTCTCGCCTCGATCGGTATTCGAGCGATCATCACCAATGCGAAGGCCCTGCAGATGAAAGGCGGCAAAATGGTGCTCCTGGTCACACCCTCCTCGACGGTGGAGAAGACCCTCGAGACCACTGGCGTCGACACCGTGGTACCAATGTTCTCTGACAACGACAGCGCTGTTGCGGGCGTCCTTGAGTAGCGGGAACAAGCATCCGGCAGAAGCGGCATCTGAAGCCGTGCTCGCAATCGAACCGAGAGCCGATGAAATCCGTAGGGCATCCATCTGGGCGCGCAATCACTGCGAAGCCTTTGGCATACCGAACCAAGCACTTGAACGACTCGAGCTGTGTCTCAACGAAGTTCTGGCCAACGTGCTTTCCCACGGGTCGGGTACAGTTCAGACTCGGCCTATTGAAATCCGCTTGCGACTAGAGGGCCATGTAGTCGGCGGAACTGCGGTACTTGAAGTTCACGACGCTGGCGTTGCCTTCGATCCAGCCGCCTATATACCCAAGAAACTCAGCAATTCGCTCGGGGAGGTTGAGGTCGGCGGTCTTGGATTGACGCTAATACGTCACAATGCTAGTACGCTCAGCTACAAGAGATCAGAGGGGATCAATGTTCTCAAACTCGGTTTTGAGTGGCCTCACCTAAGCGATGACGGGCCCGGATAAGGAGAAGCGCTTCGAGCGCGGTCCAGAACGACGTCGGGGCGAGTCCCGTGACATCTTCAACAATGCCCGCTCCGCCGTCGAGCGGCGCACCCTCGACCTCCAATGGATTCCGCTTTTAAAGGGAGTCGACCCCGTCGCAGCACTCGCCGCAATCGGCGACAGCCCGGTCATGGAATATCAAGTAGGAGATGTACTGATCAGCCTCGGTCAGCTCAACGACTGCATCTTCATCCTGCTATCCGGATCACTGGCTGCTCATCTGCAATCTAACATACGTGAGGATCAGGCAATACCGATTATCGCTGGACAATGCATCGGCGAGTTATCGGTCATCGACGGCCAGCCTGCGACGGCAAGCGTGATTGCAACCACCGACGTACGTGTCCTCAAGCTTACATCGGACGTTTTCTGGGACCGGCTGATGGTCGTGCCGGGTGTCGCACGCAACCTCGCCTTGACACTGTCGGAGCGGATGCGCCGAACCAACGCGCGTGCGCTAGGCGTTTTGCGAGAGCAGTTGGCACTGGAGCACTTGCGTCGCGAGCTGGATGCAGCCCGACAACTCCAGATCAGCATGCTGCCGTTGCAGCGACCGATGTTTCCTGACCGCCTTGACCTCGACGTGTGCGGACTCATGGAAGCAGCCTCAAGCGTCGGCGGCGACTTCTTTGACGTCTTTTTCCTCGAAGACGATCGATTGTTTTTTTGCTTAGGCGATGTCTCAGGCCACGGCATTGCAAGCGCACTGTTTATGGCCAGGGCGGTCGGTTTGATCCGCGTCTTGGCCATGACAACCGTCGAGCCACACCGCCTGCTTGATCTCCTCAATCAGCGCCTCTGCATCGGCAACGATTCCAATCTCTTCCTGACGATGTTCTGCGCAGTGCTGGATATTCGCTCAGGAGAACTACAGTATTCCAATGGTGGGCACTGCGCACCGATCCTGTTCACAGGGGGGCGGTCTAGCCTGCTTAAACTACCCAAAGGTCCGCTCATCGGTGCCTTCGCCGCCGCACGCTACTCATCGCGCACGCTCAACCTGGGAGTGGAGGACCTATTGCTTTGCTATTCCGACGGAATTACAGAGGCGTGCAGCGGATCGGGCGAAGAGTTCAGCGAGAGACGATGCGCAGAAATCGTGGCAGGGCTTGCCGGTCAACCTAGACCTGTGGACCTGAATCTCTTGCTGGATACATTGCACAGCGCCGTAGCGGAATTCACCGGAAAGACGGATTTTGAGGACGACTGCACGATGCTCGCGTTGAGGCGATTAGCTCCCGCGCATTCGGCCTAGGAACTCACAAGAAATCCACGCCCGGAATTCCTCGCATCCCCCCGGAAACCTATTTGCTTACCGGTCGCCCCGATACCTCGGCAAATCCCGCCTCCCAGAACGGCACGAGGCGCACCGAGTTCAGCGGCGCCAGGTCCTTGGCGAGCAGCGTCTCGAAGTGTCGAGTTGAGACGTACTTGGCATGCAGCGTCTCGATGGCGAAAACTGCGCCGGGGTAGACGGGCACCCAATCCGGGATCGGCGTGTCACCCCTCGACACCATGGTCTGGATGCGGCCCTAGACGCATTTGGCCGAGATCGACAGTTTTGCTGAGGCGCGCCCGCCGATGAGTTTTTGCGGCCCCAGAACTTCGAAGCGACGTTGGAAGCGTAGGCTGCAGGCGGACGTCTTCGAAAACCCGCATGAATACTAGTGCTCTGGCGGAGAGAGGGGGATTCGAACCCCCGATAGGCTATAAACCTATACACGCTTTCCAGGCGTGCGACTTAAACCGCTCATCCATCTCTCCGGATCCTGATTCTCGGGGTGTCTAGCGATCCGCGCCTTCGAAACCCTTTTTGTGTGGCGAAGTATAGCAAAAGCAGGGCCTTCTAATTTCGGGCAAGCGGTAGCTGAAAGTGCTTCGCCGGGCCTCGAACAAGGTGTCAGGACAGACCTTAACATTGAGGAACCCGAGCTTGGCGAGAACGCGACGCTCGTGGCCTCGGTGTCAATGACCGGTACTTGCCGAAGCAGTACTCATCCAGTAAAGCCAAGTCGGTGAATTCTGGTCATTCTTGTCGGAGTCGGCGGCGTTTGTCGCACGAGCCGGCTTAAGGTTTTCTGCCTGGCGCATGGAGGTCGCAAAGGAGTGATCGGCAGGTCTCGCATGGGTCAGGTGAGCCTCCTCGAACGCAGACAAGGTTGCACCCACGCTGATACAGTTGCCGACTGCGAGAAGGACGACGATGAGAAACAGGACGATCAATCCGCTCAACAGTGAATCCCGGCCCGTGACGAGCGACGCTTTCATACTCGATCTCCCGTAAATTGTCCGCGCTCGACAAATTCTGTCACCTAGCGGGATACCAAAAGAAGGTAAGGTTCCTAATCAGCATCACTACGCAAAAACCTGACCAGAAAAAGCCTCACCAAAGAGCTAGGGGTCTATGGGCCCGTGGAAACCCACTTGCACGTGGGACTGCAGTGACCCGAGTACCCCGGACAGGGCAACCGGTATGCTCTGCGGGGAAGTGCTGATCAGGGCCTGATCGGGTCGGACAGGATTGCGCAGCGCGCCCACCCCGTTCGCCCCCCTCTTCCCGCCGATCGCGAAGCGTCGCGGCTCTTTGGGACGGCGCGATAGGGCTCCTGATCAGGGAATCGTGACCCCGCGTCGCTACGCGAGCCGATCCAAGCTCTCACCATGGCAATTGTCAAAAATCCCGCAAGCAGCAGGGCTTGTCTCCGCCAGGTTGATGAGCAAGACAGCCGACCTCCGGGCGGTTCCGAAGGCGAGGCCATTTGAGACAGCAGGAACCCGTGGGCGAGCAACAAGGTACTCGTCGAGCCCGGCGGTTCGTCTGGCGCGATCCAGGCAGGCGCAGCGGGCTATCGGCGAACTTACAACGCATTAACCGATCGTCGAATACGGCAGACCGGCGTCCTCGAGCAGCGCCGTGACGCGATGCATGCGCGAAAGCACAGGGTGTGAATCAGCGAAACGCGTGCGCGATTGTGTCACCCGCTCACAGCGAGCTCAGCAGCCCAAGAAACGCAACCTTCGCGCGGCCGAACGCCTGCGTGGGGTCGAGTTCACGGCACGCCGGCGTACGCCAGGGGACTACTACTTCGCGTCCTTGAGCTGCTCAAGGATTCCGGGATTCTCCAGGGTCGACACATCCTGGGTGATCTCCTCGCCCTTCGCGAGCGAGCGCAACAGGCGCCGCATGATCTTGCCGGATCGCGTCTTGGGCAGGTTGTCGCCGAAGCGGATGTCCTTGGGCTTGGCGATCGCACCGATCTCCTTGCCCACCCAGTCGCGCAGTAACTTCGCGATCTGGATCGCCTCATCGCCCTGTGGTCGTGCCTGCTTCAAGACCACGAACGCCGAGATCGCCTCGCCCGTCAGATCGTCGGGTCGACCCACCACGGCCGCCTCGGCGACCAGCGGGTGGGCGACCAGGGCGGACTCGATCTCCATCGTCCCCAGGCGATGCCCGGACACGTTCAGGACGTCGTCGATGCGTCCCATGATCCAGAAATAGCCGTCGTGATCGCGGTTGGCGCCGTCACCGGCCAGGTAGTACCGGCCCTGAAAATCGTCAGGGTAATAGCTTTTCTTGAAGCGCTCCGGGTCGCCCCAGATGGTCCGGATCATGGAGGGCCAGGGCCGCTTGATGACCAGAATTCCGCCCTTGCCGTTCTCAACGTCATGCCCGATCTCGTCCACGATCGCGGCCATGATCCCGGGAAGAGGTTTGGTGCAGGAGCCCGGTTTCAGTGCCGTCACGCCGGGCAGCGGCGTTATCATGTGCCCACCGGTCTCGGTCTGCCACCATGTGTCCACGATCGGACAGCGCCCCTGACCGACGGTGTTGTAGTACCACATCCAGGCTTCAGGATTGATTGGCTCGCCGACCGATCCCAGCAGTCGCAGACTTCCCAGGTCATAGTTCTTCGGCAGATCGCCACCGGCCTTGATGAGCGAGCGGATCGCCGTGGGCGCCGTGTAGAAGATCGAGACCTTGTGATCCTGGATCATTCTCCAAAAACGCCCGGCATCGGGATAGGTGGGCACCCCCTCGAAGATGATCTGGGTTGCCCCGGCCGCAAGCGGGCCGTAGGCGACATAAGTATGGCCGGTCACCCAGCCCACGTCAGCCGTGCACCAGAACACATCCTCGGGCTTCAGATCAAACGTCCATTTCATTGTCAGGATCGCCCACAGCAGGTAGCCGCCGCTGGAATGCTGGACGCCTTTTGGCTTACCGGTGGAACCCGAGGTGTAGAGAATGAAAAGGGGGTGCTCGGCCTCGACGAAGACCGGCTCACAGTGATCGGGCGCATCGGCCGTGATCTCATGCATCCAGACATCGCGGCCTTCGGTCCAGGCCACCTTGCCCCCGGTCCGGCGATAGACGATCACATTGCCAACCGATTCGCAACCACCCATGCCGAGCGCCTCGTCGACCGCGGGCTTCAGGGCGATCGCCTTGCCCCCGCGGTATTGCTCGTCGGCTGCGATCACGAATTTGGCGCCGAGATCGGTGATGCGCTCATGCAGACTTTTCGCAGAGAACCCGCCGAAGACCACCGAGTGCGTGATCCCGAGACGGGCACACGCGTGCATCGCCACCACCGCCTCAATCGACATCGGCATGTAGATGATCGCGCAATCGCCCTTCTGGTACCCCAATCCCTTGATGGCGTTCGCAAGCCGGCAGACCTCGTGGTAGAGCTGCTGATAGGTCCGCGTTGTGACCGTGCCGTTGTCGGCCTCGAAGATGATGGCCACCTTGGCCGCGTTGCCATTCTGGAGGTTGCGCTCAAGGCAGTTGTACGACACGTTCAGCGTGCCGTCCTCGTACCACTTGAAAAACGGCGGCGTCGTGTCGTTCAAGACGCTCGAAAACGGCTTTTGCCAGAGGACGTACTCCCGTGCGAGGCGCCCCCAGAAGCCGGTGTAGTCCCGTTCCGCCTCGGCACACAGCGCCTCGTAGGCACTGTTGCCCGAGATGTTGGCCGCCTTCACGATGGCATCGGATGGTGGGAAAACCCGGTTCTCTTGCAGAACCGATTCGATATTCGACATCGTCTCCTCCTTGGTTTCTCGGGCAGGGGGGCCGGGGACGCGCCCTTCGGCGCGATCGACCCTAGAATTTCTGTCTTACGCAGGCCTTACGAGCCAGTCCCAGATGCCCGCAATTATCCGTCATCCCGG
>PLEY01000073.1:0-3717 GCA_003136595.1 Burkholderiales bacterium
AAAAGCGCCCCGTGCGGGACTCGGGCTCGCCCATTCTAGGGTATCGCTGGCGTCGGACGGCGACTGGGACCCCCGAGCGGCAGGTGCTGCGGGGGACTCGCGTACGAGTCTGCTAACATCGCTTGCGCGCGCCTCTCGAAGGTACGCACGGATGCATGAATTCACGACAATCACCGATGCAAGTGGCAACGAAGATGGAAGCCGTCATGGCGACCCCCCNNGGCGCCCCCCCGCGCGGCAGAGCCGCGCGCGACCAAAGCCGTCGGGCCCCCGCGGGGACGCATGATGCGCGTTTTGAACCGCTTGTTGATGCGCCGTTGGATGCGCCACGGGATGCACTGCTGTGTCTCGGTGCTGGTGCTCTTAGCCTCGGTCGCACCCGGCGCACGCGCAGCGCCGGGACCCTACTTCGAGCGGGTGGAACTGGCCGGCCACTACTGGTTTCCGGTTTACGCGAATCACGCCCTCGCGGGCGATCTGAGCGCGATCGAGCGCGTCGTGTTCGTCTTTCACGGTCTGCAGCGCGACGGGGATGCCTACTTCGAGGCCGCCAACACGCTCGCAGGCCGGGCCCATGTCGATGCGGCCAGGACGCTCATCATCGCGCCGAACTTCTTCGACGGCGAGGACCAGCGCCGTCGTGACGATCTACAGGATCTGCCGCTTTGGAAGGGCACTGGATGGATGGAGGGCGATGCGGCGGTGGTCGGGCCGACCGTCAGCTCCTTCCAGGTCATCGACGACCTGATCGCGCGCCTGGCCGATCCGGCACGCCTGCCGGCGCTACGCCGGATTGTCATCGCCGGCCACTCGGGGGGCGGGCAGCTCGTCGACCGCTACGCGGCGCTGAATCACGCGGATCAGCGCCTGAAGGCACGCGGTATCGAGGTTGCCTACGTCATCGCCAATCCGTCCTCGTATCTGTACTTCACAGCGGACCGCCCGGAGGGCGACGGCTTTGCGCCGTACAGCACGGCCCTGTGTCCGAACTACGACCACTACCGCTACGGCATGCAGGATCTCGTCCCCTACGCGGGCGGCGTGACGGGCATGGCCGCGTTCGCAGCCTTCGCCGGGCGCGACGTGACCTTTCTGTGGGGGACCGACGATACCGACCCGCGCCATCCGGCGCTCGACAAGTCGTGTGGAGCCGAAGCCGAGGGCCCGTCGCGCTATGTGCGCGGGCACGCCTACTGGACCTACGAACACCGTCTTGCAGGTCATGATGCCATCCCGATGCACCACGCCTTCGACGTCACGGGAGTCGGCCACAATCAGGCCCGCATGCTTGGGTCCGAATGCGCGAGCATCCTGCTCTTCGGGCCGGATGCCCATGACGAGTCGGCGGCGGCCTGCGTTGCCGTGAAGGCCGAGCCGTGAGCGACGAACACGCGACAGCGGGACATCCCTTTGCGCGCCTTACTCCCGATCGTGTCCTCGACGCCCTGGCCTCACAGGGCCTCCATGGAGATGGCCGCCTCCTCGGCCTAAACAGCTACGAGAACCGGGTCTACCAGGTCGGCATGGAGGAGGGGCCGGCGCTGGTGGTCAAGTTCTACCGGCCGGTGCGCTGGACCGATGCGCAGATTCTTGAGGAGCACGAGTTTGTCGAGACCCTCGCGGCCGCGGAGATCCCCGTGGTCCCCGCCCTGCGCCTGGGAGGCCACTCGCTGCATCACTTCGAGGGTTACCGATTCGCCGTCTTTGCGCGGCGCGGCGGGCGCGCACCGGAGCTCGACCGTGGCGACACCCTGGAGTGGCTTGGCCGCTTCCTCGGGCGTATCCATGCGTTCGGTGCCGTTGAGGCCTACAGCCACCGGCCGACACTCGATATCGCGAGTTTCGGCGAGGAGCCCCGTGCCTGGCTGCTCGCGCACGATTTTGTGGCGGCCGACCTGCGCGCCACCTGGCAGGGCGTGGTCGACCAGGCCTTGGAGGGCGTGCGTCGGGGCTTCTCGCGCGCGGGCGCCATCGCCTCGATCCGGCTGCATGGCGACTGCCATGTGGGCAACGTGCTCTGGACCGACGCCGGACCGCACTTTGTCGACTTTGATGACAGCCGCATGGGCCCGCCGATCCAGGACCTCTGGATGCTCCTCTCGGGCGACCGGGCGGCGATGGTCGCTCAGTTGGGTGCGCTGCTTTCGGGCTACGAGGACTTCTTCGAATTCGATCCGCGAAGCGTCCACCTGATCGAGCCTCTGCGCACGCTGCGGCTCATACACTACAGCGCATGGCTCGCCCGGCGCTGGGACGATCCGGCCTTTCCGGCGGCGTTTCCCTGGTTCAACACCGAGCGCTACTGGCAGGACCGGATCCTCGAATTGCGCGAGCAGATCGCGTTGATGGATGAGCCGTGGGGGATGCTCTAACGCATCGATCTAGTGCGCTTTAATTTCCATCACTAACGGGCATTCCCGCCTGGCCGCATGGCTACGTCAATCGTTCGCTCTGGCAGGGTGTTCGCCGTCTCGCCGTTTCTTCTGCATAACGATCCGAGCGCCCTTTCTAGCCTGCGGGACTTTTTCAAGGTCCTCGAATAGCCGGTCTGGGATCAAGGCGGCTATGTCCTGAATCAGCGCCTTCATCGCCGCCCAGTTTTCGTTACCCACCTCCGGAGGATTCGGAGCCGGGTATCGAAGTTCGCCGTACTCGTCGAGTATTCGCAAGAGTTCGCTTTGCGCCGCATCGAGCGCGGGCGCGCCATGATCGCGTACAAGTTCTGTATGCAGCGACTGCAAGCTATGTACGCCCTCGAACTGCCCCGTCAATTCCGGCAGCCATGCCTTCAATAGAAGTTCACCGCCCATGTGGGCAAGGTATCCCACCGAATCGAAGAAGCGAAAGCCAGTCGCGAATAGCACCTCAGCAGTGTTCAGGTGATCAACGGAAAATTCCACGCAGTGCACCGGATCGTATCTGTCCTCCTTTGTGAAGACCCTCGGCTTCGTCATCTCGACTCCCTCCAATGAGTGAGCGCCATAGAACTGAGCAAGCAAGGGTGAGACAATGTGCTAATGGCAAGGCACACATCGAAGGTCCACCTTGATCGGATCGCGAGTCGGCCACGCATGGTGGCGAGCCTGCGTCTTCGCGGCATGACGACTGGGACCCACACAAGGCGCGCACCAACCTGGTCAAGCATGGCATCGAGTTTCTTCTCGCCACGTCGGTATTCCGCGACCGGCTCGCTCTCAAGATAGACGATGACGAGCCTAGCGAGACCGAGGAGCCCCGGGTCACTATCGGCCAGGCCGTCACTGGCCAGACCTTGCTGGTGGTGCACAGCTCTCGATACATCAGCCCCAGCGAAGTCACTATCCCTATCATTTCCGCCCGTCGTGCCGACCGCGACGAACGCCGCAACTACGAGGACGCGCCGCACAAGGTGAACCGATGAGGGACCACTACGATTTTTCCAACCGCAAGCGCGGCCAGTTCTACAGCACCGATGCCGTCTTTCGCATCCCTGCCTATCTCGACGAGGCGGTGCAGCCCCATCTGACCGAACGTGCCGCCTCCAAGAGCATCGAACTGTCCGACCTGGTCAATGACCTCCTCAAGAAGGACATCGAGCTCATCGAGGCCGCCAAGTAGACGACTGTCTCTCTTTAACGGCTCAAGAGCCCCGCGCAGCAGGGCTGGGGTGAGCTTTTACTTGGCAGCGCTACGCTGCGCAAGCAGCGGCCATGCCGGCGCCACAACCTGCATCACGCC
>PLEY01000073.1:3796-13836 GCA_003136595.1 Burkholderiales bacterium
CAGGTGCGGCTGTGAATAACGCCCTAAGCGAACCGCTTACGCGTCGGGCGCATCAGTGGCGAGATAGGGTGTCGGCTGGGAGATCTGGAATCCCTGCGCATAGTCGACACCCATGTCGGTCAGGAGTCGCAGGGTCTCGGTGTCCTCCACCAGTTCGGCCACCGTCACGATCCCGAGCGCGTGGCAGCGTTCATTGATGTCGGCCACGCGCTGTAAGTCGGCGCGGCTCACCAGGATCTTACGGATCAGGCTGCCGTCGATCTTCACGAAACTGATAGGGACTTCTTTGAGCAGATTCATCTGGTCGGCCCCGCCCTTGAAGCTGCCGATGCCAAAGTTGCAGCCGCGCGGCGCGAGGGCCGAGATGAGCTCCAGGAGCGCCTCGGTCTGGGACAGCGCGACCAGCTCGAGAATCTCGAAGTCCAGGGTCCCGGCGCTCGGATTCCACTTGGCCAGCTGCGCCACAACGAAGTCGCCGAATTCCGGATCGAGCACCGAGTCCTCGGAAAGATTGATGCTGTTGCGCGGCGCCACCCAGCCGGCCTTACCGAGGGTTCCGGCCTGGGCAAGCTTCAGGACCTGGCTCACCACCCAGCAGTCGAGTAGGGGCATGAGTCCCTGCTCCTGCAGGATCGGGAAGAACATCCCGGGTGGCAGGAGCCGGGTCTCCTCTTCGAGAAAGCGGATCAGCACCTCCTGGTAGGGGCGCTCGGCGGCGCCTGCGTTGACGGTGAGCGGCTCGATGCGCTGGCAGTACAGCAGGTAATGCCCGCGCCGAAGCGCCCCGATCAGGGGGTTGAGCAAATCATTGGGTTCTTCATCAGCGCTCATGAGAGCTTCTCTCACCGGTCACCGCGGACCGGCACGACGAGACAAGGGGACGGGGTGCGACCACCCAGGACCATACCACGGTCGCAAAACGCTGCCTGGGCCGCAAACCCGTCACGACCGGGCTGGCCCTGGGGCCTCTCGAATCGCCTGCGTTAGGATAGCGTTTTATGCACCCTTTCGGACATCCTCATGGCTTTCGATCTGTTGCAGTCACACGTGCGCGACCTGGGTGGGTTCAGCGTGCGGCGCTTGCTGCCCGCGGCGCGCCACACGATGGTCGGACCCTTCATATTCTTCGACCACTTCGGCCCGACCGAACTCGCAGCCGGCGAGGGCATGAGTGTGAGGCCCCATCCGCACATTGGCCTTGCGACCGTGACCTACCTGTTCGAGGGCTCGGGCCTGCACCGCGACAGTCTCGGTTCGGTCCAGGTGATCCTACCCGGGGACGTCAACTGGATGGTGGCCGGTCGCGGCATCGTCCACTCCGAGCGCACGCCCGAGGCGGACCTTCGGCGCGCGCGCGTGCTGCACGGCCTCCAGATCTGGGTCGCCCTGCCTCGTGAGCAGGAAGGTTGCGCCCCATCGTTCTCGCATCATGCCGCACCCACCCTGCCAGAGTGCGAGCTTGCCGGTGTCACGCTGCGTGTCATCCTCGGCACGGCGTTCGGTGCAAGCTCGCCGGTGCCGATCTCCTCACCCTCGTTCTACGTGCATGCGCGCGTCCCGGCAGGCGCGAGTCTGATCATCCCTTCCGACTACCCCGAGCGGGCCATCTATCCTATCGATGCCAACGTGCTGGTCGATGGCGAGCCGGTCCTGCGCCACCAGATGGCCGTGCTCGAGGCAGGAGTTCCGGTGCAGCTTGAGGCGGTACAGACCGCAAGCGTGGTGCTTCTGGGTGGCAACTCCCTCGAGAGTGCGCGCCTCCTGAATTGGAATTTCGTGGCGAGCGAGCGCTCGCTCATCGAGCGGGCGCGCAGCAGTTGGGCGAGCTACCCGAACGAGCAGTTCGGGCAGATCCCCGGCGAGACAGAGTGGATCCCACTGCCTGCATGAAATGCGCAAGCCCCCGATGAAATTCCCCAGACTCCAAGGACTTCTCATGCTTTCCAGAATTGGGCGCATCGGCCTGCCCACCCTGATGCTCGTTGGCGGACTTGCACTGTCCACGGCGCAAGCCCAGGACCGACCGCTGCTTGACATCCTGAATGTGGAGTCGAGCGTCAATTCAGAAGTCACGCCCGACCTGGCCGTGGTGACCCTGTCGGTCATGCGCGAGGGAGCTGACAGCGCGGCGCTAAGCCAGGAGGTCGAGGCAACCCTCGCACGCGCCCTGGCCGAAGCCAAGACCGTACCGGGGATCCAGGCCGCCACGGGGGGATTCAACACCAGCCCCCATCTCGATTCCAAGGGGCAGCGCATCAACTGGCAGATCCGCGCTGACCTGATGCTCAAATCCAAGGAATTCGCGAATCTCGGCAAGATGGTCGGCAAGCTATCGTCCGGCGCGAATGCGCTCCTGATCGCCGGGAGCACCTTCGAGGTGTCGCCAGAACTGAAGCAAAGCGAAGAGAACAACCTGATCGAGAGGGCCATCGCCGCCTTCAAAGCCAAGGCGGGGCAGGCGACCAAGGCGTTGGGCTATGCGAGCTATGCGATCCGCGAAATCACACTAGGCGAGGTGACAAGCTCGGGAAGCCCGCGCGCGATGCTGCTCAACGCCGGCTCGAGCCTCGCCCCGACGCTCGCGCTCGACGCGCCCCGTGTCACCTTGCAGCTGCATGTCCAGGGTTCCGTGCAGATGCGCCACTGAGGGCGAAGGGCCGGGATGCGCCTTTTCATCGCACTGTGGCCGGATCCTGCGGCGCGGGCCGCGCTGGCCGGCCTGCAGCGGCGCCTGGGCGACGAGATCGCGCGGGCGGGCGGCTGGCCGGTCCCGGCGGAGAACCTGCACCTGACATTGGCCTTTCTGGGTGAAATGCCCAAGGCTCGGGTCGCACCGCTGGCAGCGTCCCTTGCGAGTCTGCGCGTTGAGCCCTTTGCCATCGAGATCGAGCGCACGGGCAGCTTCCCGGCCAGTCAGGTACTCTGGGCCGGCCCGACCCGCGTACCGCCAGAGCTTGACCGGACCCGAAGGCGCGTGCTTCTCCTCCTAAGCCGCGCCGGGCTGACGGGCGACGCCGAGCATCCAGACTCCCCCGACCACCCCTTCGTTCCGCACATCACGCTCGCCCGCGGCCTCGCCCGACCGCTTGCCCCGGCAGCGCCTCCCCCGGTGTCGTGGTGCATAAGGTGGTTCGTGCAGGTGCCGCGGCTGGTGTGCTCGGATGGGAGCGGGGGAGCCCGATCCTACCGGCTCGTCGATCCGTGCTGCGACCCCTGATGGGCAGCCTCGCGGGCCTCCCCGATTCCCCCCGGGCGCGCGCAGCGCTCATCGACAGCGCGCTCGCCTGGTACTTCGTCTTGGTCTGGGGTTCTGGTTACGTGGCCACCAAGGTCGCGCTGCAGTACACGACACCGCTGGTCTTCCTGTCGATCCGCTATGCGCTGGGCATCGTGTGCCTGTCGGCGCTGGCGCTCGCGACGCCGCTGCGCTGGCCGCGCCAGGGTGTGGAGTGGCTGCACATCGTCGTCGCCGGGCTGCTCGTGCACGCGCTGAACCTGGGCGGCAGCCACTACGCCCAGTACCTGGGCCTGTCCGCCGGCACGGTCGCGCTGATTCTCGCTGCGCAACCACTCGTCACGGCCTGCATCGTGTCGCTGTGGATGCACGAGCGCCTCCTGCCACGCCAATGGCTGGGCGTGGCACTCGGGCTCGGTGGTGTCGCGCTCGTGGTCTGGCATAAGCTCGACATCCAGGCGATGAGCAAGGCGAGTCTCTTTGCGGTGTCCCTCTCCCTCGTCGGCACGACGCTCGGTGCACTCTACCAGCGGGCCTTCTGCGCCCGGGTCGACCTGCGCTGCGCCTCCCTGATCCAGTTCGCGGCCTCGCTGGGTGTACTCTTGCCGCTCGCCCTGGTCTTCGAGGGCTGGCATGTGCACTGGAACGTCGCCCTCGTCGCCGCCGCCGGCTATCTCGTGGTTGGCGCCTCGATCCTCGCCTTGAACGCGTTCCACATCCTGATGCGGCGCGGTGAGGCGACGCGCGTGGCAAGCCTCATCTATCTCACCCCCATCATCGCCGTGCTCTGCGAGTTCCTCCTGTTTCACGTGCTGCCAACCCTGTTGAGCGTGGGGGGTATGGCGCTTGCCTGCCTCGGTGTCGCCTTGGTGGCCGGCAGGTCGCGCGCGGCGCCTGCGCGCTGACCGACCTGCGCACCCGGCGGCGTTTGCGTACAATCTCCGGCAACAGCAACGGATTCAATCATGCGCGCTGCACTGGTTCTGACACTCGTGGCCACCCTGGCTGTGGCCGTCCCGCACAACGTCGCCCGGGCTGCGGTGACCCGCCAGAACCGGCCTGTGACGGCGTTTCATGCGGTCAGGCTGGTGGGAGCCATCGATCTCGTCGCGACCCAGTCGGATACCGCCAGCCTGTCGCTCGAGGGAGACAGCGATCAGCTGAAAGACGTCACGACCGACGTTGAGGACGGCACCCTGGTCATCGCGTATCGGAGCGGCTGGTCCCTGTGGAGCTGGTTCCGCGTGCCCGCGACGGCCCCCCGTGCGCTTCTCTCGGTGACCGCGCTCGACCGGCTCGCCGTCGAGGGCTCAGGTGACGCGCAGGTGCAGACGCTGGCGGTCCAGGACCACCTCGAGATCCAGGTGACGGGCTCCGGGGATGTGCGACTTGCGACACTCGCGGCCCACTCGGTGGAGGTCCGCATCGCCGGCTCAGGAGATGTCCGTATCGGCGGCGCGGTCCTCGAGGAAAGCGTGCGTATCGCAGGTAGCGGCGACTTTTATGGTGGTGAACTGAAAAGCGCGCGCGGCAAGGTGGCCATCGCTGGTTCAGGTGATGCCGTTGTTTGGGTGCGCGATGCGCTCGAGGTCTCGATCTCGGGTTCCGGCGACCTGGAATACTACGGTAGTCCGACGCTCTCCCAGTCGCGTTCGGGTTCGGGCAGCATCAAGGGACTCGGCTCGAAGAACTAGGCCCCGCGGGATACCGGGGGGCGCAGAGGAGGCGGGGCACCCGCCGCGAGTCTCTCGAGCACGTGTCCGGCGGCGACCATCCCGAAAACCGCTGTGACGGCGACACAGGAGCCAAAGCCCGCACAATTCAGCCCTCCCGATCGGGCCGCGCTGTCATCCCCGTCCGGGGCCCCTGCGCCGTTCCACGGATTTTGGGCGGGTTCGTCGGAGAACACCGCGCCAATGCCGAATTTTGCCTTCAGGTTGCGCGGGAAGCCATGCTCGTTGCGCAACCTCTTGCGCACCCGCGCGAGGAGTGCCTCGTGCTCGGTGTGCGCAAGATCGACCACACGCACGCGCGTCGCGTCGCGTTGCCCGCCCGCGCCCCCGACGGTCACGAGTGGCAGCCCCTGCGCCCGGCAGAACGCGGCCATTGCAACCTTGGCTACGACCTGATCGCTCGCATCAACCACGAAGTCGAGACCGGGCACCCCGAGCAGCTGCCCGACATTTTTCTCGTCCACAAACTCATCGACGGCCCGGACCTGGCAGGCCGGGTTGATCTGGGCAATGCGCTCGGCCAGCGCGCTGACCTTTGCCTGCCCAAGTGTCGCGTCGAGCGCCTGGATCTGGCGATTCATGTTGGACTCGGAGACATGGTCCAGATCGATCAGGGTCAGATGACCCACGCCGCTGCGTGCGAGCGCCTCGACCGTCCAGGACCCCACGCCTCCGACGCCAACCACGCAGACGTGAGCCCGTCGAAAGCGCTCCACGGCGGCTTGTCCGAACAGGCGCGCGACGCCGCCGAAACGCCGGGCATAGTCCGGCTCGCCGGCAGGGTCCGCTGGCGCGAGTGAGGGATCACTGATTGGATGGTGAAGCGGCGTCTGCATGCCGCGACGGTAGCACAAGGGCGCCTGCCGTGGAGACGAGCCCCGCTGCACCCGCGCTGCACCGGACCCCGTCGCTTGTCTACAACAATCCGCCAAAAGAGCCCGAAATCGCGCATGGACTTGCACACTGCAGTGCGGCAGAATGAACCCGTGGATGCGTCAAATCTGGCCTCTCTCGAACACCCTCTGGTACCTATCGCTCCTTCCGAGAGGGAAGCGTCGCTGCGCCGACTGCTGGGGCGCTGGGATGGCGTCTCGGCCTTGTGGGTGTTTGCCTACGGCTCGCTCATCTGGCGTCCCGAATTCCAGTACGACATCAAGGCGCGGGCCGTGGTCTATGGCTTTCACCGCAGCCTGTGCCTGTGGTCGCGCGAATACCGGGGCACGCCTGAGCGACCGGGTCTGGTGTTGGGACTTGAGCCGGGCGGCTCCTGCTGCGGCGTCGCCTTCCGGATCCCGGCTGCCATCGCGCGCGACCAGCTAAAACTCCTCTGGGAACGCGAGATGCGAACCGGCTCCTACACCCCACGCTGGGTGACGACGCGGGCGAGCGCAGAAGGCGTGCCCGCGCGTTTCGAAGCCCTGAGTTTCGTCATGAACCGCAGTGTTCCCGAGTACACCGGGGAGTTGGACCGCAGCACCCTCATCGAGACCCTGCGGACCGCGCGCGGGCGGCGCGGCACGAGCGCTGAGTACCTCCTGGCGACCGTGAAGACACTTTCTGAGTACGGCATCAACGACCGTCACCTGGCCGAACTGGCCGAGGAAGTCGGGCTGTCCCTGTTCGATCCGAGCAAACTGTCCGTCTGAGGAGCATGCCCGCGCGGCGACCCGCGACGCCGCCCGCGGGAAGCGCGTTCACGAGGGGCGCACGCATCCCCGGTCGCGGACATCCCGGAAATCCAGGTCCGGGCAAGACGCGGCCCCTCTGGGGGTATACACTTCGAAACCGGGGCGCGCAGGCGTGCGCTGCTCCTGATCTGAAATGGGGCGCTTTGGCCAGGGAGCCTGTCTTCTGCATCTTCCAATCGATCCCCGGCCCCCAACCTGAATTGTGACTGAGGACGGACAAGGTGCAGCGCTTGGTTGCCGTGATTCAAGCCGGCCACGCGTTCCTCACCGGCCTCGTGCCCCGCGTTGGGCAGATGACGTAACCGCCAAAAATCCCATGTCGCTCGCCGATCTGCGCAAGTCCTACGAACACGCGACGCTCTCCGAGAGCGATGTGGCGGCCGATCCCATGGTGCAGTTTGATGCCTGGTTCAAGGAGGCGCTGGCCGCGCAGATCGAAGAAGCCAATGCCATGACCCTGGCAACCGTCGGTGCCGACGGGCGCCCTTCATCGCGAATCGTCCTCATCAAGGGCTACGATCTGGAAACGGCAGCAGGCGCGAGCGGCCGGGGCCTCGTATGGTTCACCAATTATGAGAGCCGCAAGGGCGTGGAGTTGGCGATCCACCCGTTCGCCGCCCTGCAGTTCCACTGGATCCCGCTTGAGCGGCAGGTGCGCATCGAGGGGTGCGTCGAGCGCACCAGCCAAGCGGAGTCGGACAGCTATTTCAAGACCAGGCCCGTGGATTCGCGCATCGGTGCCTGGGCCTCGCCGCAAAGCAGCGTGGTCGCAGGACGTGCGGCCCTGGACCGTGAGCATGCCGAACTTGCCAAGCGCTTCGGTGACGACGTGCCGCGGCCGGTCCACTGGGGAGGCTACCGGCTGGTACCCGACTATTTCGAGTTCTGGCAGGGCAGGCCCTCGCGCCTGCATGACCGGATTTGCTACCGCCGCACACGGGATGGCAGCTGGCAGATCGCCCGGCTCGCCCCCTAAAGCCGTCCTGCTCCCCCCAGGCAGAGCCTGCACGTCGGGTCGCTCAGTGTTTCACCTAGCGGCAAATCGCAGGAGTCCTTGAGTAATCACCCTTATCAATCAAAGACTTTCCCGTATTACACCGGCCCGACAAACAGTCTAAACTGTAAAAACAAACTGTCAAAAACCCGTGCCGGGCGCTGGCAAGGGCCCGTGACGTCGGACCAGGGAGGGATTCACCATGGATGATGAGGTCTTGATTCCTCGCGCGTTGGGTGTCGAGGGCGCGAGCATGCGACGCTGGCTCGTCACCGTCAAATCCAAGCGCGGTCTCGCGTTGCGCAATGTCTTCATCGTCGCCCAGGACGAACAACGCGCCCGGGCGCGGGTGCAGCGCATGTATCTGCTCTCCGACATTGCGACCATCTCTCCATTTGCGGGCGACATGCCCGAGGCGCAGGGTCTTCCTCGCAAGCGCTAGCCAGCCCCGTCGTCGCCGCATGACGCGCCCGCGGATCTTGCCAAACGCATATCGTCATGCTGTTTTCTTGCTTCGCCCCGCCGCGTGCATCCCGTAGATTGTCCTGCTGATCTGCGAGGAGAAAACGCAAGTGTTTCAATCGAAGCGTGATTTTGCGCAGCGCCGCCGTGTCCTGGGCTCGCTGGCGCTCATGGGTCTGGCCGCCACGACGCCGCTGCGTGCGGCCGAGCGCGGGATGGTGCACATCGGCTTTCAGAAGGGAGGCGGTCTGCTCGGCCTCATGAAAGCCCAGGGCACGCTCGAGAAGGCCTTTGCCGAACGCGGGCAGGACGTCTCCTGGTTCGAATTTCCCGCCGGACCGCAGCTGCTCGAGGCGCTTAACGCCGGCAGTGTCGATTTTGGCTACACGGGTGCACCACCGCCGATTTTTGCCCAGGCCGCAGACAAGGACCTCGTCTACGTCGGCGCCGAGCCGGTCGCAACGTCGGGGGAGGCGATCGTGGTGAAGCCGGGCTCNNCTGGCCGCACTCGAGCACGCGGGCGTGTCGTTCTCCGACATCGTGCCGATCTATCTGCCGCCTGCCGATGCCCGCGCCGCCTTCGAATCCGACCGGGTCGACGCCTGGACGATCTGGGATCCCTACCTGGCAGCGGTCCAGAACGCGCTGCAGGTGCGGGTCATCGCCGACTACACGAACCTGCCGCAGACCAACAGCTTCTACGAGTCATCGCGCCAGTTCGCCCAGCAAAGGCCGGCTGATGTCGGCCTGATCCTGACCGAATTATCGCGCACCGGCGCCTGGGCGGTGGAGCACCCGCATGAGGTTGCAGAACTGCTCGCCCCTCAGGTCGGTTTGAGCGTGCCGGTCGTTGAAACCTGGCAGCGACGCGCTCGCTATGGCGTCCAGCCGGTCGATGCCGCCGTCATTGCGACCCAGCAGAAGGTGGCCGACACCTTCTTTGCCCATCAGCTGATTCCCCGCAAGATCGAGGTCGCCGGGGCCGTCTGGCGCTGGCAGCGTACCTAGACAATACGGCCGTTAGGTAGGCGGCTCATCTCCAGAAGGTCTGCGGCTGGTCCATCCAGCCGCATGTAGCCCGGCACACCTCGGTGCGCAACCTACGATACCGGAGATGAGCCACCTACTTAACGGCCGTATTGTCTAGGTTCGGGAGAAGCGCAGCGGCTCCAGGGTGGGCCGGCTCAATCCTCGAGTCGGATGTCGCCCACCTCCGCGCTCGTGACCTCCCCGGTATTGTCGGCATCGCCCCCCACCAGGACGCCAATCAACTCGGGCAGGTCATCGGGCGCTTTTGCCTGGAACTCCGGCCCGAAGGTCTTCCAGAAATCCTCCATGATGTTGCGCTCCTGCGTCACCCAGCTGTGCAGCCGGGCCTCGCCGCTCTCGAGGACGATGTAGCGGATACGGTCGGTGAAGGCGTTTGCGAGCGCCGTGCCGGCGGGCAGCTGATGGTCCCAGACGTAGCACAGGGTGGCAATCGGCACGGGAATCGGGTAGTTCATGCGCGCAATCTGCAACTCAGTGCGCTCGCCGAAGGACAGGCCGCCGCTGTCGTAGTCAAAGGCCAGACACACCTTGACGGGTGCGTCATCCCCGGCGCGCGTACGCAGGTTCGCGCTCAGGTTCGGCACGTCGAGCTTCCAGCGCCAGGCCAGTCTCGTACGCAGCGAAAGATTGCGCCGACCCATGAGAGCAAGGTTGCCGTAACTGTGGTCCGAGGCGACCTGCAGGACATGCGTCCCTTCGTCTTCGACGATCTGGAACTGGGTGCGCGGCTTGGTCTGATGGGCGAGACCTGCGAACTGCCAGATGGGCGGGGGGGCCCCCAAGGGGTCGCCGGAAAAACCGGGCACGACCAGCGGTGCCTCGGCGGCCGCGAGGCCACCGGGGAGCGCACCGCCCACAACGAGCGCAGCGATCCAGAC
>PLEY01000090.1 GCA_003136595.1 Burkholderiales bacterium
GAGGCGCCCCTTGAGTTCAAGAATTTTCGCGACTAGTGGAAGGCATGCGATGGCCCGTCGATGTCGAGTCTGGATCGGTCTGTGCAGCGTGGTGCTGGGTGCGGCAGCAGCGCCGGTCGGGGCCACCGACGTCAACGTGGTCGGGCTGTCGCCCAACCGCGCCATCGTGGTCATCGACGGTGGCGCGCCGCGCGTTCTGAACCAGGGCATGGAGATCAACGGCGTCAAACTGCTCTCGACGAGCGGCGAGAGCGGCGAGTTCATGATCGACGGCCGGCGTCAGACGCTGCGCTTGGGGCAGTTCTACGGCGGCAATGCCAATGCCGGTCGCGCCAGCACCACCCTGACCGCCGACGGCCGCGGTCACTATGTCACCCAGGGTTCGATCAACGGGGGCAGCATGACGTTCCTGGTCGACACCGGCGCGACTCTCGTGGTGCTGTCAGCGGCTGACGCGCATCGCCTCGGTATCGCCTACAAGAACGCACCGCAATACACCGCCAACACCGCCAATGGCACGGTGTCCTATTACAAGGTCACACTGAATACCGTCAAGATCGGCGACATCGTCCTGAACAACGTTGATGCAGCCATACAGGAGTCAGGCCTTGCGACAGGAGCCCTGCTCGGGATGAGCTTCCTGTCGCGCACCGAGATCTCGCGCGACGGCCAGAACATGGTCCTGACCAAACGCTTCTAGCCAGGCGCGCGCCNNTAGGCGGAATGGTTGTGGATCGATTCGAAGTTCTCGCTCTCCACTACGTAGGCGCTGATGCGCTCATCGCCATTGAGCCGCATTGCAACGTCGCGCACCATGTCCTCGACGAATTTCGGATTGTCGTAGGCGCGCTCAGTGACGAATTTCTCGTCGGGGCGCTTGAGCAGCCCCCACAGTTCGCACGAGGCCTCCTCTTCGGCGATGCCGACCAGTTCCTCGATGGCGAGGGATCCGGTCAATTCGGCCTCGATGGTGACGTGCGAGCGCTGATTGTGCGCGCCATATTCCGAGATCTCCTTCGAGCACGGGCACAGGCTCGTGACGGGCGTCTCGACCTTCAGGGTGATCTGGGTGCCGTCGGGATCGATCGTACCCGTCAGGGTGACGGCGTAGTCCATGAGGCTCGCCACTCCCGATACCGGGGCGGTCTTGCGGATGAAAAACGGAAATGAGACCTCGATGGAACCGGTCTTCGCCTCGAGCAGTTCGATCATTGCGGTCAGCATGGACCGCAGGCCGGCTGCATCCAGTGCCGCCGAGTGGTTCTCGAGAAGCGCGATGAAGCGCGACATGTGGGTGCCCTTCTGTTCGGCGGGCAGTTCGACCGCGAGGCTCCACAGACCGATCGAGGTCTGGACGCCGCCACCGATCTCGCGCACCTGCAGCGGGTGGCGAACCGACTTCACGCCGACCTTCTGGATGGCGAGGCGGCGCTGATCGGCGAGACCCTGGACATCGGGCAGCGGGGCAGGACGGATGGGTTCAGGAGCGTTCATTGCAAGTCCGGCACCCAGGCCGGTCCTAAAAGTGGGAAATTCGCGGCGCCTTAGCCGTTGCTGACGATGAGGCGCGGCTCGCTTTGCGGACTGTCGGCGAAAAACCGCCTCCGGATCGACTCGAC
This sequence comes from Burkholderiales bacterium, assembly GCA_003136595.1. Lineage (GTDB taxonomy): Bacteria > Pseudomonadota > Gammaproteobacteria > Burkholderiales > Burkholderiaceae_D > BOG-994. The sequence continues at coordinate 1,620 of PLEY01000090.1, forward strand.
GATACCCTTGGCATCAAGGCCAAGCATCTCGAGGAGTTTACCCGGGTCTCCATGGTCGATAAATTGGTCCGGGAACCCCAAATGCAAGATCGGCTTGGCGATGGCGAGGGCAGCGAGCGCCTCCGCGCAGGCCGAACCCGCGCCGCCCATGACGGCGCCCTCCTCGACCGTGACCAGGAAGTCGTGCTCACGGGCCAGGTGGGCGAGCAGTTCCACGTCGAGGGGCTTGATGAAGCGCATGTTCGCGACCGTGGCGTCGAGCGTCTGCCCGGCCGCAAGACTCGGCGCAACCATCGTGCCGAAGGCGAGGATGGCGACCCGCGGGCCGCCGCTGCTCGCCAAGCGCCGGACTTCGCCGCGACCCAGGGGCAAATCGGTCAACTCGGGCACACCGACGGCGCCCGTACCGGCGCCGCGCGGATAGCGAACCGCCGCCGGGCCCGGATAGCGGAACGCGGTCGTCAGCATCCTGCGGCATTCATCCTCGTCCGAGGCGGCCATCAGCACCATGTTCGGAATGCAGCGCAGAAAGGCAATGTCGTAGTTGCCGGCGTGGGTCGCGCCGTCGGCACCCACGAGGCCGGCCCGATCAAGCGCAAACGTGACATCGAGATTCTGCAACGCAACATCATGAATCAACTGGTCGTAGCCGCGCTGCAGGAAGGTCGAGTAGATGGCCACGACGGGCTTGAGCCCCTGGGTGGCGAGGCCGGCCGCAAACGTCACCGCATGTTGTTCCGCGATCCCCACATCGAAGTAGCGCTCCGGAAAGCGCTTCTCGAAGTCCACGAGCCCCGAGCCCTCGCGCATGGCCGGAGTGATGCCCACCAGCCGCGAGTCGGCGGCCGCCATATCGCACAGCCAGTCGCCAAAGACCTGCGTGTAGGTCTTTTTGGCCGAGGTGGGCGGCCGGATTCCCACGGACGGATCGAACTTGCCGGGGCCGTGGTAGAGGACCGGATCGGCCTCGGCAAGCTTGTACCCCTGACCCTTCTTGGTCACCACGTGCAGGAACTGCGGGCCCTTGAGCTGCTTCAAGTTCTGCAGGGTCGGGACGAGCGATTCCAGGTCGTGCCCGTCAATCGGGCCGATGTAGTTGAATCCGAACTCCTCGAACAGGGTCGCCGGGACCACCATGCCCTTGGCGTGCTCCTCGAATTTCTTGGCCAGTTCCAGAAGCGGTGGCGCCACACCCAAGACGCTGCGCCCCATCTGCTTGGCGGCGGCGTAAAACTTCCCGGACATGAGTCGCGCCAGATACCGGTTCAGCGCGCCCACGGGCGGCGAGATCGACATGTCGTTGTCGTTCAAGATCACGAGCAGGCGCAGGTCGTGCATGACGCCCGCATTGTTCAAGGCCTCGAATGCCATCCCCGCCGAGAGCGCGCCGTCGCCGATGACGGCGATGCTATGGCGCTCGTCCCCCTGCAGGCGCGCGGCGACCGCCATGCCAAGCGCGGCCGAGATGCTGGTTGACGAATGGGCCGTGCCGAACGTGTCGAATTCGCTCTCCACGCGCCGCGGGAAACCCGAGATGCCATGCAGTTGGCGCAGCGAATCCATGCGGTCGCGGCGCCCGGTCAGGATTTTGTGAGCATAGGTCTGATGGCCCACGTCCCAGACGAGTTGATCCGCGGGCGTGTCGAACACATAGTGCAGTGCGATGGTCAGCTCGACCGTGCCGAGATTCGAGGACAGATGGCCCCCGGTCTTCGACACCGAATCGAGGACGAAGGCGCGCAGCTCGTCGGCGAGCGCAAGAAGATCCTTACGATCCAGTTTCTTCAGATCGTTCGGGTCGTTAATCGTGTTGAGCAGATCGTACATGGTTCCTCTTTTGGAACATCACCAACGCCAGGTCAGTCTCCAGTTCTTCAATGCTTGCGCAGGACGATGAAGTCAGCCAGTTCACCCAGCCTGCGCGCGCGCCCCGCGAGGGGCTCGAGCGCTGCATGCGCCTCGCGCCGCAAGTCCTCCGCGAGCGCCTTGGACTCGGCCAGCCCGAGGATCGACACATAGGTCGGCTTGTCCTGCATCGCATCCTTTCCGGCGGTTTTGCCGAGCGTCACGGTATCGGTCTCGACATCGAGGATGTCATCGACCACCTGGAACGCGAGACCCACCGCGCGTGCATAGGCAAGCAGCGCCTGCTCCGTCGCGCCCGTCACATTGCCCGCAGCCAGGGCGCCCAGCATCACGCTTGCGGTCAAGAGCGCACCGGTCTTCAGGCGGTGCATGTGCTCGAGCTGCGCGCGTGCAATGCGCGAGCCCACACTGGCCAGATCGATCGCCTGCCCACCGGCCATGCCGCGCGAGCCACTCGCCCGAGCAAGACAGCCGACCATCGCCAGGGCGTCGGCGGGCGCGGCCCCCGAGTTGGCGAGCGTCTCGAACGCCTGACTCTGCAGCGCATCGCCGACCAGAAGCGCCGTCGCCTCGTCGTAGGCCACGTGCACGGTCGGCTTGCCGCGCCGCAGCACGTCGTCGTCCATGCAAGGCAGATCATCGTGCACGAGCGAGTAGGCATGGATCAGCTCGACTGCAGCACCGGCATGCTCAAGCACCGCCAGCGGAGCGCCTGCCATCTCGCCGGCCGCGAACGCGAGGAGCGGTCTGACCCGCTTGCCTCCTCCGAGGACGGCGTAGCGCATCGCCTCGTGCAGCCGCGCGGGCGTCTCGCCGGCGCCGGGCAGGCAGGCCTCCAGACGACGCTCCACTCGCTCTTGAACCGATGCGATCCAGGCGCCCAGGGAGAGCCCGGTGTCGCTATCCCGCATCAGGACCCCGTTCGCTCAGCAACTCGCCGGCGGGCCTTAGCATCTCGCCGTCTAGGACCTGCACCTGCTCACGCACGGCCTCGAGCGCCTCCTGACAGCGTCGCACCAGCTCGGCACCCCGCTTGTAGGCGGCGAGTGACTCTTCCAGTCCGAGCGAGCCGTCGTCCATGCGGCCAACGATCGCCTCGAGCTCGCGCATCGCCTCTTCAAACGAGACCGGCGCACGAGCGGGCGCAGCCGTTTCAGTTTTATTGGTCACCACTGTCCATTCCCCGTCGCATGCCCCGACGCGTCGCTGCGCGCTTGGACAACCCTGCTGCCCGAATTCTGTCACAAAGGTCGAAAGCAGGCCCCAAGACCCTGATTTTAAACGAAGCCGCGGATCTTCACCCGAGTCCCGGCGAAGACCGGGCAAGGGATGGGGATTTGCTGCCACACGGGGCCGGAAACAGGTCAATTTCACCCAGAACCGGCGGCTTTTGGAGGCCACTCAGGTAGAATAAAAGGTTTTCCGCTTCGGCGCTTTCTTTAATTCGCCTTCGAGCATCAATTCGGGAGGGTTGGGATGTCCGATCTGGGAAGCCGTAAGAAACTTGCGCGCAGCACGGCGCAACTGCCGGTTTCAGCCTACTTCGACGAGTCGCTTTTCCAGCGAGAAATCGAATTGTTGTTCAAGCCCGGGCCGGGCTACGTCGGCCACGAACTGATGGTGACCGAGCCTGGCAGCTTCCATACGCTGCCGCAGGAGCGCGACGGGCGCCTTCTGGTGCGCAATGAGCGGGGCATCGAACTGCTCTCGAACGTCTGTCGCCACCGCCAGGCGATCATGTACAACGGTCGCGGCACCACGAAGAACATCGTCTGCCCGCTGCACCGCTGGACCTATGATCTGCAGGGCGAGCTTCTCGGGGCGCCCCGGTTTTCCGACAACCCCTGCCTGAATCTGGAGCGCAAGCCCCTGTCGAACTGGAACGGCCTGCTCTTCGAGGGGCCACGCGATGTCGCAGCCGACCTCGCCGCCCTGACCGTACCGGATTTCGATTTTTCCGGCTACATGTTCGACCGCGTCGAGATCCATGAATGTCCCTACAACTGGAAGACGTTCATCGAGGTCTATCTCGAGGACTACCACGTGGGGCCGTTCCATCCAGGACTCGGGCAGTTCGTGACTTGCGAAGACTTGCGCTGGGAATTCGGGGACCGATTTAGCGTCCAGACCGTGGGCGTGAACGCAGCGCTCGCCCGCCCGGGCACCCCCAAGTACAAGTACTGGCACGAGCAGGTCCTGAAATTCAACCATGGTGTGGCTCCTGCCCAAGGCGCGATCTGGCTGACCATGTATCCGAACGTCATGCTCGAGTGGTATCCGCACGTCCTTGTGGTCTCGACGCTGATCCCGCGGGGCCCGCAGGCGACCACCAACATTGTCGAATTTTACTATCCGGAGGAGATCGCGCTCTTTGAGCGCGACTTCGTTAGCGCGGAGCAGGCGGCCTACATGGAGACCTGTGTGGAGGACGACGAGATTGCCCTGCGCATGGATGCCGGCCGGCGTGCCCTCATGGAGCGTGGCGTCTCGGAGGTCGGACCCTACCAGTCGCCGATGGAAGATGGAATGCAGCATTTTCACGAGTGGCTGCGCATGGCCCTCGATCCCTGGGCCTAGTGCCCTGCAGAACGCTGACGACGCTCCCGGAACAGCTGGAGAAACGCTCATGTTCACGACCCTCATCTCGGCAGAGAACCTCAATGCCCATCGCCAGCAGGCAGACTGGGTCATATTCGACTGCCGGCACGACCTGGCCCAGCCCGACGCGGGCCGCCTCGCGTATCGGGAGGCGCACATCCCGGGGGCGTTTTTTGCGCATCTGGACCAGGATCTCGCAGGTCCGAAAACCGGCACCAATGGTCGACATCCGCTGCCAGACCCCGTGCAGTTCGTGCAGTTCCTGCGGTCCCACGGCGTGAACGACTCGACCCAGGTGGTCGGCTATGACGCGTCTGGCGGCATCTATGCAGCCCGCCTGTGGTGGCTGTTGCGCTGGATCGGCCATGAGTCCGTGGCGGTGCTCGATGGGGGCCTTGGCGCGTGGAGCCGCGCGGGCCTTCCCCTCGAGGACACCCTGCCGCGCCCACAGACCGGCACCGTAGTCCAGCGCACGAGCGCAGTGGCCCGCGTCGACGCGGCCACGTTGCTCGACCACCTCGACGACGGGACACTCCTTGTCATCGACGCACGCGCCGCCGATCGCTACCGGGGCGACACCGAGCCGCTCGACCCGGTGGCCGGTCACATCCCGCATGCGATCAACCGCTTCTACCAGAACAATCTGGCGTCCGATGGCCGCTTCAAGCCGGCCGCCGACCTGCGCGCGGAGTTCTTCGCGCTCACCGGTCCAGATGTCGCAGGTCATGTCGTCCACCAGTGCGGCTCGGGCGTGACCGCCTGTCACAACCTGCTCGCCATGGAAGTCGCCGGACTGCACGGTACGGCCCTCTACCCGGGCTCCTGGAGCGAGTGGTGTGCCAGCCCCTCACGTCCGGTCGCCAGAGGCTAGCGGGCGAAATCGAGCCACTGGTTGAGGATCACGACGATGCCCGTGCCGCAAGCGATGAGCAGGGCCTGGGAAAAGGCGTCCCCGAGGGCGCGGCCGCGCTGCATGCGGGGGACGAGATCGGAGAGCGCGATATAGGTGAAATTCGCCGCGGCGATGACCAGCACAAATGGAATCCAGACCGACAGCCGCTCGAGGAGGAAATGTCCGGCAAGACCCCCAAGGACAATGCATAGGCTGGCGGCAAGGGCATAGGTGAAGGCACGGCGCCGCGAGATCCCGGCGTTAAGCAGGACCAGGAAGTCGCCGATCTTGTGGGGTACTTCGTGCGTCAGGATCGACAGCGCTGCAGCCATTCCCACCAGGGGCCCTGCGAGGAATGCCGCGGCGATCAGGATGCCATCCGAAAAATTGTGGAATGCGCTGCCAACCAGGACGAGGGCGCCGCCGTGACCCGCCGCGCGCGCGTCATGGCCGTGCTCATGCCCATGACCGTCCCCCTCATAGTGGTGACTGTGCCGATAGAGCGCGAGCTTCTCGAGAAAGAAGAATCCGAGGATCCCGCCGAGCATGGTGGCAAAAAGCGTCGAGCGGCGGGCCACCGATTCGAATGCGTCGGGCAGCAGATGCAAGAAGGTCGTCGCAAGGAGTATCCCGATCGAGAAACTCACCATCGGCTCGAGAAAGCGCGCGAACAGACGGAACGTGAGGTGCGCGCCGACACCGATGCTGACCGAGGCGACCGCCAGCGTCGCTGCGATCGTCATGATGAGGGACGCCGAGATGGGGCTCTCCAGGAGGTTCCGGCAGCGCCGGCCAGTGACAGGCGGATTATACGGTTCGTTCTCGGCGGCCCCACGTGGTGGGCGGGTTCAAGCGCACGCGAGCCGGCTCGCGCCAGGCTCGATCAGCCCTCGCTGCCGACCCCATAGCGCCGGAACCAGTCGAGCATCCGGCTCCAGGCCAGTTTCGCGTCGGCCTCGGAATAGCTTGGCCTGTAGTCGGCGTTAAAGCCATGGGCGGCATCGGGGTAGACGATGATGACCGACTCGCTCGCGGGTCCCCGCGCCTCGTCCAGAGCCCGGCGCATGCGTTCGACATGCTCGGCAAGGATGCCCTGGTCACGGCCGCCGTACTGACCGAGCACGGGCGCCTTGAGCTCTCCGGCCAGATCGACCGGAAAGCGTGGGGTCAGCGGCGAGGTCTGCCCCACCAGCGGCCCATACCAGGCGGCAGCGGCCTTGACGTGCGGGTTGTGCGCCGCGTACAGCCAGGTGATGCGGCCGCCCCAGCAAAAGCCGGTCACCGCCAGCCGGGTCGCGTTGCCGCCATGTCCACGAGCCCACGCTGCGGTCGCGTCGAGATCGCTCATCACCTGGGCATCGGGCACCTTCGAGACCAGTTTGGAGATCAGTTCGGGGACCGTCGGGTATTGGGCCGGGTCGCCTTCGCGTGCGTAGAGTGCCGGCGCGACAGCGAGGTAACCCTCCTTGGCGAGGCGGCGGCACAGGTCCTTGATGTGTTCGTGGACCCCGAAAATCTCCTGGACGACCAGCACCACCGGCAGGTCGGTCTTGCCCTTGGGCTGGGCCCGGTAGGCCGGGATCTGCCCGTCGGCCACGGGTATCTTCACCTCGCCTTCCGTGAGACCGGTGGCATCGGTGTGGATGGTCGCCGCCGCGACCGGCAACACCGCTGCGGCGAAGCCCGATCCCAGCGAGGTGAGAATGAATCCGCGCCGCGTCGTCTCGGCCTTGGGAAAATGGCTTTTCAGTTCTTGATCGAGCAAACTCACGGGCATCTCCAGAGAAGTGGTCGGGGGGCGACGCGAATTGCGCGGACAGCGCGCCTGCGCCGCGACCCAACGATTCGGTGCAGCGATTCGGCGCGTAGTTTAGCCCGTTTGGCTGGCTTCGTGGAGAACGCGCCTGGGGGCTGCAGTACCGGTTTGCAGAATCCTGTCTATCGATATAATTTGACTTCCCGATCAATCTGTCTGCAACCGCTCCCTTGATCTCGATTCCCGGGTTCGTCCTTGGCGCGCAGCCGCGCTGCCGGGCGGAGGCGTTGGCGCGCTCCCCGCATCCCGAGCCGACGCTGCTCTCTCCGGGCCCCGGGTCCCAGTCTGACTTCGCCCGCGGTGTTCAGACCTCCTGATGGACGCATCAGGCGGCCCGGGCGAGAACGCCGGCAGCATCGAGGAGCTCGGGCCGCTCCAGATCTTCCTCGCTTTCTCCCAGATGGCGCTCTCGGGATTCGGCGGCGTGATGCCGTTTGCCTATCGCTATCTGGTCGAGACCCGCGCCTGGGTCAGCGCGGAGGAGTTCGCGCAGATGTTCGCCTTCGGGCAGATCCTTCCCGGACCGACCATCTGCAATGTCTCGGTGATGGTCGGCTGGCGCAAGGCGGGCGTCGCAGGGGCGCTCGCGGCACTGGCGGGGATCGTCACCGGGCCGATTGTCATCGTCATCCTCCTCGGCGCCGCCTATCAGCGCTTTGGCAGCGTGCCGGCAGTGCGGGCCGCGCTCTCAGGCATGGCCGCAGTAGCGGCCGGTCTCATCCTCGCCACTGCAGTGAAGATGGCGATCGCGCTTTTCAAGGCCCGCCAGGCCACCTGGGCCGAGCGCGTCGCCCTCACCGGTTTTGCCGTCCTGGCATTTGCCGGCGTGGGCCTCTTGCGCTGGCCGTTGGCGGCGGTGGTGGCGGTGCTCGGACCATTCGCGGTGCTGCTCGCATTCTGGCAAAAGAAATGATGGAAGCCGCCGACGGACCCGCAACGCTCTGGGAGATGGGAGCACATTTCGCGCTGCTCTCGATGATGGCGGTCGGCGGCGGGGTGGTGATGCTCGCCCCGGACATCCATCGCTATGTCGTCGATGCCCATCACTGGATCACAAGCGAGCAGTTTGCCGCCGCCTACACGCTCGCCCAGGCGGCCCCGGGTCCGAACATGCTCTACGTGACTCTGGTGGGATGGTGGGTCGCCGGCTGGCCCGGCGCGCTGGTGGCAACGCTCGCGATCATCGTGCCTCCGGTCACGCTGACGCTGACGCTCATGCGCGCGAGTGAGCGGGGGGGCAGCGCAGGGCGCTTCGGCCGGGCGCTGCGGTTTGGACTGGCTCCGGTCTCGGTCGGCTTGCTGTGTGCCGGGGGATGGGTCCTGGTGCAGGCCTCGGACGCCAATTGGCGCGGCGGCCTTCTGACGGCGGCCACCGTCGCGGTGGTGACCGGCACGCGCATCAACCCGATGTGGCTGATCGCGGCGGGCGCGCTCATCGGCATCTTGCACCTGGTCTAGAACCCGGCACCAGCGTCGCCCGGAAAATATGAAGTCTTCCTCCACGAAACAGCCTGCGTCATTGGCGTGGGGGTTTCCTGCTTCGGCGACGCGAGCGTGGGGCGCCTTTGCGCGCCACGGCTTAGCGCTTGGCGTATTCTCCCCAGGCGTGGGCGTTAGCATGTCGTGGCGCAGGACGCCGGTTCGCAGTGCCCGCCCCCACCTGGAGAAATCCGTTACAGCGTCGCGCAACGTTGGTCCAGTCCAGCCGCAAGGCTGCTGTCGAGGCTGTGTGCACGAGGCCCTGCCGCAATGTCAAAGGGGTATCACGCCAGGTGTGGCATCGGCCACAAGCTACCCAGGGCAGCGCCGCGCCCCTTCCTCGCGCTCTGCGCCTCGCCAGGGGAATGCGCGCCGCTTTGGTCAGTGGGCCTGGTCCCAGTTCAGGCCGACGCCGACCTCGGCCAGGAGAGGCACGGCGAGAGTGGCCACCGAGGCCATGATTTCGGGAAGCCGCAGCTTGACCTCCTCGATCTCGGCATCGGGCACCTCAAGAACCAGTTCGTCATGCACTTGCATGACCATGGCGCTTCGCAGCGCCTCGGTCTCGATCCAGCGCTGCGTGGCAATCATCGACAGCTTGATGAGGTCTGCCGCGGTCCCCTGCATCGGCGCATTGATCGCTGCGCGCTCGGCGGCCTGACGGCGCGGACCGTTCGGGCTGTTGATCTCGGGCAACCACAGCCGCCGGCCGAACACGGTCTCGACATAACCCTGCTGCTTGGCCGCAAGCCGGGTCTGCTGCATGTACTGCGCGACCTGCGGGTAGCGCTCGAAATAACGGTCGATATAGAGTTTCGCGGCATCGCGCTCGATGCCCAGGTTCGCCGCGAGTCCGAACGCGCTCATGCCGTACATGAGGCCGAAGTTGATCACCTTCGCGTAGCGGCGCTGCTCGGGCGAGACGAGCGAGGGTGTGATCCCGAAGATCTCGGCGGCGGTCGCGCGGTGCACGTCCTCACCGCGCGCAAAGGCCGCGCACAGGTTGCTGTCCTGGGAGATGTGCGCCATGATGCGCAGTTCGATCTGCGAATAATCCGCTGAAACCAGCACGTGGCCGGGCGCGGCGATGAAGGCCTCGCGCACGCGCCGCCCCTCGGCAGTGCGGATGGGAATGTTCTGCAGGTTGGGGTCGTTCGAAGCGAGGCGGCCGGTGACCGCCACGGCCTGGGCATAGTTGGTATGGACCCGTCCGGTGTCGGCGCGCACCATGCGCGGCAGCTTGTCGGTATAGGTGGATTTGAGCTTCGAGACTGTCCGGTAGTCGAGCAGCACACGCGGCAGCGGATAATCCTCCGCGAGCTTCTGCAGGACTTCCTCGTCGGTCGAGGGCGCTCCGCTCGAGGTCTTCTTGACCACCGGCAATTTCAGCTTGTCAAAGAAGATCTCGCCGATCTGCTTGGGCGAGTTGAGATTGAACGGCTGGCCCGCGAGCTCGATGGCGCGTGCCTCGAGTTCGGCCATGCGTGCCCCGAGTTCAAGGCTCTGGCGCTCGAGCAGTTGGGCATCGATCAGCACGCCCTTGCGCTCCATTTTCTGCAGCACGATCGAGGTCGGGATCTCGATGTCGGCATAGACCGCCTTTAGCCGTTGGTCGCGCTCGATATGCGGAAAGAGGACGTGGTGGACCTGCAGCGTCAGATCGGCGTCCTCGGCGGCATACTGCGTGGCGCGGTCGATGGCGACCTCGTCAAACCCGATCTGGCCAGCCCCCTTGCCGCACACTTCCTCATAGGTGAGCGGTATGCGATCGAGATGGCGCCTGATCAGGTCATCGAGTCCGTGGTTGCGGTGCGATTCGAGCACGTAGGACTCGAGCAGCGTGTCGTGCGCGATCCCTGCGAGGTGCACGCCGTGATTCTCGAGCACGTGCGTGTCGTACTTCAGATTCTGTCCCAGCTTGGCATGGGCGGGATTCTCCAGCCACGGCCGGATGAGTTCGAGCGCACGCGCGAGCGGCAGCTGGGTCCCGGCACCGTCCAGGGAGCGATGGCCAAGCGGCAGATACGCCGCATGCCCCGGTTCGACGGCGAAGGACATGCCGACCAGACGGGCCTCGAGCGGCTCGAGTGAGGTGGTCTCGGTGTCGAATGCGGCAAGCGGCGCCGCCTCGAGACGGGCGATCCACGCGCCGAGCTCGGCCTCGGTCAGGATCGTCTCGTAGTGGGTGTGGTGCGGGGCCTCGGGCGCGCTTGCGGACAGCTCCGGCCCGAGGGCAGCCCGCCCGACCTGGCTACCCGCGGATGGGGCCGGATCACCCCCGACCTCCTTTAGCCAGCTGCGAAATCCGTAGCGCTCGAACAGGGCCCCGAGCTGCACCGGGTCAGGTTCGCGAAAGCGCAGCGACTCCTCGATGGAGGCCATGTGTGCCGACAGGTCGCAGTCGGTGCGCACGGTGATGAGGCGGCGTGCGGTGGGCAGCCAGTCCAGGGCGCGCCGCAGATTCTCGCCCACCACGCCGCCGATCGACGCCGCATGCGCGACCACGCCTTCGAGCGAGCCATACTCCTGCAGCCATTTCAGCGCCGTCTTCGGACCCACCTTGGCCACGCCCGGAACGTTGTCGACGGCATCGCCGACCAGCGTCAGATAATCGACGATCCCTTCGGGACCCACGCCGAACTTGGCCGCGACGCCGGCGCGGTCGAGTGTCTCATTGCTCATGGTGTTCACAAGGGTCACGTCATCATCGACCAGCTGCGCGAGGTCCTTGTCGCCGGTCGAGACGATGGTCTTTAGCTGGCGCTCTGAGGCGCGCCTGGCGAGCGTGCCGATGACGTCGTCGGCCTCGATGCCCTCGACGGTGAGGATCGGCCAGCCGAGCGCGGCGACGATCGCATGGATCGGCTCGATCTGGAGGACCAGATCCTCGGGCATCGCCTTGCGTGTTGCCTTGTACTCGGGGTACCAATCATCCCGGAAGGTCTTGCCCTTGGCGTCGAACACGCAGGCGCTATACTGTGCGGGGTAGTCCTGCCGCAGGCGTCTTAGCATGGCGACGATGCCATAGATTGCGCCAGTCGGCTCACCCGCCTTGTTTCTCAAATCAGGCAGTGCATGGAAGGCGCGGTACAGATAGCTCGAGCCATCCACCAACAATAGAGTCGTCATATGAGAGATCCGAAATCCGTCTCGAGCCTGCGCGAACTGGATCGAACCAAGCGCCGCGCCTGGAGCGGCGCGCGCGGTGCCGAGCGCGAGACCGATCGGGCACCTGCCACCAAGGCACGCGAGTCCTGGCATGTCCTCGGAATTATCGCAGAATTCGTCGAGGCGGCCGAACGGCTTGCCAACATCCGCCCGGCCGTGAGCATCTTCGGCAGCGCCCGCCTGCCGCGCGAGTCGGCTGAGTACGCGCTCGCCGAACAGATCGGCCGGCGCCTGTCCGATTCGGGTTTTGCGGTCATTTCGGGAGGCGGCCCCGGCATCATGGAGGCAGCCAACAAGGGGGCTTTCGCCGGCAAATCACCCAGCGTGGGCCTGAACATCGAGTTGCCTCATGAACAGTCGGACAACGAATATCAGGATATCAGCCTGCGCTTTAGGCACTTTTTTTCGCGCAAGGTGGCCTTTGTGAAATACGCCGCGGCCTACGTGGTGATGCCCGGCGGCTTCGGCACCATGGATGAGCTGAGCGAGGCGCTGACGCTGATCCAGACCGGCAAGACGCCGTCCATGCCCATCGTCCTGGTCGGCGCGGCGTTCTGGACGGGACTGATCGACTGGATGCGCTCCCAGATGCTCACGCGCGCCCTGATCGCGCCCGGTGACATCGAACGCATGGTGATCTGCGATACCGCCGAAGAGGTGGTCGATGCCATCTTCGGATTCTATGCGAACCGGGCGCTCACACCGACCGCCTCGGAGCGCGAACTCATGCTCTATCTTTGATTGGAGACGGCTGTGTTGATCTGTACAAAACGGCGCATGCGGGCCGCAGCATTGTTCCTGGGCCTGGGCCTCGCTGCGGGCGTGTCGTCGGCCCAGCAGCCCAACCCGCTCGAGCGCCCTCCCAAGCTCGAGCCGCTTCCGGACGTGCCGCCCCCACCCGAGGGCGGCTCGAACATCCAGAGGTCCAACGAACCGACGGTCACCACCCGCCAGGACGGCGAGAACAAGATCGAGGAATACCGCGTGCACGGCAAGCTCTACGCCATCCGCGTTACGCCGCGCATCGGCGCGCCCTACATGATGGTCGATCAGGAGGGCAAGGGCGCGTTCACGACGCTCCCCGACCATGCCGACGATGCCGCCGGACTGAGGGTGCACCCGCCACAATGGGTGCTCTTCGAGTTCTAGCCGTTTTCGTCCCCACCCTTTTCGAATCAGGAACCCATGGCGGTCTTCACGCCGGTCGGGGCCGACGCACTCGCGCGCTGGCTCGCCGACTATGAGCTCGGCCCGGTCACCGACTTTGCCGGCATTGCCGCGGGCATCGAGAACAGCAACTTCTTTCTCACGACCGAGAGCGGGCAGTACGTGCTGACCGTCTTTGAGCGGCTCGCTCCGGCCGAATTGCCCTTCTACCTGGAACTCATGCGCCACCTCTCGGAGCACGGCATCGCGTGCCCCGCACCCATCCCCCGTCGCACCGGCGAGCTCCTCGGCACCCTGTGTGGCAAGCCCGCTGCGCTCGTCACGCGCCTGGCCGGCAAGTGGGTGCCCCATCCGAGTGCCGCGCAGTGCGCGCTCGCGGGTGCGGCGCTCGCCCGCATGCACCGGGCCGGGTCGGACTTTGGTGGGCGCCAGCCGAACCTGAGAGGCCTCGCCTGGTGGCAGGCCACGGCACCTCAGGTCCTGCCCCATCTCGACCTCGAGCGCGCGCGCCTGCTCGAGGACGAACTCGCTTATCAGGGCACGCACCTCGCGCCCGCGCAGCCTCAGCTGCCCTCCGGGCCGATCCATGCCGACCTGTTCCGCGACAACGCCCTGTTCGACGGCGAGCGCTTGGGCGGCTTCATCGATTTCTACTTCGCGGGCTATGACAACTGGCTCTTTGATGTCGCGGTGAGTCTGAATGACTGGTGCATCGAACTGGCGAGCGGCCATTTCGAGACGGAACGCTGCCAGGCCTTTCTCGCAGCCTATGCACGGGTGCGGCCGTTCGCGGCGCCAGAACGCCCCATCTGGCCCGTCATGCTACGCGCGGCCGCCCTGCGCTTCTGGCTCTCGCGCCTGTGGGACATCCACTGTCCGCGACCGGCCGCGCTTCTGACGCCGCACGACCCGAGCCATTTCGAGCGCATCCTAAGACTCAGGCGCACCACCCCGACGGGCCAACTGCCCGTCCTGCCCGGTTAGCGGCGATGCGCGTCGCGAAGCTTTCTGCCGCCCAGGGCCTCGAGTGGATCGCAGCGGGCTGGCGCCTGTTCCGCCTGCAGCCGATCAACTATGCGACCCTGCTTGCGAGCTATGTCTTCATCCTGCTCGTGGCCATGCTGGCTGCGGATCTCCTCGGACAGTGGTGCGCACTGGTGCTGCCTGCGACGCTGGCGCGCGCCATCGGCGAGGCCGCCAACGTCGGGCTCCTCGCCTTCATCCCGGGCCTTTCGGTAGGGTTCATCGAAGCCAGCCGCACGGCGCTGCGCGGCGCGCCCATCTACCCCACCGTGCTGATCCGGGCCTTTCGCATCGATCGGCGCACCACACTGTCCCTGCTCGCGCTCGGACTGCTCCAGATCGGCCTCATCCTGCTTGTGAGCTACCTGGTCGTGGCACCCCGACCGCTCGCCGCCGCGGTCGATGCTAACGGCAATTTTGACCTGAGCAAGGTGCCTCCCGCCGAGGCCTTCGACTATTTCGCAAGCTCGGTGCTCAACATCCTCGCGAGCCTGCCGGTCTACCTGGCCTTCTGGTATGCACCGGTCCTGGTCGCCTGGCACGGCATGTCGGTGACGAAGGCGCTCTTTTTCAGCAGTGCCGCGGTGTGGCGCAACCACTGGGCCTTCTGTGCCTACGGGCTCGGCTGGCTGGTGGCAGGGACCACGGCGATGGCGCTCGTGGGTATCGTCCTCGCGCTCCTCGGGCTTGGCAACAGTGCCGTCGTGGTGGGCATCCCGCTCATGCTCGTGATCGTCTCGGTCGCCTACTGCTCGATCTACCCGAGCTACAGCACGGTGTTCGTCGACAATGGTGTGCTGCCGCCGGTGACCCTGAGCTAGGCAGCACTCAGTTTGGCGATGCCCAGCGCCAGCACCTTGATGCCCGACGCCCCGAAGTTGATGGTCGCGCGCGCGTCCTGTCCGCTGCCCTCGAGGCTCATGATCACGCCCTCACCGAAGCGGGCATGGGCCACGCTCTGGCCGATCCGAAAACCACTGGCATGGGCGCGCCGCATCTGGGTCCACTCGGGGGCGTTCGAGACCTGGGGCAGCGTTTCATCCGGCCACGAGCTCGCGGCACCATAGTAGGCGCGCGTGGATGCCGCGCCCGCTGCCGCGCGGCGCGGGGACAGCCACTTCAGGGCAGCCCCTGGCAGTTCATCAAAAAACCGGGATTTGAGGTTGTAGCGTGTCTGTCCATGGAGCATGCGCGACTGGGAGAAGCTGAGGTAGAGGCGCTGGCGCGCGCGCGTGATGGCCACGTACATGAGGCGCCGCTCCTCCTCGATGCCGTCGTCCTCGGCCGTGCTGTTCTCGTGGGGGAACAGCCCCTCCTCGAGTCCGGTGATGAAGACCGCGTCGAATTCAAGCCCCTTGGCCGAATGTACGGTCATGAGCTGCAGGGCATCCTGGCCCGCCTGTGCCTGATTGTCGCCCGCTTCGAGCGAGGCGTGCGCGAGAAAGGCGTCGAGGGGTGATACCTCGGCGCTGACCACCGACCCGTCCTCGGTCACGGTGACGGTGTCATCGTCGGCACGCAGGGCCGGCGCGCGCGCCGGCCAATCGAGCGGCAGCCCCTGCTCGCCTGCGAAACTGGCGGCCGCATTGACCAGTTCGTTGAGATTTTCGATTCGGTCCTGGCCCTCCTTCTCGGCCTCGTAATGGGCGAGAAGGCCGCTCGCCGCGTTGACGTGCTGGATCGTCTCGGCGAGCGTCATCGGCGCGGTCGCCGCCGCCAGACCGTCCACGAGGCGGAGAAATCCCGCGATCGAGGCACCGGCCTTGCCCGTCAGGTGAGCGGCTGCAGCCCAGAGCGAGGAGCCATGCAGGCGGGCGCTGTCCTGCAGCAGTTCAAGCGAGCGCGCACCGATACCGCGCGCAGGCACGTTGAGGACGCGCAGCAGGGCGTTGTCGTCGTCGGGATTGGCGATGAGCCGCAGATAGGCCAGCGCGTGTTTGACCTCCTGGCGCTCGAAGAACCGCAGCCCGCCATACACGCGATACGGCAGGCCGGCGTTGAAGAGGGCATGTTCGATGACGCGCGACTGCGCATTGGACCGGTACAGGATGGCGACATCCGAGCGCGCCATCCCGTCTCGGACCAGCGCCTTGATCTCCTCGAGCAGCCATTGGGCTTCCTGGGCGTCGGTCGCCGCCTCGTAGATCCGCACCGGCTCACCCGAACCTGCCGCGGTCCAGAGGTGCTTGCCGAGGCGGGTCCGGTTGTGCGCGATGAGCGCGTTCGCGCTATCGAGGATATGGCCGTGGGAGCGATAGTTCTGCTCGAGCTTGATCAGGTTCTGGACATGGAACTCACGCTCGAACTGCGCCATGTTGCCCACGTTGGCGCCGCGAAATGCATAGATGCTCTGATCATCGTCGCCCACCGCGAACACCGCGCTCGGCTGTGCGGTGCCGTAGCCGGCAAGGAGCTTGACCCACTGATACTGCAGGATGTTGGTGTCCTGGAATTCGTCGATGAGGATGTGCCGGAACCGCGCCTGGTAATGCTCACGCAAGGGCTGGTTGCGCACCAGCAGTTCATAGCTGCGCAACATCAGCTCGGCGAAGTCGACGACCCCCTCGCGCTGGCACTGCGCATCGTAGAGCGCATACAGCTCGACAAATTTGCGGTTGAAATCGTCCTGGATCTCGACGTTCTGCGCACGCAGTCCTTCTTCCTTCGCATGGTTGATGAACCAGGCGAGCTGCCTCGGGGGATAGCGTTCGTCATCGAGGCCCTCTGCCTTGAGCAGGCGCTTCAGAACGGCGAGTTGATCGGCAGAATCAAGGATCTGGAAGGTCTGGGGCAGGCCGGCATCGCGATAGTGAGCGCGCAACAGCCGGTTGCAGGTGCCATGGAAGGTCCCGATCCACATGCCGCGCGTGTTGATCGGCAACAGCGTCGAGAGTCGCAGTTGCATCTCGCGCGCGGCCTTGTTGGTGAAAGTCACGGCCAGGATGCCCGCCGGGCTCACCTGCTGGGTCTGGATCAGCCAGGCGATGCGCGTGGTCAGAACGCGGGTCTTGCCGCTACCCGCACCGGCCAAGATCAGCGCGGACTGCGCGGGCAGGGTCACAGCGGCCAGCTGCTCGGGATTGAGCTGGTCCAGTAGGTCGGGCATGAGATCGAAGGCGTCCAGTCAAGAGCAGCCCGAACCGCGAAGCCGAGTTGCTTCGCCTTGCCGAGCGCCTGACTATCGATTATAACCAAGCACGGTCGCGCTGCCCGCGCCCCGCCTGCCTGGAGACTTGGCATGACTGACACGAACATCCTTTTGCCGCGTGCTGTGCGGCGCTATGCGCGGAGCGCCGCGCTGGCCTTCATCCCGACGTTCCTCCTCGCGTTCGGACTTGCTGCCACCGCCCTGGCAGAGAACATCGGCAACATCGAGCGCGTCGCCGGTGCCGTGACGATCCAGGACAATTCCGGAGCCAGCCGCGCGGCACAGCAGGGTCAGCCGATCTCCGAGGGCGACACGGTCACCACCGGACCCGACGGCGAGGTGCTCTTCAAGATGATCGACAGCGGTGCCGTCGCCCTGCGGCCGAAGACCCAGATGCGCTTTACCGAATACAAATTCGAATCCAAGCCCACCGACAGCAGCGTCTTGAACCTGTTCAAGGGTTCGGTACGCGCCCTGACAGGGCTGATCGGCAAGGTCCATCCCGAGAAGGCCTATATCCGCACGCCGGCGGCGACCGTGGGCATCCGGGGGACTGACCACGAGACCGTGGTGCTGCTCGAAGACTCGCCCGATGGCAGTGCCGGGACCTACGACCGCGTCTACGAGGGCAATACGTATATCGAGGCCCAGAACGGCGAGCGGATCGCGGTCCAGCCGAACCAGGTCGGCTACTCTCCGCAGGACGTGCTGAAGGTCGCCGCGCAGCTTGGCCTGTTGAAGGGCGTACCGCGCTTCTTTGTGACAGGACGCTTCGATGATCTCTTCGCCGTGTTCGCCCAGGAACTGCAGCGGCGTCTCCAGGAGCGTTTGAACCAGGCCACGAAGGGCCGGCTCAACGGACTGCCCGTGCCGGTCCAGATTCCCGAGGGTCTGGGCAACCTCTTCAAGTAGCGCCTTCCGGCGTGCCGCGCGTGACCCCTGCCGCGCGGGCTGCACCCCTCGCGCAGGTATAATTCGCCTTTTGGCACAGCCGGCGGATCGGCCGTTGCGGACATGTCATTGCCCAGCCCACAGACCATGCAAGAGAAATATCATCCGAAGGACGTGGAGACACGGGCGCAGGCGCACTGGGCGGCGATCGACGCCTACCGGGTCGTCGAGGGTAGCTGCGATGCGAAGGGCACCCCGAAGCCGAAGTTCTACGCCTGCTCCATGCTGCCCTACCCCTCAGGCAAGCTGCACATGGGCCACGTGCGCAACTACACCATCAATGACGTGATGGCGCGCTACATGCGCATGAAGGGGTACAACGTCCTCATGCCGATGGGCTGGGATGCGTTTGGCCTGCCGGCCGAAAACGCCGCGATCGAGAAGGGTGTGGCTCCGGCCGCCTGGACCTACGCGAACATCGCCGACATGAAGTCGCAGATGCAACCGCTCGGCCTTTCCTTCGATTGGTCGCGCGAACTCGCGGCATGCGACCCCAAATACTATAAATGGAACCAGTGGCTGTTCCTGAAGATGCTCGAGAGGGGCATCGCCTATCGGAAGACCCAGGTCGTCAACTGGGATCCGGTCGACAAGACCGTGCTGGCCAACGAGCAGGTGATCGACGGCCGCGGCTGGCGCACCAATGCACTCGTCGAGCGCCGCGAGATCCCCGGCTACTACCTGAAGATCACCGACTACGCCGAGGAACTGCTCGACTCGCTCCTGCACCGCCTGCCCGGCTGGCCCGAACGCGTGCGCACGATGCAGGAGAACTGGATCGGCAAGAGCGAGGGCGTGCGCTTTGCGTTTCCCCATAGCGTGACCACGGCCGAGGGTGCACCGGTCGGCGCAGGCCGGCTCTACGTCTTCACGACGCGCGCCGACACGATCATGGGAGCGACCTTCTGTGCCGTGGCTCCTGAGCACCCGCTCGCCGTCCATGCCGCGCTGGCTAACCCGGCGCTCGTCCCCTTCATCGAG
This sequence comes from Burkholderiales bacterium, assembly GCA_003136595.1. Lineage (GTDB taxonomy): Bacteria > Pseudomonadota > Gammaproteobacteria > Burkholderiales > Burkholderiaceae_D > BOG-994. Next base: position 20,709 of record PLEY01000090.1, read on the forward strand.
GAGTGCAAGCGGGGCGGCACGTCTGAGGCCGAGCTCGCCTTGCGCGACAAGGCCGGAATGGATACGGGCCTGACGGTCACCCACCCGCTCACGGGGGCCGAGATTCCGGTCTGGATCGGCAACTATGTCCTCATGACCTATGGAGACGGCGCGGTGATGGGCGTTCCCGCGCACGACGAGCGCGATTTCGCCTTCGCCAAGAAATACGGCCTGCCGATCCGGCAGGTGGTCGCGGTGCCGGGCCGCGAGTACTCCGATGCGGCCTGGCAGGAGTGGTATGCCGACAAGGTGTCCGGGCATTGCGTCCACTCCGGCGCCCTCGATGGGCTGGGGTATGTCGCCGCCACCACGGAGGTCGCGCGCCTGCTCGGCGCGAAGGGCCTTGGCGAGAAGAAGGTGACCTACCGGTTGCGCGACTGGGGCATCTCGCGGCAGCGCTACTGGGGCACGCCCATCCCGATCATCCACTGCCCGGTGTGCGGTGCGGTGCCAGTGCCCGAAGCGGACCTGCCGGTGGTCCTGCCCGAGGATCTCGTACCCGACGGCAGCGGCAACCCGCTCACGCGCGATCGGCGCTTCCTCGACTGCGTCTGCCCGGTCTGCGCGGGTCCGGCCGAGCGCGAGACCGACACCATGGACACCTTCGTCGACTCCGCCTGGTACTACATGCGCTACTGCTGCCCGGGCAACGATGCCCGCATGGTCGACGAGCGCACCGACTACTGGATGCCGATGGACCAGTATATCGGCGGTATCGAGCATGCGGTCTTGCACCTGCTCTATGCGCGCTTCTGGACCAAGGTCATGCGCGACCTGGGACTGGTCCGCTTCGACGAGCCCTTCACACGCCTGTTCACCCAGGGCATGCTGCTCAATGCGAGCTACTACCGCGAGGATACGAGCGGCAAGAGGCGCTGGTTCTATCCCGGCGAGGTTGAGGTCGAGCACGATGAGAAGGGCAAACCGGTCGCCGCCTCATCCAGGGAGGACGGCCTGCCGGTGGTGCTAGGCGGGATCGAGAAGATGTCCAAATCGAAGAATAATGTGGTCGAGCCGCGCGCCATCGTCGAGCGCTACGGTGCCGACACGGCGCGCCTGTTCACCATGTTCGCCGCGCCCCCCGAGCTCTCGGCGGTCTGGTCTGACGCCAATGTCGCCGGTGGCTACCGCTTCATCGAAGCGCTCTGGTCGATGGGCCATGCGCTGCAACCGGTGCTGCGTGAACATCGCGCGCCCCTGAATGCGCCGGCACGGGCAGACCTGTCCGAGGCCGCGCGTGCGACGCGCCGCAGCGTGCACGTCAACCTGGCCCAGGTTGCCGAAGACTACGGGCGGCTGAAGTACAACACGGTCGTCTCGGGCGCCATGAAGATCCGCATTGCCCTGGAAGAGCTGCGCCGCGCGACGCCTGCCTTGCGCCCCGATCCGGGAACCACCGCCGTTCTCGCCGAGGGCATGGGAATTCTCCTGCGCGTGCTCTATCCGGTCACGCCGCACCTGGCCCATGTGCTCTGGACCGAACTCGGCTTTGCCGAGCAGCATGGCGACATCCTCGATGTCGCCTGGCCCGAGGTCGACAGTGCGGCCCTCGCGGCAGACGAGATCGAACTGGTCGTCCAGGTCAACGGCAAGCTGCGCGGCAGCGTACGGGTTCCGGCTGGCGCCGATCGTGCAGCCATCGAGGCGATCGCGCTCGCCGATGAGAATGTGCGGCGCCATCTCGTCGGCCCGGTCAAGAAATTCGTCCTGGTACCCGGCCGTCTCGTGAATATCGTCCTCTAGTGCGGCAGACGCTGCGCGCCCCCCGCTTCCTCGCGCTCCTCATGGCGGCGGGCGCCGTCACGCTCGGCGCCTGCGGCTTCCAGTTGCGCGGCACCACGGCAATCCCCTTCAAGACGCTGTACATCGGCGTGGCCGACACCTCGCCGATCGCCGTCTCCCTGCGACGCAGCATCCGCGACAACGGGCCGACACGCATCGTGACGGATGCGACCCAGGCCGAGGCCAAGCTCGAGATTCAGCACGAGTCAGTCACGTCGGACATCCAGACCATCAACAGTCTGGGACTCGCAACCGAATACAACCTCTACTATCACATCCAGTTTCGCGTCGTCAGCAACAAGGGCCGGATCTACATCCCGCCGGTCCAACTGACCTTAACGCGGCTGATCCTGTCGAACAACAATGCCGTCCTGGCCGAGAACAACCAGATCAACAACCTGGTTGCCGACATGCAGGCCGACGCCGTGCAGCAGATCCTCAGGCGCATCGAGGCCATCAAGCCGGAGCAATAGGCAGCATGCAGCTGAGAAGCGAGGATCTCGAGACCCACCTGGGGGCTGCGCTCGCGCCGCTTTACGTCGTCTCCGGGGACGAGCACCTTCTTGTCATCGAGGCCGCCGACCGGATCCGTCGCGCCGCGCGTGCCGCCGGATTTATCGAGCGCGACGTCCTCGTCAACGAACGCAGCTTCCGCTGGAGCCTGCTCGAGGAAAGCGCGCGCAGCATGAGCCTGTTCGGCGATCGCAAACTGATCGATCTGCGCATCCCGGGTGGCAAACCCGGCCGTGAGGGGAGCCTTGCGCTGCAGGCACACGCGGCGGTGAAGAGCCCTGACCTGATGACGCTCATCACGTTGCCGCGCTTGGAGCGTGAACAACGCGGCGCCGCCTGGTTCAAGGCGCTCGAAGGCAGGGCGGTGGTGATCGAGATACCTGAGGTCGAGCGCGCCCAGCTTGGCGCCTGGATCGGGGCACGGCTTGCGCGCCAGGGCCAGCGCTGTGCGGCCGAGAGCCTGGCTTTCATTGCCGAGCGTGTCGAAGGCAACCTGCTCGCCGCACATCAGGAGATCCAGAAGCTCGGGCTGCTTTATCCCGCGGGCGAGCTCGCATTCGAAGAGGTCCAGGGCGCGGTGCTCAACGTCGCCCGCTATGATGTGTTCAAGCTCAATGAGGCGATGCTGGCCGGCGACCGCGCTCGCCTCGTCAGATCGCTCGAGGGCCTGCGCGCGGAGGGTGATGCGCCCGTGCTGGTGCACTGGGTCCTGACCGATGAGATCCGCACCCTGGCGCGGGCTGCTGCGGCCGTGGCGAGCGGCAGACCCCTGCCCACGGTGCTGCGCGAACTAAGGGTCTGGGGTGCCCGGGAGCGCCTCTACGAGGCCGCGCTGCGCCGCGTGCGGCCCGCGGTGCTCGTGCGGGCGCTGCAGCGCGCCGCGGAACTCGATAAGATGGCAAAAGGCCTGCGCGTAGCGCAGCGTTCCGGCAACATCTGGGACGAATTGCTGCGCCTGGGCATGATGATCGCGACATGAGAGCCACGCTTTGAGCACACCTGATACCGCGCCTTTGATCGAGGTCCTGGGCCGCGCCGCACGCCGTGCCGCACGCGAGATGGCGCGCGCCAGCACCGGGCAGAAGAACGCGGCGCTCCTCGCGATCGCAGCGCGGCTGCGCGGCGCCGCGCCCGACCTGCTGGCTGCCAACCAAGAGGATGTCGCGAAGGCCCGCGTGGCGGGGCTTGACGCGGCGGCGCTCGACCGGCTCGGTCTGTCCGCAGCGGGTGTCGAGTTGATGGCCCGCGGCCTCGAGGAAGTGGCCGCGCTTGCCGATCCGATCGGCGCCGTCAGTGAACTGGTCACCCGCCCCTCGGGCCTCCAGGTCGGGCGCATGCGCGTGCCGCTCGGGGTCGTCGGCATCATCTACGAGTCGCGACCCAATGTCACGATCGACGCCGCGGCGTTGTGCATCAAGTCGGGCAACGCGGCGATTCTGCGCGGCGGCTCGGAAGCGCACACCTGCAATCTCGCGCTCGCCGGCCTCATCCGGGCGGGCCTCGCCGCCGCGGGACTCCCGGCCCACGCGGTCCAACAGGTCGAGACCACCGAACGCGCCATGGTGGGCGCAATGGCCACGGCAACGCAGTACATCGACATCCTGGTGCCGCGCGGCGGCCGCAGCCTGATCGAGCGTCTGATCCAGGAGGCGACGGTGCCGATGATCAAGCATCTGGAGGGCATCTGCCACGTCTACATCGATTCCGGCGCCGACATCGCCCAGGCGATCGCGATCGCCGACAATGCGAAGACCCAGCGCTACGGGACCTGCAACACCATGGAGACGCTCCTCGTGCACGCCGACATCGCGGCACAGGTGCTGCCTGCGCTCGCCGCCATCTATGCGGACAAGGGCGTCGAGCTGCGCGGCGATCTGCGCACGCGCGAACTCATCCCCGGCATCGGCAGTGCAACCGAGCTCGACTGGCGGACCGAATACCTCGCGCCGATCCTGGCCATCCGTGTCGTCGAAGACCTCGACGCCGCGATCGAGCACATCAACACCTACAGCTCCCGGCACACCGACGCGATCGTGACCCGCGACTACGCGCGCGCCTTGCGCTTCCTGCGCGAGGTCGATTCCGCCTCGGTGCTGGTCAACGCCTCGACCCGCTTTGCCGATGGGTTCGAATACGGCCTGGGCGCTGAGATCGGCATCTCGAACGACAAACTGCATGCCCGCGGCCCGGTGGGCCTGGAAGGCCTGACAAGCCAGAAATACGTGGTCTTCGGTCACGGCGAGATCCGCCGCTAGGCCGCGCGATGCTCTGGGTCAAGGCGCTGCACATCGTCTTTGTGACCTCCTGGTTCGCGGGACTGTTCTATCTGCCGCGCATCTACGTGAACCTCGCCCTCGAGTCCGAGGGCGCGGCGCGCGCGCGGCTTCTGCTCATGGCCCGCAAGCTCCTGCGTTTCACCACACTGCTTGCGGTGCCCGCCGTGGCGTTCGGCCTGTGGCTGTTCCTGGGTTTTGGCATCGGTCTCGCGGGTCCGGGCAACGGCTGGCTCCACGCCAAACTCGTGCTGGTTCTCCTGGTCATCGCGTACCATGCCTACTGCGCGGTCCTGTTGCGCCAGTTTCAGGCCGGCAGCAACCATCACTCGAGCCTGTGGTACCGGTGGTTCAATGAGGCACCGGTCCTGCTGCTCCTGGCCATCGTGCTTCTGGTGGTCCTCAAACCATTCTGAGAGAAGCCATGAACACGCCCGTCATCGATTATTACCTCGCACCGCAATCACCCTGGACCTTCCTCGGGCACGCGCGCTTCGCGGCACTGGCACAGGCCGCCGGGGCTGTGGTGCGGGTCAAGCCCGTCGACCTGGCGCGCGTCTTCTCGCTCTCGGGAGGGCTGCCCCTCGGGCAGCGCGCGCCCCAGAGACAGAGCTACCGGCTCATCGAATTGCGCCGCTTCAGCGCGCTCCTCGGCATACCGCTGAATCTGGCACCCAGGCATTTCCCGGTGGCAGGCGATGCCGGGGCGCGCCTCATCATTGCCGGCGAGGCCGCGCACGGAGCCGGCGTGGCGCTCGCGTTGACGCACGCCCTCGGGCGCGCCGTCTGGCAGGAGGAGCGCGATATCGCAGCGCCTGCGACGCTGATCGATCTGGCCGACGATCTGGGCCTGGACGGTGCCCGGTTGTTCGCGGAAAGCGAGGGCGACGCCATGACGGCGGCCTATCTGCGCCATACGGAGGACGCCTTGCGCGACGAAGTCTTCGGTGCCCCGACCTACGTCCTCGCAGGCGAGCGCTTCTGGGGTCAGGATCGACTCGATCTGCTCGAACGAGCCCTGGCAGGCCCTGCCCGGTGACCGCGGGCGCGCACTGGTTTGTTCCCTGCCCGCGCGGCCTCGAAGCGGTGCTCGCCGAGGAACTCGGTGAACTCGGTGTCGCCACCGGCAAGATCGTGCAGGGCGGTGTGCATCTGGGCGCAAGCCTCGCCGAGGCGTACCGCGTCAATCTGCGTTCGCGCCTTGCCAGCCGGGTGCTCTGGCAGATCGCCCGCGCGCCTTATCGCAGCGAGGACGACATCTACAAGCTCGCCCTGCGTCAGCCCTGGGGTGACTGGTTTGACGTCGATCTGACGATCCGGGTCGACGTCTCGGCGACCCGCAGCCCCCTGCGCAGCCTCGAATTCACAACGCTTCGGATCAAGGACGCGGTCTGTGACCACCTGCGCTCGGCGACCGGCCGACGCCCGAGCGTCGATACGCGTGCGCCGGATGTGCGCATCTACGCGTACCTCGACGAGAGCCAGTGCACGCTCTACCTGGACACGTCGGGTGACGCGCTCTTCAAGCGCGGCTGGCGCACCGAGGCGGGCGAGGCGCCGCTGCGCGAAAACCTCGCGGCGGGCGTGCTGCGTCTTGCGGGCTGGCGGCCGGGCGAACCGCTTCTTGACCCCATGTGTGGCAGCGGCAGCTTCATCGTCGAGGCCGCCCAGACCTGCCTTGGGATCGCGCCGGGCAGCCAGCGGCGCTTTGGCTTCGAGAAGTTGAAGACCTTCGATAGCGACCTGTGGGCCACCGAGCAGGTTCGGCCACCCTTCGAGTCCCTGGCAGGTGATCCGCACCTGGCCGCAAGCGACGTGGCGGGTGACTCGATCGTGCAGACCCGCGCGAACCTCGCGCGCGCCGGTGTCCCTGCCGACGTACTCGAGTTGATCTTGCTCAAACAGGTGGATGCGCGCCATATCCGTCCCACGACGGCGCCCGGCATGATCGTTGTGAATCCGCCCTATGGGCAGCGCATCGGGCTGCGAGGTGCCAGCGACGAGGGCAGCTTCTTCGCAGAATTCGGCAACACGCTCAAGCAGCGTTTTGCGGGCTGGCGGTGCTCGATCCTCTCGGCCGACCTGGCGTTGCAAAAGAAGCTGCGTCTCGCCCCCAGCCGGCGCACGCCGCTCTACAACGGCGCCATCGAGTGCCGCCTGTACCGCTTCGACCTGGTCGAGGGTTCCGCGCGTCGCAGCGCGCCGGCCGCACTACCGCCCATCGAGCCCTAGGCGGGACCGATCGCCTTCTGGATGTCTTTTTCGAGTGACTGGGGACTGGTTGTGGAGGCGTAGCGGTCGGCGACGACGCCATCGCGACCGACCAGGAACTTCGTGAAGTTCCACTTGATGTCCTTGCTGCCGAGGATGCCCGGCGCCGCGTCCTTCAGGAAGGCATAGAGCGGGTGAGTGTTGGCGCCGTTGACATCGATCTTGGCGAACAACGGGAACTTGACGCCGAACTTGGTCTCGCAGAAGGTCTGGATCTCCTCGCTCGAGCCCGGTTCCTGTCCGCCAAACTGGTTGCACGGAAAACCCAGTATCTCGAGACCCTGGTCGTGGTACTTCTCGTAGAGTTCCTCGAGCCCCTTGTACTGGGGGGTGAAGCCGCACTTGCTCGCGGTGTTGACGATGAGCAGCACCTTGCCTTTGAACTGCGCGAGCGACACCTCCTGCCCATCGATGGTGTTGGCGGAAAACTCGTAGATCGACGTCATGTCTCGGATTCCTCTATGAAGCGGCTGGGCGCTGGGGCCTCTAGACGATGTCCAGATGCTCGATGCCCTTGGTCAGATCCGAGGCCTTGGCGTTCTTGCTGTGCAGCTTGATGGCCAGACGCAGGTCGTTGACGGAGTCGGCGTTGCGCAATGCGTCTTCATAGGAGATCTTGTCCGCCTCGAACAGATCGAAGAGCGCCTGATCGAAGGTCTGCATGCCAAGCTCACGGGAGCGCTTCATGATCTCCTTGATCTCGTGCACGTCGCCCTTGAAGATGAGGTCGGCGATGAGGGGGGAGTTCAGCATGATCTCGACCGCCGGGATCCGGCCCTTGGTGTCCTTTAGCGGGATGAGGCGTTGCGACACCATGCCCTTCAGGTTGAGCGACAGGTCCATGAGCAGCTGCGGTCGCCGCTCCTCGGGGAAGAAATTGATGATCCGGTCGAGCGCCTGGTTGGAACTGTTGGCGTGCAGTGTCGCCAGGCACAGGTGACCGGTCTCGGCAAAGGCGATGGCGTGCTCCATGGTCTCCCGATCCCGGATCTCGCCGATCAGGATCACGTCAGGCGCCTGGCGCAGGGTGTTCTTCAGCGCGGCATGCCAGTCATCGGTATCGACGCCCACCTCGCGCTGGGTGATGATGCAGTTGCGGTGAGGGTGGACGTACTCGACCGGATCCTCGACCGTGATGATGTGCCCGTAACTGTTCTCGTTGCGATAGCCGATCAGGGAGGCCAGCGTGGTGGACTTGCCCGAACCGGTGGCACCGACCATGATGACCAGCCCGCGCTTGGTCATGACGACATCCTTTAGGACCGTCGGGATGCCGAGGTCCTCGACCTTGGGGATGATGGTCGTGATGGTCCGCAGCACCAGTCCGATGCGACCCTGCTGGACGAAAGCGTTGACCCGGAAGCGGCCGATACCAGCCGGGCTGATGGCGAAGTTGCATTCCTTCTTCGCCTCGAACTCGGCCGCCTGCTTGTCGTTCATGACGGCGCGGCACAGTTCGGCCGTGTGCTGCGGCGTGAGCGCCTGGTTCGAGACCGGCGTGACCTTGCCGTCGATCTTGAAGGCCGGTGGAAACTCGGCGGTGATGAAAAGATCGGACCCCTTCTTGCTGAGCATGAGCTTGAGCAAGTCGTACATGAATTTTGTAGCCTGTTCGCGTTCCATGCTGTTTATCCTGGATGTGCCGCGTGAATCGGGTTGAGGGGGTCTGGATCACCTGCTCGCTACGGATTGCCGCCGGCGGGAGCAAGCGCCGCCCGCATGCGCCGCAGCGGGAGGGCCTAACCGGGGAAGTTGTCCTTGAGGGCTGCCTTGTTGCGCGCCTCGGCATTCGAGACCACGTTGCGCCGGACGAGATCCAGAAGATTCTGGTCGAGAGTCTGCATCCCGAAATTCTGTCCTGTCTGGATCGCCGAATACATCTGTGCGACTTTGTTCTCGCGGATCAGGTTGCGGATGGCAGGGGTGCCGATCATGATCTCGTGGGCCGCCACGCGGCCGGCACCGTCCTTGGTCTTCAGGAGCGTCTGGGAGATGACCGCGCGCAGTGATTCGGACAGCATCGAGCGGACCATCTCCTTCTCGGCAGCGGGAAAGACGTCGACGATCCGGTCGATCGTCTTGGCCGCCGACGAGGTGTGCAGGGTGCCGAACACCAGGTGACCGGTCTCGGCGGCCGTCAGAGCAAGCCGGATGGTCTCGAGATCACGCAACTCACCCACCAGGATGACGTCGGGGTCCTCACGCAGCGCCGAGCGCAGGGCATTGTTGAACGACAGCGTATGCGGGCCGACTTCCCGCTGGTTGATGAGGCACTTCTTGGATTCGTGCACGAATTCGATCGGATCCTCGACAGTCAGGATGTGGCCGTATTCGTTGTCGTTGATATGGTTGACCATCGCGGCGAGGGTGGTCGACTTTCCCGAGCCGGTCGGACCTGTCACCAGCACAATACCGCGCGGCTGATTGCTGATCTCGGTGAAGATCTTCGGGGCGTTCAACTCCTCAAGCGAGAGCACCTTCGACGGGATGGTCCGCATGACGGCACCGGCACCCCGGTTCTGCACGAAGGCATTGACCCGAAAACGCGCGAGGCCCGGAATCGCGAACGAAAAATCGCACTCGAGATTCTCTTCGTAGAACTTGCGCTGCCCGTCATTCATGATGTCATAGATCATCCCATGCACATCCTTGTGTTCCATGGGGGGCAGGTTGATCCGACGCACATCGCCGTGCACGCGGATCATGGGAGGCAAGCCCGCCGACAGGTGCAGGTCGGACGCCTTGTTCTTCACCACGAAGGCGAGCAGTTCCGAGATGTCCATCTATATAATCCTTTGCTTTGTGTTGATTGCTGCGCAGCCCTGCCGAGAGCGGCTGCGGCATCCGCGGTCGATCCTGGCAGGCTGACCCGTGCTAACGAATCTGCCAAAGACGGCCAAGTCCGGATAGTCGAGAAGATTATGTTCGCAATTGCATCGAACTTGCAAGCCATACTCCAGCGTATCGAGGCCGCAACAGCCGCGGCGCGGCGCCCGGCCGGCTCGGTCGCCCTGATCGCTGTCTCCAAGACCTTTCCCGCGGCGGCCATCGAGGCGGCGCACGCCGCCGGACAGCGTGCATTTGGCGAGAACTATGTCCAGGAGGCGCTTGCCAAGATGGCAGAGCTCGAGGCCCGCAGGGCGCTGACATCAGGTGCCGACCGGCCTCTGGAGTGGCACATGATCGGGCCGATCCAGAGCAACAAGACGCGCGCCATCGCGGAGCATTTCGATTGGGTCCACAGCGTCGACCGGCTGGCCATTGCCGAGCGGCTCGCGCGCCACCGTCCGGCCCACCTCGCACCCTTGAACCTGTGCCTGCAGGTGAACATCAGCGGCGAGGCCACCAAGAGTGGCGTTGCGCCCGAGCAACTGCCGGCCTTGGCGCGAGCCGTAAGCCTCTTGCCCGGAGTACGCTTGCGGGGTCTCATGGGCATTCCCGAGCCCGCGCCCGAACCCACCCGTGAGCGCAGCGCGTTCGCTGCGTTGAGAGTCTTGCGGGATGTGTTGCGCGAAGCACAAATCGGGGTCGATGAACTGTCAATGGGCATGTCGGCGGACCTTGAACCCGCCATTCTGGAGGGCGCGACCATGGTCCGCGTCGGAACTGCGCTGTTTGGAGTGCGCCATGCGGTCTAGGCTGGCTTTCATCGGCGGCGGCAATATGGCCACGGCCCTCATCGGCGGTCTGCTCGCGAAGGGGTCGCTCGCGGCACCACCCGTGGTCGTCGAGCCGCTGGCCGCGGTCCGCGCGGCGCTTGAGACCCGCTTTGACGTCGAGACGCTGGACGCCCCCTCGGAGCGGCTTGCCGGCTGCGACGCGTTCATCATCGCCGTCAAGCCACAGCAGATGCGTGCCGCGACCTGCGCCTTGGGTCCGCACCTGGGCGCGGGCCTTGTGATCAGTATCGCTGCGGGCATCGGCTCCGCGTCGATCGCGCAGTGGCTGGGACGCAACGTCCCGATCGTGCGCGCGATGCCCAACACGCCCGCCTTGATCGGCGCGGGCATCACGGGACTGTTCGCAACGCCTCTGGTAAGTCCCGAGCAGCGCGCACTTGCCGATCAACTGCTGTGCGCCGTCGGCTCGACGGTGTGGGTCGAGCGGGAAGGACTGCTCGACGCCGTCACGGCGGTCTCCGGAAGCGGGCCCGCCTACGTGTTCTATTTCATCGAAGCGCTCGAGCACGCCGCGCGCGAACTCGGGCTGTCCGCCGAGGCGAGCGCGCGCCTGGCACTGGGCACCTTCGGGGGCGCGATAAGGCTTGCCGAGGCTTCCAAGGATCCGCTTGCGGTACTGCGCGAACGCGTGACCTCAAAAGGGGGCACGACCGCTGCTGCCCTCGCCCACCTTAGCGCATCGGAGGTCGAGGGCCTGATCAGCGAGGCTGTCCGCGCGGCAGCGCGCCGGGCCGAGGAGATGGGCCGCGAGTTCGGCGCCCAATAATGTTGAACAGAGCCCCTCTCGCTCCGGATAGTCCCCGGTAGCCCCCTCCCCGACTCCCCTGAGTTGGCAATTGCTGCGTGGCCGGACGTCCTGCCGAGCGCGGCCCGGCTAGCTGGTCCAATAATCGAGCGCGAGGCCGGCGAAGACCACGGCGCCCAGCCAGTTGTTGTTCAGAAACGCCGCAAAGCAGCCCGCCGGATCGCGGCTGCGAATGAGTCGGAAATGGCGGACGGCCAGCGCTGCCGCGACGCCCAGGCCGGCGAGATAGAACGGCCCCCGTCCTGCCATCCAGCCGGCGACAGCGAGCAGGGCCAAGGCAGCGCCATAGCAGAGCATGACGGCCGCCACATCCCATCGGCCAAAGGTGATCGCAGCCGTGCGGATGCCGATCTTCAGATCGTCGGGGCGATCGACCATGGCGTACTCGGTATCGTAGGCCACGGCCCAGAACACGTTGGCTGCGAGCAGCACCCAGCCCACGGCGGGCACGCCGTCCTGGATCGCCGCAAAAGCCATCGGGATCCCAAAGCCGAAGGCAATCCCGAGATAGGCCTGTGGCAGTGCGAAAAACCGCTTGGTGAACGGGTAGCTCGCGGCAATCAGTGCCGCCAGCACGGCCAGCCTCCAGGTCAGCGCATTCATGCCGACGAGCAGCGCCAGCGCCGCGAGGCTTAGGAGGGCTGCGACTGCAAGCGCTTCAGCCGGGGCGATGGCGCCGCTCGTGACGGGCCGCTCGCGCGTGCGCGCGACATGCCGGTCGAAGTCCCGGTCGGCGTAGTCGTTCACGGCGCATCCCGCAGAGCGCATCAGCACCGTGCCGATGATGAACACGGCAAGAATATGGGCACTGGGTCGACCGTCGGCCGCAATCCAGACGGCCCAGAGGGTCGGCCAGAGCAGGAGCAGGATGCCAATTGGGCGGTCAAGGCGGACCAGGCGGACGTAGGAACTGAAGCGGGCACTCACATCGAGCTCAAGAAACGGGGCCGAGCGCAAGGCCAGGCACGAGTCCAGGAACGAGGCCAAGCGGCGCGCGCAAACCCCGATTGCCTCTGGAGGGCCAGTCGGCTAAGGTTACGCCGGGCGTCGCNNGCAAACCTGTCGTAAACCTGTCGCAAACCTGTCATATGACGCCCGCAAAATAGTTAAATTACTCATTGGAGACGGTTCATGAACTTTCGACGCTTTGCGGTCGGCGCCGCACTTGCCGCCGGTCTGCTGGGCGCCGCCGGCGGCGCTGGTGCGACGACCGAAATCTTCTGGTGGCATTCCATGGCAGGCCCCCTGGGCGACCGGGTCGTGGCGATCGCCAACAAGTTTAACGCCCAGCAAAGCGAGTACAAAGTCACGCCGGTATACAAGGGTCAGTACGCCGAATCGATGACGGCCGCGATTGCCGCCTACCGCTCGGGGAATGCCCCTCACATCCTGCAGGTCTTCGAGGTCGGAACTGCGACGATGATGTCCGCCAAAGGCGCGATCGTGCCGGTCTACAAGCTCATGGCCGAGGCCGGCGAGAAGTTTGATCCCAAGGCCTACATCGGCCCGGTCGCGGGCTACTACTCTGATTCGAGCGGCAACATGCTCTCGATGCCCTTCAATAGTTCGACGGTGGTCTTCTACTACAACAAGGACGCCTTCAAGAAGGCGGGCCTGGCAACCGACAAGGCGCCGGCGACGTGGCCCGAGGTCGAGGCCGACGCCCGAAAGCTCAAGGCGGCCGGCTTTCCCTGCGCCTTCACGACCGGCTGGCAGTCCTGGGCGCAGCTCGAGAACTTCAGCGCCTGGCACAACGTCCCGTTCGCCACCAAGGACAATGGACTCGGTGGGCCGGAGGCACGGGTGGTCTTCAACGGCCCCCTGCAGGTGCGCCACATCGAGGATCTGGCGCGCTGGTCCAAGGAGGGTCTGTTCACGTACGCCGGACGGACCGACGAGCCGCTCGCCAAATTCACCAGCGGCGACTGCCAGATGATCATGACCTCGTCGGGCTCGTATGCCACGATCAAGGCAACCGGCAAGTTCGACTTTGGCGTGGGCCCGATGCCCTACTATCCCGATGTCGGGGGGGCCCCGCAGAACGCCATCATCGGTGGGGCGAGCCTGTGGGTCATGTCGGGCAAGACGCCGCTTGAGTACAAGGGCGTGGCCAAGTTCCTGGCCTACCTCTCGTCGCTCGACAACCAGATCGAGTGGCACGAGGGTACGGGCTACGTGCCCATCACCACCGCAGCCTATCAGGCGGTGGAGAAGACCAACTTCTACCAGGAAAAGCCGGGTTTCGACGTGGCCGTCAAGGAACTCATGAACAAGCCGCCCACGGACAATTCGCGCGGACTGCGGCTCGGCAACTTCCTGCAGATCCGCAATGTCATCGACGAGCAGCTCGAGCTGGTCTGGAGCGGTAAGGAACCGGCCCGGCAGGCGCTTGACGAGGCGGTCCAGCGCAGCAACGAGATCCTCGCGAAGTTCGAGAAGACCAGCAGCTAGGTGGCGCTCATCTCGCATCACCGGCGCGGCTAGGCGGGCATGGAAAAGCGTGCGCTGTTCCGCTCGCCGTGGCTGCCCTATGCCCTGGTTCTGCCCCAGATGCTGGTCACGCTGGTGTTCTTCTTCTGGCCGGCAGCCCAGGCCATCTTCCAGTCGACCCAGCTCCAGGACGTGTTTGCCGCGCGCAGCCAGTTTGTGGGCCTGGACAACTTCAAGGAGCTCGTCCACGACCCGCTCTACCGGGAATCCTTCCGGGTCACTGCGCTCTTCTCGGTGCTGGTGGCCGTCCTCGGCCTTGGCACCGCGCTCGTGCTCGCGGTCTTCGCCGAGCGCATCGTACGCGGGGCCGCGCTCTACAGGACGCTCCTCATCTGGCCCTACGCGGTGGCACCGGCCGTGGCCGCCATCCTCTGGGTCTTTCTTCTGAGCCCTTCCCTAGGCATCATCGCCCACCTGTTGCAGACGCTCGGATTCGACTGGGACTACCTGATTCACCCCGCGCAGGCCCTGTGCCTCATCGTGCTCGCCTCGGTCTGGAAACAGATCAGCTACAACTTCCTCTTCTTCCTGGCGGGTCTGCAGTCGATTCCCAAGTCCCTGATCGAAGCGGCCGCGATCGATGGAGCAGGCCCGGTGCGGCGCTTTGTCACGATCGTCCTGCCGCTGCTCTCTCCGACCTCCTTCTTTCTGCTCGTGGTCAATGTCGTGTATGCCTTTTTCGACACCTTCGCGATCGTCGACGCCGCGACGCACGGCGGCCCCGGACAGGCCACCGCCATCCTCGTCTTCAAGGTCTACCAGGATGGCGTACAGGCCGGCGACCTCGGCGGATCGGCCGCCCAGTCGGTGGTCCTGATGGTCATCGTCATCGCCTTGACCTTCATCCAGTTCCGCTACGTGGAAAGGAAGGTCCAGTACTGATGGTCGAGCGCCGCCCCTGGCTGGACCTGCTCTCCCATGGTGTGCTGATCGCCGGTGTCGCCGTCGTCGCCTTCCCGGTGTATGTCGCCTTCGTCGCCTCGACCCTGACGCTCGATGAGACCCTGGCCGTGCCCATGCAGCTCGTGCCGGGCACGCAATTGCTGGAAAACTACGCTCAGGTCCTGCTCCATGGTTCGTCCCAGGGATCCGGCGCGCCGGTCTACCGCATGCTGCTCAACAGTCTCGTCATGGCGCTCGCCATCGCGGCGGGCAAGATCAGCATCTCGATCCTCTCGGCCTTTGCCATCGTCTATTTCCGCTTTCCGCTGCGCAAGACGTTCTTCTGGATGATCTTCGTGACCTTGATGCTGCCCGTCGAGGTGCGCATCCTGCCCACCTACAAGGTCGCAGCCGATCTGCATCTGATCGACACCTATACCGGACTGACGCTGCCCCTCATCGCGAGCGCCACGGCGACGTTCCTGTTCCGGCAGTTCTTCCTGACCGTGCCTGAAGAACTGGCGGAAGCCGCCCGCATCGACGGCGCCGGGCCACTACGCTTTTTTGTCGACGTGCTGCTGCCGCTGTCCCGTACCAATATGGCGGCGCTCTTCGTCATCATGTTCATCTTCGGCTGGAACCAGTATCTCTGGCCGCTCCTCGTCACGACGCACGAGTCGATGTATACCACCGTGATCGGCATCAAGCGCATGATCCCGGGTGGCGATGCGGCCACCGAGTGGAACCGTGTGATGGCGACCGCGGTGCTCGCCATGATCCCCCCTGCTGCGGTCGTGGTCCTGATGCAGCGCTGGTTTGTCAAAGGCCTGGTCGATTCGGAAAAATGAGATGGCAACCCTGGTGCTAAAGGATGTCCGGAAACGCTACGGCACGAGCGCCGTGATCCACGGCGTCTCGCTCGAGGTTGCCGACGGCGAATTCATCGTCATGGTCGGCCCCTCCGGATGCGGCAAGTCGACACTGCTGCGCATGGTGGCGGGGCTCGAGGAGATCTCGGACGGCGAGATCCATATCGGATCCCGGCTGGTCAACGAGCTGGAACCCAAGGAGCGCGACATCGCCATGGTGTTCCAGAACTA
>PLEY01000013.1 GCA_003136595.1 Burkholderiales bacterium
AGCGCGGGCAGCGTCATGGCTTCTGAGACACGGTCACCGTTGGAGTGCGACAACCGCAGCGCCTCCTGCAGAGAACGTTCACTGCCCGCAAAATCGCCCTGCCAGAGTAACCCGGTACCGACATTAACCAGAGCAACCGCCTCATCCATCTTGTTGCCCAGTGCTCGCGTTAACGCCAGACACTCCTGATTCATGGCGAGCGCGGACACGTGATCGGCCAGAATGTCCGAGGCGATATGCGCCAGACTATTGAGGTAGGTACCTTCCACACTGCGCAATCCCAGTGCCCGGGCTTCCGCAAGTCCGGACCGGAGCATTTCCTGACGTTATCTCCAGTCGCCTTGTTCGATGATGGCGTCGGCCGTCACACCAGCGCGCCTGCGGGCAGGTCGGCCGCACCCTGATGCCAAATCGCGGTAATCTAAGCGTGTAACCCGACCCGTGTCGGGGTCCCCTGGCAAGCGCCGTGGGGTCCCAGGGTTTCCCTATCGGATGGATGGTGATGAAGCGGCAAGTCAGTCTGATCGGTGCACCCACCGACGTCGGTGCAGGCACCCGGGGGTCGGGCATGGGCCCGGAGGCCCTGCGCGTGGCCAACATCGTCCCGCTCCTCGAGAGCCATGGGCTTGAGGTCGAGGATCGTGGCAACCTTGCGGGCCCCGCCAATCCGTGGCAAGGGCCACACGACGGCTACCGGCACCTGGCCGAGGTCGTTGCCTGGAACGAGGCAACCCACGCGGCGGTCTATGAGGAGCTGCTGCGCGGACGCTTTCCGATCCTGCTCGGAGGCGACCATTGCCTGGCGATCGGCTCGATCAGCGCGGTCGCGCGCCACTGCCGCGAAACGGGCAAGACCCTGCGCGTGCTCTGGCTCGATGCGCACGCGGACTTCAACACGAGTGTCCTCACCCCAAGCGGCAACATCCACGGCATGCCGGTTGCCTGCCTGTGCGGTTATGGGCCGAGCGAGCTGACCGGGATCGGCGGCCACGTGCCGGCGCTCAGTCCCAAGGCGATCCGCCAGATCGGCATCCGTAGTGTCGATGCCGGTGAGAAGCGCTTCGTGCATGAGGTCGGGCTCGAGGTGTTCGACATGCGCTACGTCGACGAGATGGGCATGCGCGCAACCGTCGATCTGGCGCTGGCGGGGATCGACGCGAACACCCATCTGCACGTCAGTTTCGATGTCGATTTTCTGGATCCGGAGATCGCCCCGGGCGTGGGCACGACCGTGCCGGGAGGGCCCACCTATCGCGAGGCGCAACTGTGCATGGAGATGATCGCGGACACGGGGCTCCTCGCCTCGCTCGATGTGATGGAACTCAATCCGGCGCTCGACGTGCGCAACCGGACCGCTGAAGTGGCCCTGGACCTGATCGAGTCGCTGTTCGGCAAGAGCACGCTGATGCGAAAGGCGCCGCCCGGACGCTGAGCCGAGCAGCCGGGCCGCTGGGTCGCCTACCGGCCCGCCCCGGCCCCCTTGAAGGCCCGCGGGTGGCCCCGATATTTGTCGTACCACGGAGATTTCCATGAAAAAACTGCTTGCCATCCGCCGCACGCGGCAGGGCCACTGGGTCGGCGACGGCTTTCCTGTCCGCAGCATCTTTTCCTATCACGATGCGGCGCGCGATCTCTCACCGTTCTTGCTCCTCGACTACGCGGGTCCGGCGCAGTTCACGCCGACCAGCGAGCGGCGCGGCGTCGGCCAGCATCCGCATCGCGGCTTCGAGACTGTGACCATCGTCTACTCCGGCGAGGTCGAGCATCGTGACTCGGCGGGCGGAGGGGGTTCGATCGGGCCGGGCGACGTGCAGTGGATGACCGCGGGCGCGGGTATCGTCCACGAGGAATATCACGGCAGCCGCTTCGCACGAGAGGGCGGTCCGTTCGAGATGATCCAGCTCTGGGTCAACCTGCCAGCCCGTCACAAGGGGGTCGCCCCGGGGTACCAGGGCATCACGGCTGCACAGATTCCGGAACACGAGCTGCCTGACGGGGCGGGAAGGGTGCGCCTCATTGCGGGTGAATTGGGTGATCGGAAGGCGCCTGCAAGGACGTTCACGCCCATTAACCTTTGGGACCTGCGCTTGAAGGGCGGGAAGAAGATCGAGCTCGAATTGCCCGAAGGCCATACGGCGGCGCTGTTCGTGCTCTCCGGGCGGCTCGCCTTTGGGGCCGATCAGGTCGGCGCGGGGGAGCTCGCGCTCTTTGAGCGGAGCGGCACGACGCTCGCGATCGAGACCCTGGAGGATGCCGCGGTCCTGCTTCTGGGGGGTGAGCCGATCGATGAGCCGGTGGTCGGCCATGGACCCTTCGTCATGAACACGCAAGCCGAGATCCGCCAGGCTTTCCTGGATTATGAGGCGGGCCGCATGGGTCAGATCGCGGCCCACGCCGACTCTGGAGTTGCGGCCTAGAGTCGGTTCGATCTACCAGGCCTGCGCTCGACGGGCCTGCTGCGATGCCAGATTGGGGCCCGCGGTGGGGTCTCCAATGGGGTCTCCGACGAGGCCTCCAACGAGGCCTCC
>PLEY01000108.1 GCA_003136595.1 Burkholderiales bacterium
TGTAGGAATCCCCTGGCTTTAGAGATGGGGAGGATGTCAAAGGATCGGCTATGTCGAGGGTCTCTTGACCGGCTGAACCTGCCGGCGCCGCCGGCATGCTGCAGGAATCTGTGAGCCGGACCGAAGGCTGGACGCAACCCAAGGCAAGTCATGCCAGGCGCGTCGCAGCGGCCGGTCGAGCAACCCTCCCGGGCTTGGCTTTAAGGTCATCACATCGGCGAGACACGCCGAGCGCCGGCATGAAAATCCTGTGATCCCTTCTGGCTAAAGGAAGGGTTAAAGGACGGGTTAAAGGACGGGTGCACCCTGTGTCGCGGCCGGAGTCGGCCGATAGCGCAACAGTGTCCACAGAAGCGCCAGGGTCGCCAGGGACGCCCCCGCCACGGCATATCCGAGCAGGCCCACATGCTGGAGCGCACCGTCCGCGCCGACCGTGACAATATGACCTGCAATCACGGAGGCAACGCCACCGGCGAGCTGCTGGGTGGTGGCATTGACTGCATTGAACGCACCGCGGCGACTTGGCTCAGGGATCGTCGACATGATCGCCTGGAACGGCACCATGCGCGAGAATATCCCGACGAAGAGAGCCGCGTTCACGAGAATCAGCACCGGCAGAGAAACCGGGGGCAGGTGCGTGAAGACCAACACCATGCAGATCGACAGGGCGGTTCCGAGTGCAAAGACTAGCAGCTTGCCGAAGGCGTCGGCGGCCTTGCCGATGAGGGGCCCGCAAACGATGGTGCACAGCCCCGTGACCAGGTAGAGCGTAGGCAGGCTATGCAGGCTGATGCCCAGATTGCCGACAACGTAGGCACTACTGAAGGGCATGAGCATGAAACCCCCGGTCGTAAGCAGACCGGTTGTCGCGAAGGCGATCAGGTTGCGTGGCTCGGCCACCGTGTGCAAGAGATGCATCCAGGCACTGCTCTCCTGGGGCAGTTTCAGGTGCTCGGCGACGGGCTTCATGAACGCGACGAGGAGAACGCCCCCCAGCAGGCCGAGTGCGGCCATCGAGAGAAACGGGACGTGCCAGTCCCAACGGTTCGACAGGTACAGACCGATCGGGATGCCCATCACCTGACTCGCGGCGAAGGCCGTCTGGATCAGGCCCATGACGCGTCCACGCATCTGAACGGGGAAGAGGTCGGTCGCGATTGCAAGCACGACCGAGCCGATGACCCCACCGAAAAGTCCCGTGACGATTCGGGCGAGGAGGAGCGTCTCAAAGCTGCCCGCGACACCGCACCAGAGGGTTCCGCCGATAAATCCGGCATAGAAGGTCAGGAGGAGCTTCTTGCGATCGAAGCGGTCGGCAAAGCCCGCCGTCAGCAAGCCCGACAGCGCGGCGCTAAACGCATAGGCCGAGACGACCAGTCCGAACTGTCTTGGCGTGATCGCAAGCGCGGGCATGATCACGGCGCCCAGAGGCGACATGAGCATGAAGTCTAGGATGACGGCGAATTGCAAAAAGGCCAGCATCGCCACGACCCGCTTCTGGTAGCCGGAAAACTTCAGGGGTGGGGGTTTGGGAGGGGAGTTCATGATGGATGATGGCTTCGAGCCAGAGTGATCGCCTCTTCCGGACAGGCGGTGATGCACTGAGCACACGCAAGACAGGCCTGCGCGTTGGGTGAGTATGCGACCTTCATGCCGTGGATGCGCAACTTGATCTTCTGCAGCGCACCGAGCCGGCCAAAATCGGTGGGGTCGATGCGACGCAATTCGAACACCTGTTCGGGACAGATGCTAACGCATTCTCCCTTGCCCTCGCAGCGCCCGAGGTTGATCACGGGGACAAATTGCCCCGGTGCCTGCTTGCAGCTTGCCTCGGCCACCGCGCTCATGTCCCCTCGCCGCGACGCCCGTGACGGCGGGCGTGAATCCGCTCGCGAAACGATTCACGTTCTTCCGGGGTCATGGCGTGCCACTTTTGCCAGCGGCCGCGCCCGTACCAGGGATGATGTCCCCTAAAGCCCCCAAACAGGATGCGGCTCAGAATCAGCAGCCCCACGGCGTGCAGATAGTCGATCGAACGAGCGTCGGCGAACGCGACGGGGACCACCGCATTCCACAGGAACATCACGGCGCCTCCGAGAACGACCAGCGCGACCACGGCCAGAAGCGCCTTGAAGAGATACCTCGCTCCAAATCGCATAGAACACCTCCTTCAGAATTCAAATTCGTCGTAGACCGTCTGCAAGCGCTCGCGAAGGTGCAGGACCGCGTAGCGCTTGCGCGCGAGCAATGTGTTGACGCCAACCCCGGTTTGGGCGGACAACGCCTTGAAACTGATCCCTTCGATCTCATGCGCGATGAACACTTCGCGCTGGTTCTTAGGGAGCTCCGCCAGCGCCTCCTCCAGGGCCTCGATCAGCACGGACCGCGCATACGCCGCCTCCGGACCCCCGTCGTCCGCCGGCAACGCCAGATCCAGCCGCAGCCCCTCGTCGTCCTCATCGGAGGCGCCCCGAGTCTCAAGGGACTCTTCTTTCTTCTTGCGGAACCGATCGACGATGCGATTGCGTGCAACCTGGAACAGCCAGGCGCTGGCATGCTCGATCGGCGCCGGTAGACGGCAAGCTTCCACGAACTCGTGGAAGACGTCTTGCAGGATGTCCTCGGCGTCGGTCTGGTCGCGAACCCGCCGGCGGATGAAACCGCCAAGCCTTGAACGCTCGCGTAAGATCGTCGCGGTGATTTCCCTGTCTTTTTCGGTCATCAGGTGGGGGGTCCACTGCGCTTCCATGGATTGGAAGACGGCGCAGGACGCGGAATATTGTGGGCTGAACCCATTTTTTCAAAAGCTGGTTCTTATTCAGGGTGCACGGACATCGAAGAGTCTGGAGCCGTCTGCCTCTCTTTACACCTTTGGGGCAGCAGCGGCGTCGCGAGCGCGAGAGCTTGCGTGCGGGGGTAGCGTGCCGGATACCCCGTGCCCGCGGCATCCTCCCGAGGCAGCTTACCGAGGCAGCNNTTACCGAGGCAGCTTACCGAGGCGGCCTCCAATCGGGCCTACCTCAGATCTGCAAGCCGGGCAGCGGGCATTTCGGTTAGGCTTCGCTCACGAGCAGGCCAACAACATGCTGTGACATGGCCTCGAATGAATTAAGGACGAGAGTTCCTGTAGGGACTTTGATCGGCGTGTCGGACTGCATGGACTCCTCTTCCAGGAGGAGCAGGGCGAGCTGGGCGCCGGGTAGCAATGTGCCCAGCTTGGCAAAGGCGAGCTGGACGTGCTCCTCAGGTCGCTCACGGTTCAAATTCACGAGACAGACCAGGAGTACGCTCTCGGAACTGGCTTCCGGTGGGGGGGCCAGTGCCAGATCGTCCATCGACACATTACGGGCATCGATATGGAGGTCCCGAAGAACGCGTACCAGGATCTCGGCCGCCAGGTCGTCGCCCCTCGCGCCCAGTCCCACACCCAGCACGACCGAATGTGGCCGTGCCGCAATCGGGCCCTGCCATTGGCCTATGGCCAATTCGCGCTGACGTCGAAGATGTTTCGCGATGTCGTCATCATCGAGCACCGACACGCGCCGATAGCGCCGGGATTTCCGGCCCAACTCGGTGTCGATGGCCTCGATGACGGTGGCAACGACGGTGCGCACCGTGGCCTGCTGCGCCTCGGTTATCGCACCGTTCCTAAAATCACGTCCCGCAAGAAACAGGGCCGGCGTCAAGACCCTGTCGCAGTAGCGGGCGAAGGTACGGCGCTTCAGATAAGCCTTGGCGGCACGGATGATCTCGTGCGAATCTCCGGACAGCGCGCGCTGATAGAAACGCTGCGGCATCGTGAGCGCGGGGGCGTCACCGAGCAGTATGTTCAGAAACCCGAGAGCCTTGATGTGCTGACCGGCCACCATCAGGCAAAGCGTGAGGGGTATCGACACAACCAGCCCGACGGGTCCCCAGAGCCAACTCCAGAAGATCGCCGCAACGATGACCGCGAGCGGCGACATCCCGGTGGTGTGGCCGTAGAGCTTGGGTTCGACAAACTGCCCGGTAACTGTCTCGAGGACCGCGTAGAAACCCAGGGTCAGTCCGAGCAGCGACCAGCCCGGGCTGACCGCGGCGGCGAAGATCGCGGCCGCGATTGCCACACCTAACACTCCGATATAGGGCACGAAGCGCAGCAAGGCAGTGAGTCCGGCCCACATCAGCGCGTGGGGAAGGCCGATCAGCGTCAGACCGAGCCCACAGATCGCGCCCACCCCGAGATTCATGACAAACTGCGACGCGAAGTAGCGCGACAGGCGCTCCCCTGCATCATTGATGGCAGTGGTGGTCCGCGTCAGGTCATGGGCCCCGGCGAGCCGGACGAACCGGTCCCGGATGTTTTCGTGGTCAAGCAGAAGAAAGACGAGGACGACCACGACGATACCGGTCAGCTGCAACGGCGCCCAGATCCTGGCCGCGACCGTGGTCAAGAGCGTAACCGGGCTGGTGGGCAAGCCCTCCAGGTCGAGGGTACTTGCTTCGGCGGGACCTGGCGAGCGCGCTGCCGGCGCGCGGGCGGGACGCGAAGCAGGGTCATCGAGTCTCCCACTGACCCGGCGCCCGAGCACAGTGTCGACCTGGTGTTCGATGTCTTCGATGGGACCGAGCGTAACCTCCCGCAGCATCTGTGATTTGGCACGGATCGTCTCCTCATATTGCGGCAGGTCCGCCATGAGGCTAAAAAACTGCGCGCCGATGACGAGCCCGGTCGCTCCCAGAAAGCTGATGAAGCCGAGTCCGGAGACCCCGACGGCAACATTCTGTCCAAGGCCCAGGCGTCGCAGCACGCGCACGAGTGGCGCGACGATGAGACTCAGGATCGCCGCGAGGGAGATGGGAATGAGGACGTCGCGCCCGAGGTAGAGCAGCGCGAGGACGATCGCGAGGTTGCGCAGTCCAGTCGAAAAAACCTGGGGGTCGATCTTCCGGGTTTCCAATACGTGGGGATCGTAAGGCGTCATCGAGGGATTTGTCCGATTCGGGGGGTTCGGTCTCTGAGGGTCGGCCCGCCTGGGCGCGGGCGCGAGAGCGGCACCAGCTCCGGCCTCCCCGCAAGAGGACGTGGCGGACCGACCGGGAAGAGGGGGCTCGCCTTCAGTCGAGAGGCCAGGCCAGCGTCTTGGGCCAGGTCACCGGCAAAGCGACTTCGCTGCCGGCGCTGTCCACCCGGCGCCACCATGGTGTCACGCTTTCCACCTGCACGGGCTCGACAGCCTGCCCGAGTTCGGGCATCACGAGTTGCACGCCTTCGCGGGGCGCAAGTTCCAGCAGAGTTTCCGCCGGCTGGTCCCAGGCATGCAAGGCCAGGTTGAAGGTACCCCAGTGCACCGGCATGAAAGCGCCGCCCCCGAGTAACCGGTGGGCTTTGAGGGCGTTCTCCGGGCCGAGGTGCTTGTCGGCCCATGCCGGGTTGAAGGCGCCGACTTCGACCATCACGAGGTCGAAGGGGCCCAGACGCTGACGGATCTCGGCATATTGATCCGTCAGGCCGGTGTCGCCGCTAAAGAACACGCGGTGGCGCGGTCCGCGTATGACGAGGGACGACCAGAGCGTTGAGTTCCAGGCCTGCGGAAGACCCCGGCCTGAGAAGTGCTGCGCCGGGGCAGCGGTGATCTCGACCTCTGTGCCCGGCAGGCGATGGCTCTGCCACCAGTCGAGCTCGATGATCCGTTCACCTGGCACACCCCAGCCCTCCAGGTGGGCGCCTACCCCCAGGCTGACGACGAAGGGGACGTCGGTCTTGGCCAGCGCACGAATCGTCGGAAAGCACAGGTGGTCGTAATGATCATGTGAGATCAGCACAGCGTCGAGCGGCGGCAGCGCCTTGAGCTCGACGGGCACCGGTTGGAAGCGCCTGGGTCCCGCGAGCTGTGAGGGAGAGGCACGCTGGCCCCACACCGGATCAGTCAGCACGCGCACGCCGTCCAGCTCCACGAGAACGGTACTGTGGCCAAGCCAAGTCACGCGCAGGCCGCTCGCCGGTGTGCGCTGCCAGGTGTCGAGCGGGTTGAGCGCCGGCAGCGGCTGGGTCGGCACCCGGCGCACCCCGCCGCAGAGAAACTCGGACAGCGAGGGCATCTTCGCGTCCGGATTGACAAGACCGGCGGGAATAGGGTGGATGTTGCGAAAGCGGTCGCCTTGCCACTGCGGCGAGTCCTGCATGCGTTCGAGCCGGAGTCCGTGGGCTTTGGAGCCGAAAGATTTCATGGTGTGGCGAGACAGTCCAGGTGAGGCAGGCAAGTGTGCACGACGCCCGAATTCGCGTCCAGTGCCCGCGCCTTGATCCAGCCGCGCAGCCATACCAAATCGCGAAGCTCGTCCTGGATGGAGCAGTGCGGGCGCGCAGGCCGTCTGGTTGGCGAGCACGGGTTCGGAAGGGCTCGGTGTCGGGTCCGTTTCCTGCTCAGTGAAGAGGACTCCCCGGGGAAGTGACGGGGCGTGGTGCGCTGGACCGAAACTGGGCACCTGGTCTTTGTGATTCGACCATTATGGTCGCAAGCCGGGCGATCTGCCGGCTGTTGAGCCTTCCTTTGGAAAACGCGATGACACACTGCATTGAATGGCTCAGGCACTTAATCCCTGTGGCGCCGGGGCGGATGCGGCGACTACTCAGGACACTGCTTGGCACGCTCTCTGGCGTCCTCGCCCTTCATATCGGTGCAGCCGAAGCCGGCTCTCCTCTTCTGGTGGATTACTCAGACCTGGTCGCCGAGAACGCGCCGATGGTGGTCTCCATCATGGTCCATCAGAACCCGACCGCCGAGAGCACGAACCTCAACTCGGAGACGGAGCAGGGCTCGGGCTTCATCTTCGATGGCGCGAACGGCTATATCCTCACCAATGCACATGTCATAGAGAACCAGCGGGACGTCACCGTCACCATGACCAACCGCCAAAAGTACCCCGCCACGGTGGTTGGGTACGACAGCCGGAGTGACCTCGCCGTCCTGCAGATTCACACCAGCGACCTTGAGCAGGTGCGGGTGGGAAATTCGGATACGGTGCGGATCGGCGAGCCGGTCGTCGCGATCGGCGCGCCGTTCGGCTTTGAACTCACTGTCACCGCGGGGATACTCTCGGCGCGCAATCGTACGCTGGAGGGGCTGCTCGTACCCTTTCTTCAGGTCGATGCGGCCGTCAATCCCGGCAACTCGGGCGGGCCGCTCTTCAACCGGAATGGCGAAGTCATAGGGGTCAATAGCCGGATCTTCACGACCACCGGCGGATTCACGGGACTTGCATTTGCCATCCCGTCAAATCTGGCGATGCCCATTGCCCATGAACTCATCGCACACGGCAAGGTGGAGCATGCCCAGATCGGGCTGCGCATCCAGGACCTGACTCCTGAACTCGCACGCGCGTTCGGCGCTCCCGCGGACTCCGGTGCCCTGGTGGTGGGCATCGACGTGGACGGCCCGGCTCAAGGGTCCGGATTGCAGGTGGGCGACATCATCACGCAGGCTGACTCCAGGGCCCTGGCGGAATCGGTTGCATTACCTCGCTACATTGACCCGCTGCCTGCGGGGCAGAAAGTTCACCTCACGGTATGGCGCGCCGGAGTCCGGCTGGCTATTGAAGTGAGGCTCGGCTCCACGGGGGAGCAAGGTCCGGGCGCCCTGTTGCGCGCATCGCTGACCGCCCTGCAGGGGAAGCGAGCCGCGCCCTATCTCCAAGGGCTGACCGTGCGCGCGCTCGGGCCGGAGGAGCGCATCGATACGGGAGTCGAAGGGGGGCTCATCGTGACGGCCGTGCAAGCCGGATCACCCGCCCAGCGGGCGGGGCTCAAGGTGGATGACATCCTGCTGCGCGATCACGTGCAGCTATTGACCAGTGTGAAAGCCCTGCGCGAGGCGTGGACGGGAACAGAACGGGATGCACCGGTACTTGTGAAACGCGCTGGAGATTGCTTTTACGTCCTGGTCACCTTGCGGTCCGGGGGCTTGGAAAACTAAGAGCGCCGCTTGCCTGCGAATGACTGAGTGTTGGAAAACCGCGTCGTGATGCGAATGGCGCGATCACCATATGCTCTATGTCCTAGAGAGTTCGGCTGACTGTGATCCGGCAACAAGTTTGCACCCAATCGACAAGCCAATGCTCGCTATCAATTTTGCCGACGACTTGAACAACCCTCCAGAGTTCCTGCGCTTACCTGGGGCATCGAACTACACGGCCGTGCTGATCCCTGCTGGCCCAGACAGCTACGGTAATATGAACACTGCGCACCCTGCGATTTGGGCTTCGGCTCTTCAGTCCTATTTTCAACGCCTCTCGCAGGAGCGCTAGCGATTCGCCGCCAATTGCTTAGTTCATAACCAAACTTCCGGATTAGAAGGACTCCCAATCGTCAGCCGAGCCGTTACTTGCCAGCAGGCGGGCGGACGAAGGCTTGCTAGATTTTTTCGGCGCGGTTTTTATGAGCGATCCTCTCGACGGCGTCGCGAGCCGAATCTGCGACTTCTCCGGCGCGGCACTCTTCCCCCGCCCAAGCTTGAAAATTGAAACTGTGGCGCTCAAGCCGCGAGCCTGCTCCTCGGCTGACTCGGCAGCGGCTGCTGCCTGTTCCACCAACGCCGCATTCTGTTGCGTGGCCTGATCCATCTGCGCTATCGCCTGGTGTACCTGCCCAATGCCTGTACTTTGCTCCTGTGAGGCGGCAGAGATTTCAGTGATGATGTCAGCGACACGCCTGACGCTCACCACGACATCTTCCATCGTCTTGCCCGCCGCGTCGGCCAACTTCGATCCCGTTTCCACCTTCCGCACCGAGTCGCCGATCAAGTCCTTGATTTCCTTGGCCGCCGCAGAGCTGCGTTGCGCGAGGCTTCGAANNACCACCGCGAACCCACGTCCTTGTTCTCCCGCCCGGGCGGCCTCCACCGCGGCATTGAGGGCCAGAATGTTGGTCTGGAACGCTATCCCGTCGATCACGCCGATGATGTCGGCGATCCTCTTCGACGAAGTGGTGATGGCGTGCATCGTCTCGACCACCTGGCCCACGACCTTACCGCCTTCGGAGGCCACGCCTGATGCGGTCATCGCCAACTGATTAGCCTGCCTTGCATTGTCGGCGTTTTGCTTCACGGTTCCTGTAAGCTCTTCCATCGAGGCCGCCGTCTCCTCGAGACTCGACGCCTGCTCCTCCGTCCTGCTCGACAAGTCGGAATTGCCCGTTGCGATCTCCCTCGCGGCCGCGTTGATCGATTCGGACGCATCCCGGATCTGCGTAACGATCTGGGTAAGTTGCTCGACCGTCACGTTGGCATCATCCTTCAATTTGCCGAAAGTCCCTGAGTATTCAGCTCCGACGCTCCCGGTGAGATCCCCGCGGGCGATGGCTGCCAGCACCCGGCCGACGTCGCCGAGGCTGCCTTCGCACACTTCCATGAGCCGGTTCAGGCCGGCCACCATCTCCCTGAAGTCGTTCTCAAAGCGGGCAGGATCACCCCGCACAGAGAAATCGCCCTGCGCCGCAGCACCCACCAGCGCAGTGATCTGGTCAGCGGCCCCGAGAAAGGCCGCCTTGATGCGTTCAAGCGCCTCTGTGATCCGCGCATTATCACCTTGCATCGGCTCGATTTCGGCACGAAAATCTCCTTTCGCAAACGCCGCCGCGACATCGAGGATCCGCATTTTGTCGTTGATGTGACCGGCGACAAGCTCGTTCATCTTATGGGCAAGAAGCCCGTACTCGCCTTCGAACTGCGTGGCTTCAATCCGATAGGTCGTGTGCCCACGAGCATGCTCGGCGGTCAGCCGATTTTGCGCCGCGAGGACCGCACAGAGGCTACTCTGAATGCTCTTCATCGAACGCAGTAGTTCACCCGCCTCGCAGCGACTGGTAGCCTCGATCGATATCGAGAAATCGCCGGCCGAGATCGCCTTTGCTCGCTCTACGGCCACGCGCAGTGGTCTTGTAATCGAGCGGCTGATCATCAGACAAAGCAGGCCAAGTGCGACCATGAGAACCATGATGACACCGGAGAAGCGTAACGCATCGTCCAGGAAGCGTGCGTCGATTTCGTCTGCAAAAAATGATGTTGAAACGACGATGTGCCAGGGCGCATAGCTGCGGGCGTAGCCGATCCGCAGAATCGGGGCCGAATCGGCTTTCGAACCGGGCTTGGGGTATTGGTATTCGAGAGGCCCGCCAGCGGGCGTGTCTGTTGCGGTCTTGATGATTAGAGAAGTCAGCGCCTGCGCACGGGCGTCCAGTTTCTCCTTGGGAACCCCTTCCAACTCGGGCCGAAGCGGGTGCATCACCAAGGTCTCTGCGACAGCATCAAAGGCGGAGAAGTAGTTCTTCTCACCGTAGCGCATCTTGCTGAGTACGTCGAGTGCGGCCCGTCGGGCCTCGTCCTCGGTAAACTTTCCTCTCATCTGCTGTTCGTGGAATGCTTCGAATACCCCCATGGTGCTGTCGACCTCGGCACGGGCCGCACTACGCTTCTCGTCAAGCAGGTTGTAGCGCTTTGAGAGGAGCGAATATGCCGTCACAGCGGTCACGGCGACAAAGACAAGGGTCAGCAGGGTAAGTAGCTTTCGGCCTATGGGCCAATCGCGAAAGTTCGTCATATGGTTCCCAGATGGACGGATTGAAGCGCCCAGAGACCGCTCCAGAGAGGCAAGCCAGATAATCCGTCACAGTGATTCCGGCCGATGAGCTGACGGTTTTTATAGGATGGAGTACTCCCACCCTGTTCTATCGGCCGGACGGGTTCTTTCCTGAGGACAGCCGACTATGGGTGGCCGAAGCGAGCCGATTTCGCGATGGCTTCAGGCGCTTTCGCCTCGCCACGTGTGGCGAGGCGGCGTCCTGCCCGGATACCTTCCGACTGACCTTCGCCTGTCTCCCACGCGCAAGGACAGTCCTGGGGGCGGCAGTAGCACGCGTACTACTGGGCCTTTTCGGTGGGGTCTTTTCGGTGGGGTCGGCCCGGAAAGCCCAGGTGCAGGAGCTTGGGCAGTCTTAGGTCCGCTGGGTTGAATTCGTCATCAGCAAATTGGTTGTTCCCGTTAGGCTCCAGAGAAATGGAGAGCAGCGTCTGCCAGGATCAATCCCAAAAAAGCGACCGCTGGAACGATGTGGGCGAGACGCTCGCGAGCCTTCAGCAGCGTGAACAACGCGGCAAGAATGACGAGTCCCAGTCCCACGAGGGCGATGACACGGGTGGATGGAAGCAATAGAGCTGCCGCACCGGCAAGCTCCAGAGCCGCCGTCAAGAACCGCCATCCTTTCGGGTAGCCCCATCGCTGGAAGTCGGCTTCCGCGTTGCCGGCATTGAAGCCGTTCGCGAGACCTGCTGCGGCGAAGGCCAGCGCGGTAATGCCGCTCAAAANNCCAATCATGCAAGACGTTTTTGTATCGTATGAAAAACCCTGATTCCCGCAAGTGGCGACCGGATGACCCACGCAGGCTGCGCATGGCGGAAAAGCGCACCGAAATCCTGCAGGCCGCGCGACCGATTCTGCTAAGGGACGGCCTCGGAGGAACGAACCTGGATCGGATCGCCGCTGAAGGCAAAATCTCCAAAATGACCCTCTACCGGCACTTCCCCAGCAAGGAAGCGCTGTTTGAGGGGCTGGTCACCGACATGTGTGAGGTCATGCGCGAGGGCCTCGAGAACGCGCCCTCGGCCGACGTTCGTAAGCCAGCCTCCGAGAGACTCGCAGACGAGCTCCGAGCCTTCACGTCGGCGCTGATCGAGCCGGACTGGCTCGCGCTNNATCCGGCGGCGGATCGCCGGACTACTCGAGACTGGCGGAGTACCGGCCAGTAAATCGGGGCAAGTTGCGGCCGAAGTTGTGGCTTTGGCGCTAGGGGATGAGTACCAGCGCGCCATCCTCGGCATCGTTGAAGAGGGAGACGGGGAGTCGTTTGCGCAGCAAATCGAAGCGGCTGTCACGCACGGGTTTAGCCTGGTCGTGAGTCCGTGAGTCCGTGAGTGCGTGAGTGCGTGAGTCGCGCAACAGCGGTCGGCGGCCCTTAGCGTACCCACTGGCCCCTTTCTTGAACCCGGCCCCTGCGACTGCAACGGGGGCGCACGTCACCGGGAATGACCCGACAACAGGGGCCGGGACCCCCAGTAGCCGAGAGTGACCCGCTCCTACCCGTCCGCGAGGGCGAGCCAGATGGTGTGGCCGCCGCAGTCCGGATCTTCTACGGCGTGTCTTGCAACTCTAAACCCGTTGGATTCCAGCAGTGTCCTGTACTCCGCGGGCGCGAGGCTCGCGTGATAGAGCGGCGCGCCCCGATAAGAGCCGATGGCCTCGCCGTGCGACGTCCCACTCGTGAACATCAATGCCGTGCCCGGCGCCGCATGCCGCTTAAATATCGGAAACATACGGCGCTGATCATCGTGGGTCAGGTGAAAGAAGCTGTCCCAGGCCAGTATTCCGTGAAATGTCCTGCCGAGCGCGAGGGCGCGCATGTCGGCCACATGCCAGAGGTGTTTCGGAAAACGCTCGCGGCACCGCTCAATGAGCGTGGCCGACGCGTCCGCTCCTTCTACAACAAAGCCGCGCTCGATAAGGTAGCCCGCCATCGGGTCACCAAAGCCGCAGCCGATATCGAGTATTGACGCGCATCTTGGCAAGCGCTCGGAGAACCGATCCAGCCACACGCCTTCGTTCCAGGGAAGGCGGCCACGATCCGTGACATAGTCATGAGCGTGTCGCTCGTAGAGATCGATGATCCGGTCTGCGTGGGAGTCCATCGAAGTAGGGGACTGTTCTCGTTGGACTCTGCACCGGCGCTATCGGCGCTTTCGAGTCGTTCGGGCTGAAGGTTCGAGCGGTGGATGGGTGAGCGTAGCCGAAATTTCTTCCAGGCGCTTTGTCAGTCGCGGCATCGAAAAGTCGATGAAGGCACGCAGTTTGAGGGGGACCATGCGATTGCTCGCATACACGAGATGGACCGGCATGAGGGGCGGTTCGAACTCCTCGAGCACGAGGCTCAGCCTGCCGTCTCGGACCCCCCGCTCAACCTGGTAGCAGGGGGTTTGGGCGAGACCCAGGCCGGCCTCGGCCGCAGCAATGGCCGAGTCGGCGCTGGTGGTCGCGAGCCGGGTGCGAATGGGGCAGTCCTGGCTGCGGCCGTTGAGCGCAAAAGTCCACCTGTCTGACGGACCGAATCTTGACCACGCGATGCAATCATGGTCAGTCAATTCATCAGGGTGCCGCACTGGCCCGCGCAGGCGAAGATACTCCGGGCTCGCGCTCACCACCATGCGAACGTGACCGAGCTTGCGCGCCACCATGGTGCTGTCGGGCAGCGGCGCAATCCGCAGCGCGACATCAATGTGTTCCTCAACCAGATCGACCACCCGATCCCCGAGGAGCAGCCGCAGGTTGATCTCCGGATAAGCCTGGAGAAACTCGAGGGCAATCGGTTGCAGGTTCAGGCGGCCGAATCCCAGGGGTGCGGTGATGACGAGATCGCCCTTGGGGACGCGGTACTCGCCCGTTACCGCTTCCTCGGCATCGCTTAAGTCTTGCAGCAGGCGTTCGCAGGTGGCGTAAAAGGCTTGCCCTTCCTCCGTCAACGCCACATGCCGCGTTGAGCGGTGCAACAAGCGTACGCCAAGGTGCTCCTCGAGCTCGGCCACGCGCCGGCTGACCGTTGCAAGCGGGATGCCAATCTCCCGGGTTGCCGCGGAGAAGCCCGATGCCTTTGCCACGGCGACAAATGCCGTGATCGATTCAAAGCGATCCATATATTCTCAATTTTCGAGATAGTTAATCTCGAATATACAGTATTCACAATATTTGTGGAATAAAAGACACTTCAGTTCAGCGGTCGAGTGCGGCCGTCCCTAAACCTCAAAGGAGTGAATCATGTCCCGAATCCATACCCCCGCATCGGTCGATGCATCACCGGCAGGCTCGCAATCAAGGCTGGCGGCCGTGCAGAAGAGTCTTGGCAGCGTACCCAACCTCTTCAGGCTGGTCAGCAATAGTCCGGCAGCACTCAAGGGCTACCTTGAGGTGAGCGCCGCGGTGGGCTCCTCCAGTCTTGGCGCCCAGACCGGTGAACGCATCGCGCTTGCCGTCGCGCAAAGCAATGGCTGCAACTACTGTCTCTCGGCGCACAGCTACCTCGGGCGCCACGTCGCCAAGCTAGACGACGCAGAAATGAGCGCCAATCGCAACGGCACCTCCAACGACATCAAGGCCGCAGCAGCGGTGCGCTTCGCCACGCAGGTCGTTGAGGCACGCGGTCATGTCAGCGACGCCCAACTCGAGGCGGTAAAGCGGGCCGGTTACGACGATGCGGCGATCATCGAGATCGTGCTGGCGGTGGCCCTGAACACTTTTACCAACTACATCAACGAGGTGGCCAAGACCGAGATCGATTTTCCGGTAGTGGAAGCGGGGCGCCTCGCCGCCTGATGCCCGCCCAAGCACTCGAGACAGGAAACCAGGCGCGGAACAGGCATTCGATTCCATCGATGCATGACCGCCGCGCTAACCACTTAAGGGGATTCGACATGAAACAGCAGCTCTCGTTCTTCGCCGCCGCTGCAAGCATTGCCATGCTGTCAGGCGCCGCGCTGGGCGCGGCTCCCACGAGCGTATCGATCAACATACCCGTGACCGAGTTGCACTATGGCCCGACCGGCGTCTCCGATGGGGTGCACGGCGAGCTGATGGCGGCGCCGGCATTTGGCGATCTCGCGCACGGTGCCCACGGCACGTTCATCAAGATGCCGGCAGGTTTTGTCAGCAAGGTCCACACACATACGGGCGACTATTGGGGCGTGGTCATCTCCGGTGTGGCGGTCAACGGCAAACCCGGGAGTGCGGATGTCCCCCTGCCGGTGGGATCCTACTGGCTGCAAAAGGGTGGTGAGCGCCACGTTACCAAGTGCATCTCTCCCAACGAGTGCATCTTCTTCATCAGCCAACACGCCAAATTTGACTACGTCCTCGAGGACGCGTCGAAGTGATCCGGACCCGTGCGACGCCTGCGCGGCGACGGGCTTTTGCTGACTGGAACTCACGAGCCACCCATCAACGCATCACCACGGAGGCACGACATGGACTATTCAAGCGATATTGCATTCACTCCGACCGTGAAGAAGATTCAGGTGTCCAAGGGTTCGCGCCGAGCCTATGCACACCAGGAGGCGGCCGGTGCGTGGGAGACCCGAATCACCCCAGATCTCGCCGCCTTCATAGCGACGCAGACCAGTGTTTTCTTGGGGAGCGCCAATGCCCAGGGTCAACCCTACATCCAACATCGTGGCGGACCAGCAGGCTTCTTGAGGGTCTTGGATGAGAAGACAATCGGGTTCGCGGACTTTGTCGGGAACCGCCAGTTCATCACGATGGGAAACCTCGCGGACAACCCCAGGGCCCATCTGTTCCTGATCGACTACAGCACCCGGCAGCGGGTCAAGATCTGGGGCAC
Organism: Burkholderiales bacterium; assembly: GCA_003136595.1. GTDB lineage: Bacteria > Pseudomonadota > Gammaproteobacteria > Burkholderiales > Burkholderiaceae_D > BOG-994. The sequence continues at coordinate 15,413 of PLEY01000108.1, forward strand.
CGCCCGTGTCGTGGAGGGAGACGATGCGTTGATCGCGAACCTGATGCCAGCCAACTACTCCGCGCGTGCCGATCACGCGATTCTGTTTGAGGTTGAGGCGTGGGACGCGAATTGCCCCAAGCATATTCCCCTGCGCGTCGATGTTGCGAAGATCGAGGAATTGCTGGCGGAAAAGGAAGCGCGAATTGCAGCGCTCGAAGCACAATTGGCCAGGCTTCAGCACAGGGAGTTTCCTGAAACGAAGAATTGACATCGAGCGCGTCGCTGGGAAGAAAGCTCGTGTCAACCTTGAGTCGATCGATCGAGCCCAGTGGCGCCAGGTAGGCACTTCGCCCAGCCCCGAATGCTAAGAGCCGGCACATGGCCAAGGCGAAGAAAAGGTTACATCTTGGGGCGTTGCGATTGCACGCCCGATGTCGGAAGCAGAGTCGGATTCAGCCTAGGCAATGGGAGATGGTTCTACACTCCGACTCAGGAGTGCGTCGGCCTGGGCCGAAATCCGACGAACGATGTTCCCGGCGCTGGGTATGTCATTGATCAAGCCAGCCGACTCACCTGCAATCACGGCAGCGATCGAGTAGTCCCCTCGGCTGCGCGCGGCCATGTAAATCTCGTGCTCTTGCTCAATTTGCTCGAGGAGAGTGGACTCGCGACCAGTCCACTTTCGTGCGTGATCGTTGGTTAGCACACGCCCAGTATAGGGGGCGGGCCAGATGTGGCGGCGGGAAATATCGAAAATGGTGCTGCGAGTGGTCTCCTCGCCCGAAGCAGAAACGATTCGCGCCTTGGCTTCGGGTCGACCAGCCGCTTCTAGACTGGCATAAAACCTGGTTCCAAGGGCGACGCCTTGTGCGCCGAGCATCAGAGCAGCCGCCAAGCCTCGACCATCTGCGATCCCGCCCGCCATAACGACTGGGACTTTGTCAGCTACCGCATCGACGATTGCAGGGGTTAGAGCAATGCTACCGCAGGAGGTGCCGTGCCCCCCCGCCTCGGTACCCTGAGCGACGATGATATCGGCACCTTTGGCGACCGCCTCTTTCGCCATTGGTACGGTCTGGACCTGGCATATGAGCATCACGCCTGCAGCGCTTATTTTGTCCACAAATGGCGCAGGATCGCCGAACGAGAGCCAAATTGCGGAAGGCTTCGATAGTAGCGCCCGGTCCAACAAGTGGGGTCGATAGGCAAGACTCCAAGTGATAAATCCAATTCCAAAGAGCGACTGCCGCGCCGCATTAGCCTCCTCGAGAAGCTGCAACTCCCGCTCAAGCCAAACCGGGTCACCATAGCCTCCCCCGAGGATCCCAAATCCCCCCGCGTCAGATACCGCTAACGTCAACCTTGCATCGGCGACGATGTCCATGGGGGCAAGCATGACGGGATGCGGAATTCCCAGCAGTCTGGTTATGGCTGTGGTCAGCATGCTTTCCCTTTCAGCTTGATGGCACCTATGGACACCATCTTAGTGCTGAGATATCGTTCTTGAGAAACGATTTCGATTGATGACACCCATCTCAAGAAAAGATTGCTCGCAGCGTGGAACTCTCAGACCTCGTAACATTTTCCGCAGTCGCTCGCTGCGGGGGGATCACCGCTGCCGCCGCGGAGCTCAATACGGTGCAATCTAACGTCACGACCCGGATCAAGATTCTCGAGGAAGAGCTCAACGTCTCATTGTTTGATCGTCACAGCCGGGGAGTTGCCTTAACTGCAGCGGGGCGCAGGCTGCTCCCATACGCCGCGCGCTTGATTTCCCTGTCTCAGGAGGCGGTCGCTGCGACCAAGGACGACGGCTCACCAAAGGGACCGCTTGTAATCGGTTCGATGGAAACAACCGCTGCAACGCGATTGCCGCCCTTACTAGCGGCTTTTCATTCGGAGCATCCTGCGGTGCAGTTCACCTTGCGCACCGGACCAACATCCTCGATGGTCGAGGCGGTCCTAGACGGTGCACTTGAGGGGGCGTTCGTTTGCGGACCGGTGGACCATCCAGAACTAACCGTGATTTCGGCCTTTCACGAGGAGCTGATGCTGGTGACATCGAGTCGATGGACTAGCCTTGCCGCGCTTCGAAAGGGCACTACAGGAGTCGGACCGACGGCATTGGTTTTTCGGACAGGCTGTTCGTATCGCCAGCGGCTTGATCATGTCATGGCAGATCTGGGGTGGCCAGGCGCTTCACGCCTCGAATTCGGAACCCTCGACGGAATAATCGGCTGCGTAGCAGCCGATGTCGGGATCACAATTTTGCCGCGTAATGTAATCGAGGGCAGGGGCACCGTGCCCGACATCCGTCTGCACGCTCTGAAATCTAGCCACGCACACGTGGAGACGCTTTTCGTGCGGCGCCGAAAGGCTCATGAAAGCGCCGCGATGCGAGAGTTCATATCGCAAATCGAACGGGTCGTGGAATGAGATCCCGAGCGGATCGCGGATCTGATGGCAGGGAACTAATCGGCGCGTGCCGAATTTGCGATCCCCTTCAGGGGGACGAGCGCCTGCTGTTATCCGGGCGGAGTTTGCGGAATTCGAACGCGAGATGCTCCGTAACCGATTGAAGGCGCCAATCGCACAGGTGCGCAAGGCCGGTCGACCGCGCGGCGAGCTCCTCCAAGGTAAGCATCACCCGTCCGGCAGGCGCCCGCAAGCCTCGGATTGCGCAGCGGCGGAAAGTTCGCCGGGCGTCTGCACGTCGAATGCTCTAGTCGAGGCCGGCCAAATCTCGAGGAGAGAAATTTCCCGATGACGAGCCAAGCACGCAATTGACAGCAGGGGGAGGCTGACCTGGGATACTTATTGGTTCTGATCGTAGGTTTTGCCGCGGGGACCCTCAGCGGGATCATTGGCACCGGTTCATCTATCATCTTGCTGCCCTTGTTGGTATACCAGTTCGGTCCGCATGAGGCGGTGCCGATCATGGCTGTCGCCGCGCTGATGGCGAATGTCGCCAAGGTGGTGGCCTGGTGGCGGGAGATAAACTGGCCCGCGTTTGCCGCTTACTCGATTCCCGGCATGCCAGCCGCCGCCCTCGGCGCACGTACTCTGCTGATCTTGCCCTCACATGCGGTCGACATGGCTCTGGGAATCTTCTTCCTCGTGATGATTCCCGCCAGACGTTGGATGCGGGAACGCCGATTTCGGATCCAGCTCTGGCAACTGGCGGTCGCCGGCGCAGCCATCGGCTTCGTCACAGGCATTGTCCTGTCGACCGGGCCGCTCAGTGTCCCGGCTTTCACATCGTACGGGTTGACGAAAGGCGCATTCCTTTCCACCGAGGCGACCAGTTCCCTGGTGCTAATGATCACCAAAGTGATCACATTCTGGCAGCTGGGCGCCTTGCCGCTATCATCCTTTCTGCGCGGCTTCATCATTGGCACCTCCGTCATGGCCGGCGCCTTCATCGGCAAAATGGTGGTACAGCGGTTAAGCATTCATACTTTCGAATACCTGCTTGATGCCTTGCTGTTCGCTTCCGGTCTTTCAATGATTTTTGAGGGCTACCGATAGCAGAGCCCACCCTCCAGTTCAGCACGGTCCTCGTCGGACGCAGAATTGCACCGGACAACGCTACTCGGTCAAGGTTTTGTTGCTGGCCGGATGGCGCGGACATCTGCCGGGGTCTCGTTGATCGGTAGCGCGCGCTGAAGGTCGCGCCTTCACCCCGAGATGAGCCTGCAAGCAAGGCGCCCTTATGATGGGACAGGACCCCTCCGAAACGGGGCCAGAAGCCATAATAATTGCTTCAGGCCTTGTGCAACCTCAACCCGCTTCGGGAGACCTCATGTTTGACCACGTCAAATTCGGCGTCAGCGACTATGCAGCGAGCAAGGTCTTCTTCCTCAAGGCACTCGAGCCTCTCGGCGTAGCTCTGGTCTCGGAGGGCGCGCCGACCTACGGTGTCGAGCTCAGCTCAGACGGCAAAGCTTCATTGTGTCTATACCAGACTGCGGAGAAGCCGGCCCATCTTCACCTGGCCTTCACGGCCGAGAATCGCCAGCAGGTCGAAGCTTTCTATCGCCTGGCTCTGGAGGCCGGTGGTCAAGACAATGGCGCGCCTGGATTGCGCCCGCACTACCACGCAAACTACTATGCAGCTTTTGTGCTTGGTCCAGATGGGCACAACATCGAAGTGGTTTGCCACAAACCCGATGCCTAGACCTAGAGATTCCATCGCGCGGTCTCAGGCTGGCTCTGAGCGGCCGCCCCGACTAGAAGCGTTGTCCTGACGGTGCACCAGTCAGAGTTCCTGGAGTCCGCCGAGCGGCAATAGCAGAACAGGACAATTGGTGTGACTGCCCTCGTCACGCTGTTGCGCTCAACGTGTCCTTGAGCGTCGCGATGCGCATTTCAATCCCGGACCAGGTCCACGCCTTCCAGATGATGACCACCGTGCATACGGTTTCGATCGTCGCGAACCACACGTACGCCGGATAAATGGGATCCCGAAAGGCACCGTTGGTCAGTGGCAGAATGAAGGTCAGGAAACCATTGATCAAGGTCAGCACGCCACCCGAGATGATATTTGCCAGCCGGTTCGCTTTAAACGGAAGCAGTCGACACGCCAGAATCATGGCGATGGGTATCTCCATCAAGACCGCCGAACCCAGGAGAGCCCATTGTGGGAGATGTGGGGCTGTCGATGAACCAACGAAAGCGAACAGGGCAAGCACATCCGCGTACAGGTAGTTTAGTAACGCGAAGATCCACAATAAAGACAACCGCTCCTCTATGACGTGCATGTGAGTCTCCTTCGAAGAGTTACCGTTCGTTTTCGGGGTTGATCGCGGCTCGGGCCGCGCAGGGGGAGCCACTATTCCACCGCCTTCAAGATGGTCTCGACGGCGGCCACGCGGATGCGGAGGTCCGAGAGGTTGGCTTCCATGGCCGCCAGGCTGGAAGCGATCTGCGACTGAGCCGCCAAGGCACTTTCCGCGAGCTGGCGATAGGCGTCGTCGCTGGCCAGCCGCGCCTTCGCCTGCTGGACGGCCGCGTAGGATCGCACTCCGAACACGATCAGGATCGTCGCCAACGGCAGCACCAGGGTCAATAGGTAGAGCATTGTGGTCATTTTGGGATCCTCTAGGTCTCGGGTTTGGTGGTCAGCGTTGTGGCCGCGTCGGCGACAGTCGCCGGCGTCAGATGAAAAACGAATTCGGTGACTTCGAAATAGTTGAGCGCCTTGCCGTCCTGAGACAGCTCCAGCTTGCTGGTCACCAGGGCGGCGTCCTCAAGCCTGTGCAGATGTAGGTGAAGCAGCGGGCGGCTGATGCCGATTTCGCGGGCAAGTTGACTAATGTAGTTGCGGCCGTTCTTACGCAGAGCGGCGATGATGCGCAGCCGGTGAGGATTGGCCAGGGCCGCCAGCGCCGCTAACAGCCTGTCGCCATCGGTCAATTCGTCGGAACTAGATTTCATATGTCAATAATATCTGACGCATGTCAGAAAATAAAGTCCACCGCGCCGGCGCGGTGAGGTCGCCGGGTGGCTGCTCAAGCTATGGGGACACCTGCTCAGGGACTGGTGTTTCTTGCATAGCAGCAATTTATGTATATGTTTTTTATATGTTTTGCCCATTCATAAAGTTGCCAGTCTACTTTACAGTGGCATTATTTACTGTATATACTATGGGCTATGGATACAAATCAGCCCAAGAGATATGACATCAGCCAGCTGGCCGAACTCTCCGGGCTCACGGTTCGCACTATCCGGTACTACGTTCAGCAGCAACTCTTGCCCTCCAGCATTTCGATGGGCCCGGGCGCGAGTTATCCAGAAGAGGCGCTTGCCCGCCTCCTGCTGATCAGGCAGCTGCAACGCGAAAACCTGTCGCTGGCTGAGATACGCGAAAGGCTCGGCGTACCCGGTGACGCGAAACGGCCTGAGGCATTTCAGCAATCAGCGGCTTACCGTTACGCCCAATCGGTACTCGCCGGGAAGCAAAAGGAAGTAGCGGCACATTCAATGGCATCACCTAGTATTGCGTTGCCCGATCAGCCTCGGACAACAAATCCGGGTCGGACGCAGTGGGAGCGTTATTCACTGACCGACAACATCGAGATTCACGTGCGTCGTCCTCTCAACAGGGAGGACAACCGTAATGTGGAGCGGCTGCTCGAGGCGGCAAGAAAAATCTTTAAGGACAAGCCATGAGCATCCAAATTCGCACCGACGGCAAGCTGATCAAGGCTACCGGCACCAGCCTGCGATACCTCCAGGTCAGCATCGAAGCTCCGCCAGCGACACACCAGTCCTCTCGCCGTCCGATCAACATCGCGTTCGTGATCGACCGCTCCGGATCAATGCAGGGTGAGAAGATCGCACGCGCCCGTGAGGCCGTCATTCACGGTATCCGCTCACTGAGGGACGAGGATCGGTTCGCCGTAGTGGCATTCGACGACAGCATTGAGGTCGTCGTTCCTTCCACGGTATCCACGGCAGAAGGCCGCCAACAGGCGATCGCCGCCGTCCAGCGCGTCGATTCGCGCGGCCGAACCGATTTGTGTGGCGGATGGCTGCACGGTTGCAGCGAGATCGGCCAGCATTTGAAGGACGAGGCGTTTGGTCGATGCATCCTGCTTACGGACGGACTCGCGAACGTCGGCATCACCCAACCCGAGCAGATTCTGGTTCATGTGAGGGAACTGCGTGCCAGGTTGGTTTCCACATCCACCCTCGGTGTCGGATCTGACTTCAATGAATTCCTCCTTGGCAAAATGGCGGAGGCGGGAGGTGGGAATTTTCATTTCATCGAGAATGCCGGCCACATTCCCGAATTCATTGCTGCCGAAGTTGGGGAAGCGCTCGCCGTGACTGCGCGTGATGTCGAGATCATTGTTGAGTCGAGCGACGCACTGAGTGTTGGGTCGCTCAATGACTTTCCCTGTAAGCGTGAAGGGAATGCCTGGCATATCTCTGCGGGTTCGCTCTTCGCTGGCCAACTCCTTGAGCCCGTCATTGGGATGAGTTTCCCGGCTGGTGTCGTCGGCGCCGAAACCGAGGTGCGGGTGCGAGTGGCAGACCGCGACGGCGCATTGGGTGGAGAGTTACCTGGGATTGCGCTGCGTTGGGCGGACGAAAACGCTCATCGGGCCGAGAAGCTTGATCCGGTGGTCGCGGCAAGTGTCGCCACCCTTCTCGCTGCTCGCACGTTACGGGAAGCTCTGTTGCAGAACCAGGCGGGAAATTACGATTGCGCTCGCGAGATCATGTTTTCCTGCCTTTCTGACATCGACCTTTATGCGGGCGACGATGCGTCGGTTCATGGCAGCGTGCTGGAACTTCGCTCGCGTATCGACGAGATTAGCCAGTCGATGAGTCCGATGGCGCGAAAGGCGCAGCACATGCGGTCCTTTTCTATGTCGAAGGACCGCTCCATCCGGTCCGCGAGAAGGAAATCGTCGCGAGTGGTCTTTTTGCCCACCGCATCCGACCAGAAGTTCATTGAAGATGTGATCCCGAGGTTGGCTGAGGCGGATCCGGAACTATTTGGTGATCTGGCAGTTGATACGACTCTGGCTGCTGGACCATTTGCGTGGCAGCGCACTGCTCCTGTCATTGGCGAGCATGAAGAAAACCGACTGCTGAGTGATGTCCTGAGCTGTACGCGCCACGACCAGGTACGAATTGCCTTTGTGAACGAGCGGTTGGCCGACAACTGGTTTTCCCACTGGCACCCTAGGGCGCGGTCCGGTGTGGTGTCACTGGCGGACTGGTCCGGCCACTTTGGGGTCCCGGCGCAGGCCTTTGTCGCCTACGAGGCGGTGCTCTATGGCCTTTCTGCGCTTTCACCCGATTATGACTCGGTTGCCATCGCCCATGCGGAGACGCGCGGTTGTCTCTTTGATTTCTGTGGAACACGCGCAGACATCGAGGTAAAACTTCAGGCGTCGGATCTGTGCCCCGAATGCCGTCGACACCTTGAGAGAATCGGAATCCCCGTGGCCCGACTGCTGCCTCTGACTCGTCTAATCCGGGAACTGGCAATACCGGTCCCAGCGCACTAGCGAGGCGACCGGCAACCCTGGATAGGGCTTGCCGGTATCGCCCCGATCGACAAGTAGACCATTTTTTCAGGCTCATTTGATGAGCCAAACAGAGGTGATACCGACCTATCTCGGACGAGCCGTAACGGCCGAGGGGTTACGCAACACTTCGTTTTACCTCCAACCAAATCTCACAGGACAACACCGTGGAACGCGAACAGGCAACCGCATTCATGAACGACCTCCTGAGGCTCATGAAGACCAAGAACGGGTCCGACCTCTTTCTAACGGCCGACTTTCCACCTGCGTTCAAGATCGATGGCGAAGTCATTCCCTTATCAAACTCATTGCTAACACCCCAACACACTGCGGTGCTCGCCCGGGCCATCATGAACGACAAGCAAGCTGCCGCCTTCGAGGCCGAGAAAGAATGCAATTTCGCAATCAGCCCGCAGGGTATCGGCCGCTTTCGGGCGAATGCCTACGTACAGCAGGGCAGGATCGCCCTGGTGTTGCGCACGATCCCGTCTGTCATCCCGAAAGTCGACGACCTTGGCATCCCGCCAGTTCTCAAGGACATCGCGATGACCAAGCGTGGCCTGGTCATCATGGTGGGCGCCACCGGCTCAGGCAAATCGACTACGCTCGCTGCACTGGTTGGTCACCGAAACGAGAACAGCCGCGGGCACATCATCACGATCGAGGATCCGATCGAGTACGTCCACCCGCACAAGAATTGCATCATTTCCCAGCGCGAGGTGGGTGCGGACACGGACGACTGGCATGCAGCGCTGAAGAATGCCTTGCGCCAGGCACCGGATGTCATTCTGATCGGCGAGATTCGCGATCGCGAGACAATGGAATACGCGGTAGCATTTGCCGAGACGGGCCACCTGTGTCTTGCGACCCTGCACTCGAACAATGCCAACCAGGCGCTCGACCGCATCATCAACTTCTTCCCTGAGGAGCGCCGCGGGCAGCTCCTAACTGACTTGTCTCTCAACCTCAAGGCAATTGTCTCGCAGCGGCTGATTCCCCTCAAGGAATCCAAGGGTCGGATCCCGGCGGTAGAGGTAATGCTCAACTCGCCGCTTATCTCGGATCTAATCCTAAAGGGTGCAGTACACCAAATTAAGGAACTAATGGCGCGATCGAAGGAGCTGGGCATGCAAACATTCGATGAGTCACTTTTCCGGTTGTTCAAGGCGGGCTCGATTTCCGAGGAGGACGCTCTGCGGAATGCCGACTCGGTCAACGACCTCCGTTTGCGCATCATGCTCGACCAGGAGCAGTCCGGGTTGCTGGGCAATCGAGCTGGGCTCACGATCCAACCGCATCACGAAGCCCGCTTTTGATACGAAGCTTGAAATCGCGGCTGATCGAGGTCGATTAAATGCGTTTCCATCGCCCAACCACCGTGCCATTCCGCTGAGTCAGTGGAACTCGATGAGTCGCATGCCGAACGACAGAGAGCAAGGGGAGCTCCATAGCGATAGTGAAGCGCTGAGAAGTAACACTGCAGCGATGGCTTTCACTACACCCTCCAATAGGTCGATTCCATTTTCGGAGAGGCTGACGATTTCTTACAGGTCGATCGCACCGTCATTAATTGCGCATAATTTGTATTATGTTAAATAACAAGTATGCGGAAACCAGCAGGCGGATGTCACGTGTTACTCCCGAGTGCTGATTCTGGTAGGCGCGTGCGGTAGCCATCAGGGTGAACTGGTACTGGAGGAAAGGCAGCTGGAGGCTCCGTAGGTGGGCCGGTGAGGTCCCTAAAGTTGGCCCTAGT
>PLEY01000049.1 GCA_003136595.1 Burkholderiales bacterium
ACTTGCCCCGATGATCGCCGAGCTCACGAGCGGATTTGCGAGGACCCACGCGAGCGACAGCGCGGTCAGCGAAATACCGGCTTCCTCGGCCACCCCGCGCAGCGCTTCCACGCTGGCAAAGGCCCGTTCGTTCCAATACCGTTCCTGGTAGGTCTTCGCGGCGACGCCCAGCATGAAGCGGCCCTCGGGCGGCACTTCGGTATGGTGGTGCTTTCCGCTGAGTAGACCTCCTGCGAGCGGATTGTAGGGGATGACGCCAAGCCCCTCCTCGTCTGCGAGAGGCAGCAACTCGCGCTCAATCTGGCGAAACAACAGGTTATAGCGCGGCTGCACCGAGACGAATCGGGTGAGACCGTGCAACTCGGCGCGTCCCAGCGCACGCGCCAGCCGATAGGCGAGGAAGTTCGAGACACCAATATAGCGCGCCTTGCCAGCGCGTACGATGGAATCCATCGCCTCGAGAGTCTCATCCAGGGGCGTCTTGGGATCGTCAGCGTGCAACTGGTAGAGGTCGACATAGTCCGTACCGAGACGCCGCAGCGAAGCGTCGATGGCATCGAGGAGGTGCTTGCGCGAGGCGCCAGCGTCCCAGGCATGCGGCCCCATCTTGCCGACCGCCTTCGTGGCCAGTATGAAATCGCTGCGCCGGCCCTTCAACCACTCGCCCACGATCACTTCGGTGCGTCCTACCGTGCCAATGTCGCCGCCCAGCGGGTAGACATCGGCGGTGTCGATGAAGCTCACGCCTGCGGCCGCGGCCCGATCGAGAATCGCGACCGACTCCGATTGGCTGCTCTGGAAACCGAACGTCATGGTGCCCAGACAGATCCTCGACACCTTAAGCCCGGTACGACCCAAGCGTTGAAACTTCATTGCGACCTCCGGAAATGGCTCGTACACCCGGGGTCGCGTCTTGCTCTCGCTGCCCGGCTTTGCAATGCATGATAGCCCGACTTGAGGATGACCAACTCTCGAGGCGCGTGGGATCGAAAGTCCCGAACGCGTCGGGGGCACCGGGTCACTGATCAGGTCAACCTGAATCTCGGCGCAGCACCGGCGCGCCAGACGTTGTCTTTGGGGGAGCCCTCTCGACACCTTCGGCGATGACTGTGAACCTTACACACTCGACGAGACCGATGATCGTCTTGACGAGCGTGCGCCCGGACTCAGAAGCGTCCATCCCGAGGGTGAACGAGAGGTCGATCCCAAGGGTATCGAAAGGCAGTCTCGACATCTCGCTTTAGCGACGAAAGTCCGCTTCCAAAGTCATTTATTGCCAGGCTGACGCCCGTGCTCTGGATCGACCGGAACCGGGCCACCTTGTTCTGGACGCACTCCATGAGGAGTCCTTCGGTGGAATCGAGGAAAAGGCCCCATATGGCATCCGGATGCACGCTCGTGNNGTCGAAGCGCTCTGGCCCAATGGCAATGGAGAGACCTTCACTGCGACCCGGACAGGGCCCAGCCCGCGTACCCGCCAGTCGACCACTTTGGGGCTTCTTCGGTACACCACGCACGGGCCATCCCGCCTCCTCGAGAGGAGGATGGCGGGCCAGGGGAGACCTCACGGACGTCCTGACTGACGTCCTGACTGTCGCCGCTTGGATGCCGGGTTGCTAGGCGATGCGGGCCTGCAGCGCGCGAGGAATCTCGGCCTTCCTCTGAAGCGCACGCTGATAGGTTTCGATGGTCTTGCTCGCAACCTTCTCCCAGCTAAGAAGCGACTCGGCCCGCAACCGGGCGCGCGCCGCGAGCTCGCCCCGCAGTACCGGGTCGGCGAGATGCTTCAGGATGCTTGCGGCCAGCTGCTCGGGATCGCCCGCTTCGACGAAAGTGCCGGTGTCGCCCAGATGCTCGGGCATGCCGGCAAACCGCGTGCCGATCACCGGCAGGTGGTTGGCCATCGCATTGGACACCGCAAAGCCGGCAAAACTGCCCGTGAAGGGCAGCACGCACAAAAGCGATTTCTGGTACTCCTCGATCACCTCTTCGTTGTTGATCCGATCCAGCCAGCGCACCAGATCGACGATGCCCGCCTCCTCTAGCACCTGCAGTCCATCGACGCGCGTGTCCTCACCATAATAGCCGTGGATCTTCAGCACTGGCGTGGCCGCGCCCAACTCGGCGCGCACCAGGGCCATGGCGTGCGCAAGGTTGGCGAGACCCTTGGTCGCGTTCAGCTTGTGTCCACCGTAGAACACGATACCCGCGCGTGCCACGTCTGAGACCGGAGGAATCTGCGCCCCGTGGGGTATGACGTCGATGCGCTGGGAATCAACGCCGAGATCGATGAGTTCCTGGCGAAGGTCTCCGGCATGGACGATGATCCGGTCGGCGAGGTTGTAAGCCAGGTTCTCCTTCTTGAAATCCAGCTGGAACGGATCGAGTTCATGGACAGTGACGATGCGCGCTGCCGCGGTGGACATCTTCAGCCAGTTGAACACCACCGCCGATCCATAACCATTGAGCGTCTGCTGAAAATGCAGTACTTCAGCATCGTCGGCACGCTGCATGTAACGCTTGGCGCGTTCGCGGTACAGAACCTGACGGGTATTGAGGCGAATCCAGCGCTTCAGGGGGTTCGTCGAGTTCCAGTACTTCATGTGCGGCATCTCGAAATAATCGGAACTGTCGTCGAAGAAGACGCCGTCCATCGGATCATTGCAACCGCAATTCGAGGCGATCACCCCGACCTCTGCGCCGACCTGCGCTTCAAGCGCCTTGCGCAGGCCATTGCTATATTCGGCATAGGAGGTATTGAACCAGCATGACACCAGCTTGATGCGCATCGTTTGAGTGACCCAGAAAAGATCGGCCGAGTCCATCCCCGGTCCGCGGATACCATCCCGGGACGCGCTGGATTTACGGCCGAATTGAGAAGAACGAATCAGGCAGCCAGCTAGCGAAGTCGGTTGGAAATAGGCCGAAAGAGAGATTGCGCGGGAGCTTTTGCGCGAGCCGTAACGACAGATTTCAACCGGGCTTAACCACCCCGAAGCCCCCTTGGTACTTTTTCGAATTAGGCGATACGCTTAGAAGTCTCCGGTGGAACTCCCTACGAGTCAAGTAGAAATCCACCTGCCGTGCGGGCTCATCCGCATTGAGCGCTGAGGGCATCGAGCCGAGCGCAAGACGGGAATTCGACAGCGCATTCTGCTTCAGCGCCCTGGCGGGACCGCCTGCCCGCGACATACCCTCCCGGGATCATGCCGCAATACGAAGGCGGGTCTGGCAAGCGTCGGGCACGAACCAGGCTCGCTCAGGGACCGCAAGGGCTTGCTGACGGGTGTTCCGCGGTCCGGGCGGGCCAAACTCCCAGTCAACGGCACGTCCCGCGCAGCCGTGCTCGTGCCACCCGGCCCATCTGGGGTATCGGGGTGGGGAAAGCGGTTCGTCCTAGCGCCCAAGGCCGACCGGAATGGCCGCGGCGCAGTCTTCGTCAACCCTCATGCCTGGTATCGACTCGGCCACGACGCGCAGCGCCGCGTTAATCGCGGCTGCCTCGGGCTGCTGTTTTTCAGGCGGGCAGGCCTGCACAAGGCTGGCTCAACTGACCTGACGATTCCGGCTACCCTGCCCTCGCGCAGGACCGCCCCACGCTCGATGCTCGCGGCCCGCGAGCAAGGCGTCTACGGTTGGTTTGCTCTCGGCGAACGAACCGACCCACACGGTCATGAAATCCACCCCCCGCTTCCCGTGATGCTTGCTGTGGCCATCAGCAAGGCCCCAGTTCGACGCGAAGTACTGCAGCCACCACGAACCACGCCTTGGCCCGGTGTCAATCTCGGTGCGCGGGATCAATTCACCGGTACGGGCGGGGGACGCAGGTGACCGCGTGGCCCCAAGGCGTTAGCGGAAGACCCGAACGATCGTGGTGACGCCCGCGCGGCCGACCGAATATACGCACGCCTCCTGACTGAAGTCCGGGCTGACCATGTAGGCGTAGTCAGCATGATTGGGATCGGAAGGCGGCCCCGAGCCTTCTCGCACGGCCTGGCCGATGCATCCCTCAAGCTGCTGCAGGACGCCGCCACCATCGGTGCGGCACACCGACAGTCCCCAGCTCTGATTGCCCAGACATGCTTTTTCCTCCGGACTCGGAGCGCGCCCCGCTTCGTAGGCCCGGGCGAGGATCTGTGCACAGGTCGCAGCGCCGCTCCATTCCGAGAAAGGCGCCAGATGCAGCCCCATGCGCAGGCGGTTGGTACGCTCCAGGCAGACGCGCTCGAAGTCGGACATGGGGATCTGCTCAACAGGCAATGGGCCACCGACCCCGGCTGGTGTGCCCAATTGAGGGCGGCTCGCTGACTCCTCCTCCGCCGCAAAGTCCTGGGCCGACCAGGTGCTTCCGTCCGGTGCCCGCGCAAAACCGCATGCGACCCGGGTATAGCGGGGATTGCTCAGGTTCACATAGTGGCCGTGTGGGCGCCCGTCGCCCACGTCGGGTCCCTCGCCCCACATGCTGCTGATGCACACCCGGATCATGGGATCCAGGCGCGCGTCGCTACTCATGCACTCGTTTTGCGCGCTCACCCGACGCTCCCCCATTGCGACCTGCCGGCGCATTGCGGCATGAGGGCTTGCCGACCGAGCATCCTCCAAAGCCTCCTCGGCGGCCGGCGCCTCACCCGCTCGCCAGCGGGCCAGTGGTGGCGCTCCGACCAGGGCACGCCTCTGGTTGATCAGGTCGACGCAAAGCTTTGTCGCCGCATCGTCCGGGAGGACCGCCGGCGCAGCACGCAGAAGAAGCGGCGCAAGAACCAAGCACAGTCCGACCCATGTCCGGGCAGCAGGAGCATGCGTGGGCGCCGCCGTTTTCAAGAGAGTGGCCTGCCGAGACACTGCCAACACTCGGTCCGTCATCCGGTTGTCCTTGCTTGGGAACGGGGGCTTCCAAACGAATCTGGTAAGGAGTGTAGCAATTGGGGCGAGCGGCCACATGGGGACCCGCTCCCGCAGCGAGCGGACCAGTGAGCCCCACGGGCAGTGATTCATTCGTGCTGACTTTGGCATTCCGGCTCAATATTTCCCCGCCGCTACCGAAGTAAGGTCACGAGTCACCGAAACCGGGAGTCTGAGGATGGTTGAAATAGCGTCCTTAGGACCTGCGCGGGCCGCGACAGTCAGGAGGCATGACGTCGCAGGCGACCGTTCTCGGTCTGCGCACCGCTACACGGCGACGCAGCTGTTGGCCCGCTGCCACTCGTACAGGAGGATCTTCTTGCGGGCAAGTCTTGCGCTTGCTCGCACTTGCTTCATTATGGTTTCATGGCTGAGCAGCCCCCCTGAAAGCCCTTACCTCATTGCCGGCAGGCGCGGGGCCCTCCGGTCCGATCCGCGGCCCCTTATTTGGTATGACACGAGCAGGTGATTGATATCTTCATGATGATTTCGCGACGGGTGTGCGCGGGGCCAGGACGCGGGCTGAAGGCCTGCCGTCAGGGCGCCACCGTGCACGCCGGCCAGGCTACGTCCCGTCGAGCCGTCTCGTCATGGTTGGCTGCCGCGCGAACCCTGGCTGCGACAAGTCTGCACCCGACGGATCGGGCGGGACGGGCATGCAGCGGCTCGGGTGGCGTGGAGTGTAGGATGGACGCGGCAACCCACGCAGCGCTGTGGGCGGTACGCGCTCGGTCCCCGCTCCTGGGCCGGCGCGCCGATGCCCCAAGAAGCAAGGTCACGGCATTCCTCGCCTCGGTCCTCACCGGTCTCGTGCTCGGAGGCGCGGCTCCCTGCATCGCGGCGGAGCCCGAGTCCTTGGACAAGGCCGAGATTCTGGTGGCCAGTGATCCGGGCCGGGCGCTTGCGGCTCTCGACACCATCGAAACCGGTACCAACGCGAGTGCCGTCGATCCTGTCGAGTTGCTCTGCGTCCGTGGCGAGGCCTTGGTGGCGCTACACCGGCACCCCGAGACCCTCGATGTCGTGCAGCGCCTCGAGGCCCGCTCGAGCGATCCGAACGCAAGCGCCGCGGCAGCGCTCGTGCGCGCTGGCGAATTCATCGCCGAGGGAGGCTACGCGCAGGCCCTGGGCGAACTCCAGAAGATTCCGGCGGCCTCAGCCGGGCGCGATACGAAGATGCTGTATCGGCGCCTCATGCTGCGCGGCGCTGCTGAGAGCCCGCTCGGGCAGTTCGCTGCGGCTGTATCTTCATTTCAGGAGGCGCAACTCGTCGCAGTCGGTATTCCCAGTCCGGCCCGCGAACTGGCCGCGCAGCTGGGTGCTGCGCACACCTACGTCAAATTCGGGGAACTCGAGACGGCCGCACGCGTCCTGGCCGAAGCCCGGCAGGAGGCGGCGAGAAGCGGCGATGAATGGTCCCTGCTGCTCATCAGCCGGGAGGAGTCGGACATCTTCGACCGTCGCAGTGATCGCGCCGGCGAGCGTCGCGCCTCGCTTGAGACACTGGCCCACGCCCGCCGGGTGGGAAGCAACGCCGCGATGGTGGAGGCCCTGGTCAATCTGGGCGACTCCTACCTGAAGACCAAGGAATACGCGGCCTCTCTGCGCAATTCCGAAGAGGGCATGCGATTGATTGGCCCCGAGGGGACTGCCGGCACGCGCAGTGTCGTTCTTTTCAACATCGGCCTCGCACGCCTCGGCCTGCACGACCTGCGCGCGGGCAAGAGCGCGGCCGAGCAGGCCATCAACGAGGTCCGCGGCGCCGGCAACCGGGAATCGGCCATCGGCATGCTTCAGGAATACAGCGATGCCCTGGAGAGCATCGGCGAGGTTCCGGCGGCCCTGGCCGTGCTCAGGCGCCAGCAGGAGCTGCAGCGCGAACTCCTGACGGTGGATCGCCAGCGGGTGATGCTCGAGCTCACGCAGCGCTTTGCCAGCGAGCGTCAGGAGCGCAGCATCGCCCTGCTGCAGAACGACAACGCGCTGAAATCGAGTGAACTCAAGGCCCAGACATCACGGGAATGGGCCATCCTGTCCGTGGCCATCCTGGTCGTCGTCGCCGGTGCGTTGCTGGCGTTCGCGTACCGGCGCGTGCATCGGCTCAACAATGCACTTCAGGAAAGCAGCGTGCGAGACGCCCTCACCGGCCTGCACAACCGGCGCCATTTCCAGGACATCGCCGGAGCGCAGGCCGGCTATCCCGAATTTTCGGGGTCTCTGTTCCTGCTGGATATCGACCACTTCAAGACGGTCAACGATGAGTTCGGACATGCCGCCGGCGACGCGGTATTGATGGCTGTCGGGGAGCGCTTGCAGTCGGTGCTGCGCGGCAGCGACGTCCTGGTACGCTGGGGTGGAGAGGAATTCCTGATCGCAGTCGTCGCGGCACCCGCGATGCCCTGCGGCATGCTCGCCGAGCGACTGATGAAGGTGGTCTCCACGGAGACGATCGTCCATGACGGATGCTCGATCCGCTGCACCATGTCGGTCGGATATGCAAACTTTCCGATCCCCGGTTGTGTGCCTGGGATCTCGATCGAGCGAGCGCTTGCCCTTGTGGATCAAGCGCTCTACGTGGCCAAGCGTAACGGTCGGGCGCGCGCCTGCGGCATCGCTGCCCTCAATGCAACAACCGTGCAGGAGATACGCAGCATCGAGAAGGGTTTTGTCGACGCCCAGCGGGCCGGTCTTCTGCGCCTCATCGAGCAAGCCGATACGGCCTCCCACGAGGAGCTTGTCCAGGAATCACCTTGAGACCGCGTCGCACCATGTCGCAATAACACCCACGAGCGGTCCTGTCGGAGTCCGGCTCGGCGTGGTCGTTGCGCGCGGGTCTCGCGACGATATCAGCGCGGTTCGTCCCGGCGCGACACCCGCGATCAGCTTCGCAATCGGCAACCTCTCGGATACACTTGGCGATCTTTTGGAGACAGGACGAGCGCGCGAACCCTACGCGCGGTGTGGGATTTACGTCCCATTCCATCCAGGGCCACCATAGCCCTGTCCACCGGGTTCCTCGTGGACATTCATCAAAGTTGAGAGATCTTGATTGCGTTGCTGCCCGACTTCCCGCCGAAGATACGGTCCGCCTTCTGCCCCAGGCGCGCGCTCGCATTCTGGCCCAGGGCTCTCGCAAGGCGCCTGGATGACTCGGTCGGCCGCGCGGTGCTCTGGCAGCCTGGCCTGTCCCCGGTGGCGCCGGGTGAGAGCTGGCACCTAGGGCGATGCTCACGGACAATCCTCGATCCCAGCGCAGCCGTGCGTTGCTGAACGGCGTCGGTAACTGCGCGCTTCTCCTCTTGGGATCCACGCTGCTCGCACCGGTCGCGGTATGGGCAAAATGCCAGCTCCGGATCGTCGAGTTGCCGGTCACGATGTCCGGACTGCGCGCACTCGCCACGGTGCGGATCAACGATCGCGATTTGGATTTCATGGTCGACAGCGGCGCCTTCTATAGCATGCTGACGCCTGCCACCGCGGAGGAACTGAAGTTACCCCATCGGCGCCCTCCCAGCGGACTGCGGGTCCGGGGCGTTGGGGGAAGAGCCGAGGTCTACAGCGTCCGTGTCGAGCGCTTCGCGCTAAAGAGGACCGAGTTTTCGAATGTCGAATTCCTCGTCGGAGGAAACGAACTCGGTGGCGGCGCTGCGGGCTTGCTGGGACAGAACTTTCTAGGCGCCTCCGACATCGAGTACGACTTCGCCAACGGCGTGGTCCGGCTCGTTCAGCCCGCAGACGAGTGCGAGAAGTCGCCGCTGGCTTATTGGGCTGGAGATCAGCCGGTCGCGGAGATCGACTTCTCCGATCCACGCGCCGGCCGGTGGGCCGTGACGAAGGGGACCGCTCGCGTCAATGGGGAAGAGATGGTCATCCTGTTCGACACGGGGTCGCCCGTCTCGATGCTCTCGCTGCCGTCTGCCCGGCGCGCGGGCCTCGTGCCCGGCGGTCAAGGCGTGGTGGCCACGGGTCTCATGACCGGCGTCGGCCGCCGCGAAGTAAAGACCTGGATCGCGCCGGTCCAGAACTTCAGCATCGGCAGCGAGCAGATCCACAATACCCACCTGCGCTTTGGCGACTTCGTCCCGGACGATTTCGACATGCTGATCGGCATGGACTTTCTTCTTTCGCATCGCGTGTACGTGGCCAACAGCCAGGGGAAAATCTACTTCACGTATGGCGGCGGCCCGGTGTTTGACCTGACGGCCGGATCGACGCCCTCGCGCACTGAACCCTCTGCCGAGGCTGCGACAAAGGCCGACGTGGAGCCGCTGGCCGCGCTGCCGACGCTTGGGGATGCCGGCGCGTACGCGCGGCGCGGTGCCGCCCTCGCATCGCGGCGCGAGTTTAGACCCGCACTCGAGGATTTGTCACGCGCCTGCGAGCTTGATCCTGGAGTGGGAAGATATTTTCTGATGCGCGGTAACGTTCGGCTTCTCGTCGGACAAGCGGACCCTGCGATGTCCGACTTCACTGAAGCGATCAGGCTCGAGCCTGACAACGTGGACGCGCGAGTGGCCCGGGCAAGGCTGTTTGCAGCCCGCAAGGACGTCGAGTCGGCGCGCACCGATCTTCTCGCCGCGGACCAGGCTGCCGATAGCCAGGCGCCGATCCGGCTCAGCATCGGCAACCTGTACATGAGCCTGGACCTGCCCGGCGCTGCGGTGCCCCAGTACGACCGGTGGATCGCCGCCCACGGCGAGGACGTCGAACTGCCGAGCGCGCAGAATCAGCGTTGCTGGGCGCGTGCCCTGTTGGGGGTCGAACTTGAGCGAGCCTTGGCGGATTGCGGGGCCGCCGTCGACTCCCATCCCGATTCCGCGCACTATCTGGGCGATCGTGGCCTCGTATACCTGCGCATGGGCGACTTGAACAGGGCGCTTGCCGACTACAATGCGGCGTTGCGCATCGACCCCAGACTCGCGTGGGCCCTCTACGGACGCGGCCTGGTGCGCCTGCGCCAGGGCGCACTGGGCGAGGGTGAGGCGGATATTGCATCGGCCAGGGCGATTCGCCCCTCGATCGACAAGGAAGCCCGTGAGCATGGGATTGAACGGCCCTGACAAGGGCTGTCGAAGCAGCAGGGGCTGCCATCCCGCACCAGACCGCGCCAGACCGCGCCCACACCCCTTCTCCAAGGATCCGGGTTAAGCGCGCCGCAACGCGACGCTCTACTCGTGCCCAGACCGCATTGTCCGCAGCGGCGTGAAGTCGCGAGGCTCATTCTCTGACGCCGGGGTTCTTACAAATGCGAAAGGGGACTCGCACCAAGACGGGTTCCCATCGACCCCGCACAAGTGGTGGCGGCGCGAGCGCCATTTGTCCGGACGATCGATCAATGGAACATGGCAACGCATACCCGCGCTCGCCTGAGAAGGGGACCGCACTCACCTTGTGTGGGACAGACGCCTCGGCCTTCTGGCGTGCCCGTCGGGTTGCCCGGACCCGCACATCTGCAGCGGCGATCCTCGAAGCTCTGCTTGGCAACCCGCCAGGATCGGTGGCCATTCACCCCACCCTCCTCATCTCCAGCCGGCTGGGAGCAACTCGTCAGCCGGTCAGCGCCAATGACTACAAGTGAGGACCAATGCGGGCCGGCAATCTGCGAGGTCCGCTCTGGAGTCGAGACTTGCCGCCTCTGTGCAGGCCTGGCCCTCATCACCAAAACAGACCTGCTTTTCGGCGCCTTCTATCAGCATCGAGGATGGGCTCGACTTGGTATCGTCCGTTTAGCCCGAGGCTGCGTGGATTTCCCGCACTGAGGGCCAGTCTCTTCCGGACATCCATTCGCCTGAGTCGCCTGTGCCAAGTCGCCGACGTCATCGGAAGCAGGTCGGCATTCTGGGTGTCCCCTAGCGCGGCTATCGCGGACCCGAACGGGCGCGCTTTGGCTTTGGGCTGCTTTGGGCCGGGTACCAAGCCCGATCGAAGTCCCGCACACGGCTCGGGACGCGATGATCAGAACGCTCGTCAGTCTCGTCCGCCCCTTGCCGCGTGATCGACGAGGACCGACAACCGAGATCAGCGCCTTCTTGCCAAGTACACATCACCGTGAATAGGAATTGCTGCAAGTACGCGCCTATCCATGGTCCTTCGGACACACCGGGATACAAAATGCAACTGAAGAAATCGAGTACGGGGATCAAGGGCCTGGATGAGCTCACGGGTGGGGGGCTCCCAGAGGGTCGTCCGACATTGATCTGCGGTGGGGCTGGCTGTGGCAAGACGCTCTTTGCGCTGGAGTTCCTGATCCATGGGGCCCTTTCATCGGGCGAACCAGGCGTACTCATGGCTTTCGAGGAAAGCGCGGCCGATATGAGCCGCAATGTGTCCTCCCTGGGGTTCGATCTGGATGACCTTGTCGCACGTGGTCTGCTGGCCATCGACTTCATACAACTGGACCGTAACGAACTTGAACAGAGCGGCGAATTCGACCTGGAAGGCCTGTTCATCCGGCTCGCACATGCAATAGACAGCATAGGCGCGAAGCGTGTCGTTCTGGATACCCTCGAATCGCTCTTTGGGGGACTCCCCAATCAGGCGATGCTTCGGGGCGAGCTTCGAAGACTCTTTCGTTGGCTCAAGGACCGGAACATGACGACCGTGATCACAGGGGAGCGCGGGGATGATCCCAGGATGCTGACCCGCCACGGACTTGAGGAGTACATCTCAGACTGTGTGATCCTGCTGGATCATCGAGTCACCGGCATGGTCTCATCGCGGCGCTTGCGCGTGGTGAAGTACCGCGGCTCGGCGCACGGAACCAATGAGTACCCATTCCTGATTGACACCTCCGGGATATCTTTGCTGCCCGTGACCTCTCTTGGACTGCAGAACGAGGCAAGCAAGGAACGCGTTCCTACCGGCGTCACCGGCCTCGATGCAATGCTCGGTGGCCGGGGCTATTTTCGTGGCAGCAGCATTCTCGTCTCAGGGACGGCGGGAACCGGCAAGAGCAGCCTCGCAGGGCATTTCACGAGTGCGGCCTGTGCGCGTGGCTCCCGCGTGATGTACTTCGCGTTTGAGGAGTCCGCCAGCCAGATCATGCGGAACATGGAATCAATCGGCATCCGTCTGTCCCCGTGGATTGAGAAGGGACTACTGAAGTTTCACGCTGCGCGCCCGACGCTGACCGGGTTGGAAATGCATCTGGCCACGATGCTCCACGAAATCGAGCGCTTCAAGCCGGAGGTTGTGGTTGTGGACCCCTTGAACAGCTTCGTGACAGTGGGCAACGAGGACGATGTGAAACTGATGCTCCTGCGCCTCGTCGACTCGCTGAAACTGTGGAATATCACAGGCTTTTTCACCAGCCTGACCTCAGCCGCTGGGCCGCTCGAGCAGACTGACATTGCCATCTCATCGCTCATCGATACCTGGCTTCTGGTCCGCGCCATGGAAAGCGGGGGCGAGAGAAACCGGGGCTTGTACATCCTGAAGTCGCGCGGCATGCACCACTCGAACCAGATCCGCGAGTTCACTCTCACAGGCCACGGGATCGAACTTCGGGATGCCTACATCGGACCCGCCGGGGTCCTGACCGGTTCGGCTCGAGTGGCCCAGGAGGCGCAGGAGCGGGCAGCACAGCTCCGGATCGACCAGGACATTCAGCGCAAGCGCGAGGACGTCGGCAGAAAGCGCGTCGCGATGGAAGCAAGGATCGAGGCGATTCGAGCTGAATTCGACACCCAGGAGAACGCCGAACTGGTCCTCATCGATCAAGCGCAGACCATTGAGCGAATACTGCTTCATGATCGAAGCGATATGGCTCATAGCCGCAACGTAGAACTTGGGAGCCCCTCATGATGACCATTGCGAGTGAAGAAGCGGAGCGCGACGCCTGGATCTTGCGCCTCTATGTCGCCGGTCAGACCCCGCGTTCATTGCGCGCTGTGGCGAACATCCAGAGGATCTGCGCGGCAGACTTGCAAGGACTCTATACGCTCGAAGTGATTGACCTCTATCAGGAGCCCCAGCTCGCCCAGGGCGAGCAGATTGTCGCTGTGCCGGCGCTCATCAAGCGCTTGCCCGTTCCTCTAAGGATGGTCATCGGCGACATGTCGGATACGGCGCGCGTCCTCGTGGGCTTGGATCTGCTGCCCAAGTGACCGTCAAGAGCATCCTCCATGAAGCCATTCAAAGCGCGTGTCGCCCCGAACGATCCTGGAAGCGCGGGTTCGTCAGCGGCCTCATCCGCGCAGAGCGAGCTCGCGGTCCTGCAGGCGCGCATCGCCCAGTTGGAAGAGACGCTGCGTGCCATTCGTGGCGGAGAGGTGGACGCGCTCTACGTTGCAGGGGCGGGGGGCGAGCGCCTGTTCACCCTCGACGGCGCCAATCGCGTCTATCGCACGCTGATCGAGGAGATGGGCGAGGGCGCCCTCACACTGACGGGTGAAGGGGTGATCGCCTACGCCAATCGTCACTTCGCTGAGCTCCTCGGCCGGCCTCTACATTCAGTGATTGGATCCCGGATCGAGGAGTGCTTTGCGCCTGAGGGACATGAGGGGCTAACCCACCTGCTCGCCCGGGCCCAACTGAGCAAATCCAGTCTTGAAGTGGATCTCATGGGGGCAGCGGGGGAACGGACGAGTGCGCTCCTGTCGGCCAGTCCGCTGCTGGTGGAGGAACTGCCGAAAATGCTCTGCATGGTGGTGACCGATCTGAGCACTCAGAGGAAGGGTGAGGCCGCGATCCAGGCGCGCCAGACGCTCTTGAAGGTGATCGAGAAACAAGGCCGCACTGCAATGAGGCTCTCGGAAACGGTGGCGGCGCTCCAGCTTCGCGAGAATGCCCTGGGTGCCGTCTCGCAAGGGGTGCTCATCACGGATGCCGAAGGGATTACAAGCTACGTGAATCAGGCGTTCGAGCAGATGAGTGGCTATTCGGCATCGGAGATGATGGGACGCTCCCCCGCCATGCTGCGGGGGCCCGAGACCAGCACTGATACCCAGTACAGGATGAGCACCGCCCAGATCGAGGAGCATCCGTTTCATGGCGAGATGTTGAACTATCGCAAGGATGGGACGACCTTCTGGAATGAGGTGTCGATCGCTCCGGTCTTCAATGCCGCAGGCGCTGTGACCCAGTTTGTGGGCGTCCACCGCGACATCACCGACCGAAAGCAGGCCGATGCGCAACTGTTGCTGGCAGCCAAGGTCATCGCCCAGAGCAGTGAGGGATTCATCATCACGGATGCGATGGGCCAGATCGTCAAGGTCAATCAGGCATTCACGACGATCTGCGGGTTCAGCGAAACGGAGGCGCTCGGGCAAAACCCCCGCATGCTCGGGTCCGGTCGCCACGATCCGGAATTCTTTGAGGCGATGTGGCACGAAATCACGTCCACGGGCCGTTGGCAGGGGGAGATCTGGAACCGCCGCAAGGACGGCAGCATCTATCCCCAATGGCTCTCAATAGGCAGGGTCGTCGACGGTGCGGGCGAAACCACAAACTATATTGCCTCCTTCAGCGACATGACTCAGCGAAAGGCAGCTGAGGAGAGCATCCTGCGTCTCGCGCACTACGATCACCTGACGG
Source organism: Burkholderiales bacterium (assembly GCA_003136595.1). Taxonomy (GTDB): domain Bacteria; phylum Pseudomonadota; class Gammaproteobacteria; order Burkholderiales; family Burkholderiaceae_D; genus BOG-994. Next base: position 14,437 of record PLEY01000049.1, read on the forward strand.
GTCTGGCGAATCGCACGCTCTTTTCAGATCGGGTCAATCACGCCCTGCAGCTATCGGTACGCAGCCATCAACCCCTGGCACTCCTCTTCATCGATCTGGATCACTTCAAGATCGTCAACGACAGCCTCGGCCATCTCGCCGGCGACGCCTTGCTGCGCGCCGTCGCGCAACGGNNTCGTCCATAGCAGCGTCATGGAGCAGCGCGCTAAGAGAGCAGGATACCCTCAGCCGTAGTGGGGGCGATGAGTTTGTCCTGCTGCTGCCGGGAACTGATGCCACCGGTGCCGCACACGTTGCCCAGAAGCTCCTGGCGCTGACACGGGGCGTTTCCCGCATGGAGGAACGCGATCTCACCATCACGGCGTCAATCGGTATTGCGCTCTCGCCTGAAGATGGCAGCGATTTCGATGATCTGGTCAAGCGCGCGGACGGGGCGATGTATCGGGCCAAGCAAGGGGGGCGAAACAGCTTTTGCTTCCATACGCAGGAGATTCAGGAGACATCGGAGCGGATCCTGCTCCTTGAAAATGGCCTACGGCACGCGCTGGATAGGTCGCAGATGCAGCTTCACTATCAACCCCAGGTCTCGCTGCGGGACGGCAGTCTGATCGGTGCTGAAGCCCTGCTTCGTTGGCATCACCCGGAGTTGGGCTGGATATCGCCAGCGGAATTCATTCCCATCGCCGAGCGCAGCGGGCAGATCGGTGCGATTGGCGAATGGGTGATCAGGACCGCTGTCCGTCAGATGCGGACCTGGCTTGACGAAGGCATGGACCCGATTGTCGTCGCGGTCAATGTCTCCGCGGTGCAGTTTCGTCACCGGGACCTGCCGGACCTGGTGTCACGCATCCTTGAGGAGTCTGATATCGAGCCTCAGTGGCTCGAGCTTGAGCTGACTGAGAGCGTCGCCTCGGAAGATCCTGTCGGGGCTTCCGCCATCACCAAGGAACTCCGGGCCCGCGGTGTTCGCATCTCGATTGACGATTTTGGGACGGGGTATTCGTCGCTGGCCTATCTCAAGCGATTCAAGGTCTACAAGTTGAAGATCGATCAATCATTTGTCTCGAACGTCACTTCCGACACGGATGATCAGGCCATAGTCAAGGCGATCATTCACCTCGCCACCAGTCTGGGGATGTCAACCATTGCCGAGGGTGTCGAGACGCCAGCTCAGATGGAGTACCTCCGCGCCGAGGGATGCGACGAGATGCAGGGATATTTTTTCAGCCGTCCGCTACCCGTCGCCCATTTTGAAGCATTCGTGAAGACGGAGCGGGCTCGCTTTGCACGCCACGTGGGCCACTTGGCTGAAAGCGATTGCGCAGATTTCGACCCGGGGATCGAGTCGGGCTCCATGGAGTCGCAAGGATAGATAGTGCCGATGCGCCGGTCTTGTAGAAGGTTTGCCGGCATCGTGGAGCGCTCCGTCTGCGACCCGGCGTACCCGAGCTACGCCGTATCCCATCTGATCCACCAGCTCTGATAGAAACGTCGATTCGACACCTCTTCAAATCCTGCGATCATCATTCCTGTGTTTCCGAAGGCAATGAGGTCGATGTCGTAGAGGTCGGGAATCACTGGGGGACTGGTCGAGCGCTCGGTCGGCCTTAAGGTGGCGACCCGGGAGGCGCGCTTTAAGCCGTCGAGGACTTGGAGCGATACTACAATCTGGCCAAGGGCTGGCTCAACCCGGTCCCATTCGCGTCTGTCGACCGGAATACCGGCGCGATGGGTTCTGATCACTCTTGCCTTCATCTACCGCCCCAACGGAAATCGAGTACAATTGTTCACCTTTATCAAGTCGGACGTCAAGGACGGCCGGTGGTGACAAGAAGGGACAAGTCATGCTAAAGGAAGATTTCAGGCAAGCCGTTCGTGACGAACTCCGGAAGGTGCCCGTCACTCAGAGGAAGGTCTGGGATAGTCGGCAGCTTTCCAGCTGGTGGTTCAAGACGGTCAACGAAAAGCCATGGCTGACCTGGGAGAAGTATTCGGGTAACGACCTCTGGCACCAGGTCCAGAGCATGTGCAACAACATGATTGGTGACGAGGCACTGTAGCTTCCATGCCGTCGCTCGATTCATCCTCCAAAGCTGCACAAAGTGGCGTTGCCACCCCTGAATGACCTTGACGCGCCGGTAGCATGGTCGCGCGGCCCATACCCCGGCTTACGGTTAGACCGGATCAAACGATGTAGCACTTTTGGAGTGCCCGGTCTTTGACGCTCGCTTGTTCCAAGCTCGTTCGAAGACTGCCACGCAGGCGTTGCCCGGGGGTCATGTCAAAGGGGGCGTGAGACGCCACTTCGCCTGCGGATCGCTTCGCCATTCGCTCCGCCACATGTCCACCCGAGGTTCGGAAGGCTTCGCGTTTTGGATTGACAGGCTGCTGCGGGAGGATTGGCCACTGGTGCCGGAAAGAGGAGTCGAACCCCCGACCTTCGCATTACGAATGCGCTGCTCTACCGACTGAGCTATTCCGGCCCATTTTGGCGTTTGCGCGCCAAAAGAGGAAGGATTATAGTCGCACGGCCGCTCGCGCGGCAAATGCGGCACAGGGTTGCTGACCTTCAGGCCGCGTCGGGCTGCCTGGACGGCGCCGCACGCTGGAACGCGTCGAGTTCCATGCAGGCCGCATGAATGCGCATGACCCTGGGCATCGGGGTGAGATCGCATTGAAAGCGCTGGGCGTTGAAGATCTGCGGCACCAGGCAGATGTCGGCGAGCGTCGGCGTCTCCCCGATACAAAACCGCCCACTCTGAGGTCCCTGTCCAAGTTGCGCCTCGAACGCGGCCAGTCCGGCTTCTACCCAGTGCCGGTACCAGCGGTCTTTGGATTCCTCCGCGACCCCGAGGTCTTGCGTCAGATAGCGCAGAACCCGAAGATTGTTAAGGGGATGGATCTCGCAGGCGATTGACAAGGCGAGGGCGCGCGCGTGCGCGCGTCCCCGGGCATCCTTCGGCAGCAGCGGTGGCTCGGGAAACACTTCGTCCAGGTATTCACAGATTGCGAGCGACTGGGCAAGCGTGGTGCCCTCGTCATCGAGTACCGGGACGAGGGCGTTTGGATTCACTGCTAGAAATGCAGGATCAGACTGCTCGTTGCGGGGCAGATGAATCGCCGCGTACTCGTAGGACAGCCCCTTCAGGTTCAACGCGATGCGCACCCGATAGGACGACGAGCTTCTGAAATAGCCGTAGAGCTTCATCGTGCCGCCTTTGCGATGCGCCTCAAATCGAATCGTGGCTGATGCTGCTGCCGCGCTCCTCGTTGCCGCCGAGCCCCACCGGCAGCGGAAACTGCACATGCTCCTCTACCCCAGGCAGCTTGCGCACGGAGGCCACGCCACACTCTTTCAGCAGTGCGATCAATTCCTCCACGAGAATCTCCGGTGCCGACGCCCCAGCACTCACGCCGATGCGCCGCTTGCCCTCCAGCCATTCCCTGCGAAATTCGCTCGAGTCTTCAATGAGGTAGGCCTCGACGCCCAGTTTCGAGCCGACTTCCCGAAGGCGGTTGCTGTTGGAACTGGTGGGGCTGCCGACGATCAGGATCAGGTCGCACTGGGGAGCCATGAATTTCACGGCATCCTGGCGATTCTGTGTGGCATAACAGATGTCATTGCGCTTGGGCTCCACGATCTCCGGGAAGCGCCGCTTCAAGGCATCGGTCACCTCCTTCGCATCGTCGACAGACAAGGTGGTCTGGGTCACGTAGGCGAGGCGGNNCCACGTCCTTGACGACCAGTTCCTCGACATCCTGTACTGTCTCCACCAGATACATGCCCTGATCCGACTGCCCCATCGTGCCCTCGACTTCGGGGTGGCCGTGGTGCCCGACCATGATGATCTCGCGTCCCTCGCGGCGCATCTTGGCCACCTCGGCATGGACCTTCGTGACCAGCGGACAGGTCGCATCGAACACCACGAGCCCGAGCTTCGCGGCCTGGGTTCGTACGGCCTGCGAGACACCGTGCGCGCTGAAAACCACGGTGTTGCCGCGCGGCACGTCACTGAGTTCCTCGATGAACACCGCCCCCTTGGCGCGCAGGTCGTCGACCACATATTTGTTGTGCACGATCTCATGGCGCACGTAAATGGGCGCGCCGAACTGATCAAGCGCCCGCTCGACGATCTCGATGGCCCGGTCTACTCCCGCACAGAAGCCGCGTGGTTGGGCGAGGATGACTTCCATGTTCAGGCCCCTTTGCCGTTAGAGCACGCCAATGATCTGGACCTCGAAACGGAGCGGCTGCCCAGCGAGCGGATGGTTGAAGTCGAGCAGCGCAAAATCATCATCGAGTTCCTTGAGTAACCCCGCAAAGCTCGCACCTTTTTCCGCGCTCGGGCCGGCAAACTCGACCCAGTCACCCGGCGCATAGGGCGCGCCCGACACGGCCTCCGCTTCGAGCAGCGTGCGGCTCACTTTGCGCACCAAATCCGGGTTGCGCGGCCCGTAGGCCTCATCTGGACCCAGTTCAAAGCTAACATGATCTCCGGCCCTTAACCCGAGCAACTTCGCCTCAAGGGGCGCGGCGAGCTGCCCGCAACCCATCTGCAGGGTCGCGGGGCGGTCCCCGAACGTGTCGAAGACGGGGGTGTCGATTGCGGCCTCTGACGCCAGAGCGACGCGGTAATGGAGGGTCAGAAAGGCCCCTGGGGACACCTGGATCGGGTCGGGCATGAGCAACCGTGGTTCACAAACATCGTAGTTTATTGGATTGGAGCGTTACGTGCCAATTCGTGACTGGCCAAGCATTCAGCGCCCGCGGGAGAAGCTCATTCGCGACGGGCCGGCCGCCCTCTCGGACGCGGAGCTTGTCGCCCTGTTCCTGCATACCGGCACCGTGGGCCGCAGCGCCGTCGAACTGGCCGCGGACCTGCTCGTGAGGTTTGATGGGCTCTCAGGCATTTTCTCAGCATCCCTGAGCGAATTCAGTGATCTAAAGGGTCTTGGGCCTGCCAAGTTCGCCCAGTTGCATGCTGTCCTTGAGATCGCGCGGCGCACTCTTGGCGAGGCGCTGCGCACCGGTCCGGTTCTCGATTCTTCGCGACAGCTCCGCGAATTCCTCATGCTCGAACTCGGAACCCGGCCCCATGAGGTATTCATAGGCCTGTTCCTGGACAGCCAGAACCGGCTCTTGTCTGCCAAGGAGTTGTTCAGGGGAACGCTGCTCCAGACAAGCATCTATCCCCGGGAGGTGGTCAAGGCCGCGCTGGCCGCCAACGCCGCCTCGGTCGTGTTTGCGCACAACCATCCCTCCGGGGTGGCCCGCCCCAGTCAGGCTGATGAGATCGTCACGCGGACCCTGCAGACGGCTCTGCTCCTCGTTGACATCGCCGTCGTCGACCACATCGTCGTGGCGGGGCACCGGACCTACTCGTTTGCCGAGGCGGGACTCCTTGGCTAACGCACGCCCCGGGTTCCGCGGATCACCGCACGCGATCAGCCCCCCACCGCTGGGCCTTGTACTGTCGCCTCCGTACCCTGGTCCTGTCACCCTAGTCCTTGAAAAATCTGCCTAATTCCGCTAAACTCGACGTCTTTGCGACAATTTATTCGAAGGTGCTAACCATGGCACGAGTCTGTCAAGTCACGGGGAAAAAGCCGATGGTCGGCAATAACGTCTCCCATGCAAACAACAAGACCAAGCGCCGGTTTTTGCCGAACCTGCAAAACCGCCGCTTCTGGGTCGAAAGCGAAAACCGCTGGGTCAGCCTGCGCCTGACCAATGCCGGGCTGCGCACGATCGACAAGAAGGGCATCGACGTCGTCCTCGCTGAGCTGCGCTCGCGCGGCACGATCTAAGGGGCATCGACATGCGTGACAAGATCAAGCTCGAATCGACGGCCGGCACGGGGCACTTCTATACGACCACCAAGAACAAGCGGACGATGCCTGAGAAGATGGAGATCAAGAAGTTCGATCCCGTCGCCCGCAAGCATGTCGCGTACAAGGAAACGAAGATCAAGTAAGGCAGTGTTTCGCAGTTCCTCGGCAAAGGCCCGCAATGCGGGCCTTTTTCATGACGCCCGTGCAACCGCTACACGAGCATCACCAGTTGGCCATAGCCGGGAAGGGCTGCCTCGGCTGTCGGGGCAGGTGAAGGGGCTCGGCGATCGCCTGTGCGATGAGCAATCGGTCGAATGGATCGTGCTGATGCAGAGGGAGCCACCCCACGCCCGCAGCATGGACCGAGGCAATGGGGAGCTCGATGAATCCACTGTCGCTAATGGCAGCCATTTCATCCGGATCGACCTGGATTCCGCCGAGTAGCGCCTTCATGCGCAGTTCCCAGATCGAGACTGCCGACACGAACGCCTGATCGGCGGCTTCGATGAGCAGGCGGGCTTGCGATTTCAATGACGTACTGCCGGCCACGGCCCATAGGAAAATACGGTTTTCGAGCAAGAGGCGCATCAGTGCCCCTCACATCTCGCCAAGACGTCCGCTGGCAGGGGCGTGCCGAGCGCTCTGGCGCGCGCGAATCGTTGCGGGGGCACCATGTGAAGCGCCCCGCGGGCCGGTGACCCAACGGGGCGCTCTGCTGAAGACGTCTGGAGCGCACTTCGCCCCAGGACGAGGCTTGTCTACGCGTAGCTGCGCAGCTTCAGGCTGAACTCCTGCAAGGTGCGGATCCCGCTTTCCTCGGCCCGCTTGCACCAGTCCTGCAACTGGGTAAGAAGCTGCTCGCGCGAAGCGCTTGAGCGCTCCCAGATGAGCGCCAGATCGACGCGCATCTCGTGGAGTTTGGCCAGCACCTGACTGTGGGTCAGGGCCTCCGAGAGCCGGGCACGATCGGCATCAGAGAGTGTCTCCACATCGCGGTGCACCCACGCGGGCTTGATGCCCTGCACGTGGGCCAGCGACAGATCCGTGCCGCGCTCCGCGGCACGCGTCTTCAGGTGCGAGATCTCCTCGCGCCAGGCACGCTCGAAGGATTGGGCATATTTCGCCATCACGTCGTAACGGTTGGAGATGACCGCGTGCAGATTGTCCAGGTCGACCTGGGCGCGGGGTCGCGCAAATGTCGGCGTGGGTGCGATTTTCTTGATCGTTGCCAGCCGCAGCGCAGCCAGGGTGCGGATGTAGGCCCAGCCGATATCGAACTCGTACCACTTGTTCGAGAGCTTCGCCGAAGTGGCATAGGTGTGGTGGTTGTTGTGCAGTTCCTCGCCGCCGATGAGGATGCCCCAGGGGAGGATGTTGCGGCTGGCGTCCGCACAGTCGAAGTTCCGGTAGCCCGCGAAATGTCCGACGCCGTTGATGACGCCGGCGGCAAAAAATGGGATCCACATCATCTGGATGGTCCACACGACCGTGCCCACGCCGAGTCCGAACAGAACCCAGTCGCTCACCAGCATGACGCCGCACCCATGCCAGGTAAACCGGCTGTAAAGATTGTGCTCGAGCCAGTCGTCAGGCGTGCCGCGGCCGTACTTCTCCAGAGTCTCCTTGTTGTTGGACTCTTCCATATAGAGTTCCGCACCCTGGAAGAGAACCTTCTTGAGCCCCCGCGTCTGCGGGCTATGGGGATCTTCTGGCGTCTCACACTTGGCGTGATGCTTGCGGTGGATTGCCGCCCACTCCTTGGTCTGCATGCCGGTGGTCAACCACAACCAGGCCCGGAAAAAGTGCGAGGGCAGCGCATGCAACTCGAGCGCCCGGTGCGCCTGGCAGCGGTGCAGGTAGATCGTCACCCCCGCGATCGTGATGTGCGTCAGTACCAGGGTTGCAATGGCGATTTTCCACAGCGGCCACGCCAAGATTCCGTGGGCGAGAAAATCCAGCACTTCTGAAGGCATAGTTCAGGCTCCGAATGTTGCAAAAACGACACGCCCGTGCCGCTTCCAATCCCACCCAAACTAGCGGGCTCGGCACGTCATTACCGTTCACTGATTATACGGCAAGTCAGAAAAAAACCCTTCATTTGGAGGGGGTATCAGTACCTACTTCGGCATAACGGGGGAAACCCTGAGGCCCGGTGGCTCCGCGGGCGGCTGCGCGCTGGCCGGGGACACTCCGGCTCCCGGGATCTCGGGCAGGCCCTCCGGTAGCCAGACTCGCACATCGCGCTGGGCAAACGGAATCGTGATCCCGGCTTCGTTGAAGCCAGCGAGGATCGCCCGGTTGATGTCCGAGCGCGTGCCACCCGTACCGAGTTCCGGATCATCCAGCCAGAAGCCCAGTTCAAGATCCAGTCCGTCGGCGGAAAAGCCATTGAGCGTGACCGCTGGCTCGGGATCCGCAAGGACTCTGGGTTGCGCCTTGGCGGCAGCCAGCATGAGCGCCATCGCCCGGTCCAGATCGCTGTCATAGGCGATCTGGACCTTCACTGCGAGGCGCAACTGCTTGCTGGTGTAGCTGTGGTTGGTGACCGCGCCGCTCACCAGGAGTTCATTGGGGATGATGGCCTCGGTCCCGTCGAGGGACCTGATGACGGTATAGCGGGTACGGATTTGCGTGACCGCCCCATGGTATTTGTCAACGGTGATGAGGTCACCGATGCGCAGGCTGCGGTCCAGAAGAATGATGAAACCACTGACGTAGTTGCTCGCGATGCGCTGCAGACCGAGGCCCAGGCCGACTCCGAGGGCACCCCCGAAAACCGACAGGACGCCCAATGGAATGCCGACCCCGTTCATCGCAATCAAGACGGCAAGGACGAGGAGCGCCGCGCGCGTGAACCGAGCGAGGGCGACGCGCAGGCTCGCGTCGATGGAATCGATGCGCATGAGCCGCGCATCGAAGGTGGCCCCGGCCCACAGTGCCGCCACCAGGGCGACCAGGATCAGGACGCCATCGCGCAGTATCTCAAGCAGGGTGAGCGGCTTGGGCATGTCGCTTGCCTTGTAGATCGGAATCTCCAGGGCATCGATGACATCCGGCAGGAAGCCGGTGACATGCAGGGCGACCACCATGAACACGCCGAGCGCAAACAGACGCTGCAGCATGGCGACCAGGGGAGTGGGCTTGAAGATCCTTGCGATGACATAGGAGACGAGCCGCAAGACCCCTGCCGCGAGCAGCAGCACCGCCGCGATGCGCAGCAGATTGGCATGCTCATGGAAACCGGCGGCGACATGGGCAAGAGCCCTGAGCAGCATCCAGGCGATGAACGGACCGAGCACCGAGCCCAGATGGCGCGTCGCGAGCCGCGCCGTCTGCGAGGCGCCACCTTCGCCCTGTGGTGCAAGGCTTGCCTTTAAGGCGCGCACGAGGACCCAGGTGAGGAACAGCACCGTGGCGAGCGCCCCAACCTGCCAGAGGACGTGCTTGAGCACCTGGGGGTCTTGCAGATCCCCAAGCAGGTCTGAAAACATCGAATTCAGGAATACCTGGCTCATGATGGCGTGAGTCTCACCTGTGCTCCTCGTTGCGATTGCGCCGCAGTACCTCGTGCCGGCCCGTTACTGGCGGGTGAAAGCCGCCGCAAAGAACCCGTCGGTGCCATGCACGTCGGGCCACAGCTGGAGTCTTGGCCCGGTATCCAGGGAGATCTGCTGCGCGGCGAGTGCCGTGCGCACGTCGTCGCCGACAAATTCAGGATGCGCTGCCGCAAAGGTATCGACGATGTCGGCGTTTTCCTCGTCCAGAAGGCTGCAGGTCGCATACACAAGCCGTCCGCCCGGTTTGACGAGGCGCGCCGCCGCGTTCAGGATCGCTGCCTGCTTCTGGGCCAGTTCCCGGACGCTGTCCGGATTGTGACGCCATTTCAGATCCGGATTGCGCCTCAGGGTTCCCAGGCCGCTGCAGGGTGCATCAACCAGGACCCGATCGGCCTTGCCGGCCAGACGCTTCAAGCGGGCGTCGCGCTCGCTGTCAATGGCGAGCGGATGTACGTTGGACAGTCCACTGCGCGCGAGGCGCGGCTTCAGGTGGGCAAGGCGCTTGGCGGAGATGTCGATGGCGTAGAGCCGGCCCGTCGAGCGCATGAGTGCCCCCAATGCGAGGGTCTTGCCACCCGCGCCCGCACAGAAGTCGACCACGAGCTCACCGCGACGCGGTGCAACGAGGTGCGCGAGGATCTGGCTGCCCTCGTCCTGGACCTCGATGCCGCCGTCCTCGAAAATCGCGAGCTTCTGAAGTGCGGGCTTGCCCTCTAAGCGGATGCCAAGCGGTGCGAGGGGCGTCGCCTGGGCGGCGATCCCCATCGCAGCGAGGTTGGACAGGGCATTCTCCCGGGTGGCTTTCATGAGGTTGGCGCGCAGATCCAGGGGCGCAGGCCGGTTCAGCGCATTGGCCAGACGCTCAAGCGCAGGCTCATCGAAGCGGCGACGCAGGCGCTCGAGCAGCCAGTCCGGGAAGTTGCAGCGCGCCTCGAAGGAGAGTGTCATCCGGTCCACCGTGGCGATGCGCTCGAGCCAGCGCGCCTCGGCCGGCCCGACCTTGGCGATCACCTCGGGCATGCCCGCCATATAGGCCAGGCCCAGCAGGGCAAGCCGCCGGGAGAACGGGCCGCTGCCGCTTTGCGCAAACTGGGCAAATTCGAGCTTGTGACGCAGGACCACGAAAGTGGCCTCGGCGATCACACCCCGATCGCGGTGACCAAGCTTCGCGTGGCGACGAAAGTAGCGTGTCGTGACCGCATCGGCGGGAAATTCGAAGCGCAGGACCTCGTCAAGCAGTGTCTCGGTATGGGTGATCAGAACCGGGTGCAGCATCATGCGAGCGCCAGTGTGCCGGGCCAGCCCAGCACCAGGTCGTGGTCGGACGCATCAACGCGCACGATCCCGCCAGTGAGCGTCACCCGGTCCTCGAGCATCCAGCGCAGGACACGCGGATAAAGGCGGTGCTCCTGGGCGAGCACGCGCGCCTCGAGCAGTGCGGCCGTGTCAGCCGGCAGCACCGGCACCAGCGCCTGGGCCACGATCGGCCCGTGGTCGAGTTCCGGCGTCACGAAATGGACAGTCGCCCCATGCACCCTGACGCCGGCCTCGAGCGCCTGTCGATGGGTGTGCAGCCCCTTGAATGCCGGCAGGAGCGAGGGATGGATGTTGAGCATGCGCCCCTCGAAGGCTCGAACCAGGGCGTCGGGCAGGATGCGCATGAATCCGGCAAGTACGACGAGGTCGGGTGCATGGCGGGCCAACGCGTCAGCGAGCGCCTGATCCTGGCCGCCGCGCTCGGCAAAATCCGCCTGATCGAGGATCTCCACGGGGAGACCTGCCGCCTCGGCCAGTGCCACCCCCGGGGCCGTGCGGCGGCTGCTGATGACTGCAACGATCCGCGCCGGCCAGGATTCCCGGCGCGCGGCCTCAATGATGGCCGCGAGATTGCTGCCGCGCCCCGATATCAGGATGACGATGGACTTCACGGGGCGGAGTTTAGCACCGCACCTGGGCTCCTTTCGGCGGGAACACCCCCGTGCCGCTTATAATCAGGGGGTTTTCGATCCCGTTGCCCAACTGCCCCCGCCATGCGTGTCTATCGTGGTCTCCCCGGCGCCTCCGCCCGCACGCCCTGCGCGATTTCGATCGGTAATTTCGACGGCGTGCATCGGGGCCACCGCGCGTTGCTCGCGGAACTGCGCCGCGCGGCCGACTCGCTGGGCGTGGCTGCCGCTGTGATGACCTTCGAGCCCCACCCCCGCGAATTTTTCGCGGCGCGCGCGGGGGATCCGAGCCTTGCGCCGGCGCGCATCTCGAGCCTGCGCGACAAACTCGGGGCACTTTCCGATTGCGGCGTGGACCGCGTCTTCGTCGAGCATTTCGGAGCGCGTTTCGCAGCGCTCTCGGCCACCGAGTTCATCGAGGATCTTCTGGTGGCGGGCTGCCAAGCCCGCTGGATCATGGTGGGCGAGGACTTTTGCTTCGGCGCGCGGCGCGCGGGTGACGTCGCGCTCTTGCGCGAGGCGGGCCGCCGCTTCGGCTTTAGCGTGCACACCCTGCCCACGGTGCTCGAGGCCGGTGAGCGGATCTCGAGCTCACTGGTGCGCGCGGCGCTCATGGCGGGCGACTTAGCCGGCGCAACCCGGTTGCTCGGGCGCCCCTATTTCATCAGCGGGCACATCGTCCATGGCGCGAAGCTTGGGCGCACGCTCGGGTTTCCGACCCTGAATCTCAGGGTGGCGCACGGGCGGCCTGCCGTTTCCGGAATCTTCGTCGTCCAGGTGCATGGCCTGTCCAAAAAGCCGCTGCCGGGCGTGGCCAGCATCGGTCTGCGCCCGACGGTCGACGACTCGGGCCAAGTGTTGCTGGAAGTCCACTTGTTCGACTTCGCACTGAATGTTTACGGTAAGCTCGCAAGTGTGGAATTCCTGAAAAAACTCCGTGACGAAGAGAAGTATCCCGATCTGGCTGGTCTGACCGCAGCCATCACCGAGGATGCGCGGCAGGCGCGCGCCTATTTCAGCCTGCCCCCCCTGTCCGATAATTTCGCCACCTCCGCCACCGACCGAATTAGCTAGGCACGGCGCCGCTCGCACGGGCAAGAGCTTTGCCCCCATTTCCTTGAAGGGCCTTGCGAAGGGGAGTGTCCTCCCTTGCGAGTCTCTCGCGACAGAAGAATCAACATGGCTGAGTCCGAAGATCCCAAAGCAAAGACCCAACAAGACTACAAGTCGACGCTGAACCTCCCCGACACGCCGTTTCCGATGCGCGGCGATCTTGCGCGGCGCGAACCGCAGTGGATCAAGCAGTGGCAGGAGGAGCGGGTCTACGAGCGCATCCGCGCCGCCCGCCATGGGCAGCCCAAATTCGTCCTACATGACGGGCCACCGTTCGCCAATGGGGACATCCACATCGGTCATGCACTGAACAAGATCCTGAAGGACATGATCGTCAAGGCGCGCGGCTTGAAGGGGCTCGACGCCCAGTACGTGCCTGGCTGGGACTGCCATGGCATGCCGATCGAAATCCAGATCGAAAAGGAATTTGGGCGCAACCTGCCGGCAGCAGAGGTGCAGGCCAAGGCCCGCGCCTACGCCCGCACCCAGATCGCGCGCCAGCGGGAGGGTTTCGTGCGCCTCGGAATTCTGGGCGATTGGGAGCATCCGTACACGACCATGGAATTCGCCGCCGAAGCCGAGGAGTTGCGCGTGCTGGGCCGCATCCTCGACAAGGGCACCATCTTTCGGGGCCTAAAGCCGGTCAACTGGTGTTTCGACTGCGGCTCTGCCCTGGCTGAAGCGGAGGTGGAGTACCAGGACAAGACCGATCTGGCCATCGACGTCGGCTTTCCTTTCGCCGAAGACCAGCGTGCGCGGATCGCCCACGCCTTCGGACTTGCGGCGCTGCCCGCAGGGCCCGGCTATGCCGTCATCTGGACGACCACGCCCTGGACCATTCCCGCCAATCAGGCGCTCAACGTCCACCCCGAGTTCACCTATGCGCTGGTGCAGACGGAGCGCGGCCTATTGATCCTCGCCGAAGAACGGGTCGCGAGTTGTCTGGCCACCTATGGCCTTGGCGGTACCGTGCTCGCAACCTGTACCGGTGCCGCGCTCGACCGCATCGAGTTTCTGCACCCGTTCTATCCACGTCGCTCCCCGGTCTACCTTGGAGACTACGTCACCCTTGAACAGGGCACCGGCATCGTGCATTCCTCGCCGGCCTACGGCCTCGAGGACTTCATCTCGTGCAAGGCCTACGGCCTGAAGGACGAGGACATCCTGAATCCGGTGACGGGCGATGGCACCTACGCATCAAGCGAGCCGCTCTTCGGCGGGCAGAACATCTGGGCGGCCAGCCCCCAGATCGTCGAGACCATCAAGACCCATGGCGCGCTGTTTCATGCGGTCAAGTTCGTCCACAGCTACATGCACTGCTGGCGCCACCGCACGCCGATCATCTACCGCGCGACGTCGCAGTGGTTCATCAGCATGGACCAGGTCCCGGCGGATGGCACGCGCAGCCTGCGCGAGACAGCCCTCGCGGCCGTCGATGCGACCCGTTTCTTTCCGGCCTGGGGCAAGGCGCGTCTCTACGGGATGATCGCCAACCGACCGGACTGGACCCTGTCGCGGCAGCGCCAATGGGGTGTGCCGATGGCCTTCTTCGTACACCGGGAGACCGGGGCGTTGCACCCGCGCACCGTCGCGCTCCTCGAGGAGGTCGCGGAACGCGTCGCAAAGGGCGGGATCGAGGCCTGGCAGACACTCGATCCCGCCGAACTGCTCGGGTCCGAGGCGGCCGATTATGTCAAGAATCGGGACACGCTCGATGTCTGGTTCGACTCTGGCTCGACCTTTCAGACGGTGCTGCTCGGCTCCCACCGCAGCGGCTCGAAGTTTCCGGCCGACCTGTACCTGGAGGGTTCAGACCAGCACCGCGGCTGGTTCCACTCCTCGCTGCTCGTCTCCTGCCTCCTCTACGACCGGGCCCCGTATGAGATGCTGCTCACGCATGGCTTCGTCATGGACGGCGAGGGTCGCAAGATGTCGAAGTCGCTCGGCAATGTCATGTCGCCCCAGGAGATCTCCAAGAGCCTGGGTGCGGAGATCCTGCGCCTTTGGGTCGGCAGCGCCGACTATTCCGGGGATGTCTCGATCTCCGACGAAATTCTCAAGCGCATCGTCGAGGGCTACCGGCGCATCCGCAACACCCTTCGATTCCTGCTCGCCAACACGTCCGATTTCGACATCACGCGGGACCAGTTGCCGATCGAGGAGTGGCTCGAGATCGACCGCTATGCAGTCGCCGGACTCGCGGCGCTCCAGGTTGAACTCCTCGCGCACTACGAGGACTTCGAGTTTCATCCGGTCGTAGCCAAGGTCCAGTCGTACTGCTCGGAGGACCTCGGGGGTTTCTATCTCGACATCCTGAAGGACCGGCTCTACACCACGCGCGTCGATGGCCGCGCGCGGCGCTCGGCGCAAAACGCGCTCTGGCACATCGCGTCCACGCTCGTGCGGCTCATCGCGCCGATCCTCTCGTTCACGGCCGAAGAGGCCTGGGCGGTGTTCGCCAAGACCTCGGAGAATCCGTTCGGGACGATCTTCGCCAGCACGTATCACAACCTGCCCGCAGTGCCCGACGCGGCCGGCTTGATTGCCAAGTGGAGCGAGGTGCGCGCGGCACGGACCGAGGTGACCCGGCGTCTCGAGGAGGTACGCGTCGAGGGCCGCATCGGTTCGTCCCTGCAGGCCGAGGTCTTGGTTCATGCGCCCCCCGGCCGCTACGAGGCCCTCTCGAGCCTCGGCGACGATCTGCGCTTTGTCCTCATCACCTCACAGGCAAGCGTGGTGCGCGCGGCAGAGGATGCAGCCGAGGCGGTTGATGTCACGCCCTCGGTGCATGGCAAGTGCGCACGTTGTTGGCACTACCGCGCTGACCTGGGCAGCGCGCCCAACCACCCGGCACTGTGCGGGCGCTGCGTGGCCAATCTGTTTGGCGACGGCGAAGAGCGCCGCTTCGCCTGAAAGAGCCCGCGCCCAGGACACCTTCGCGAACGCCCGCTTTCATTCCCGACTTCTCATGACAGGAACCCCTGAAGACCGGAGCGCGCCCGGTGGCACGCTCGCCTCGCGCCTGGTTCCGTGGCTGGGCCTCTCGGCGCTCGTGATCGCCTCGGACCAACTCTCCAAGTCCGAGATCGAGCGTCGCTTCGTGCTCGGCGAGCGCCTTAACATCCTGCCCTCTTTCGATCTGACGCTCCTCTACAATCGCGGCGCGGCGTTTAGCTTTCTCTCCACCGAGGCGGGGTGGCAGCGCTGGCTGTTCACGGTGATCGGCGTGGCGGCGGCGCTCTTCATCGTGCGTCTGCTCGCGCGCCATGGGGGGCAGCGGCTGTTCGCATTGGCACTTGCCCTCATCCTGGGGGGTGCTCTGGGTAACGTGATCGATCGCATCGAGCACGGGCGCGTCGTCGATTTCCTTCTCTTCTACTGGCGCGACTGGTATTTCCCGGCTTTCAACATGGCCGACAGTGCCATCACAGTGGGCGCGATCCTGCTGGTATGCGACGAACTCTGGCGGGTCAGACGTGCGCGCTAGCCACCGGCTCCGGCGGCCCAGCCCCGCCGGGTCAGGGTGGGTCTTCCGGGCCGCGAACTATGGCAAGATTGGAGATCACCGCAGATCGGGAGGCCCCTGTGGCAGAAGGCGTACTTGATCTCGAGGGCAAGTCGATCGTCCTTGGGCTGACCGGGGGCATCGCCGCCTACAAATCGGCTTTTCTCGCACGCCGCCTGCAGGAACACGGGGCGCGCGTCCAAGTGGTCATGACGCCGGGGGCCGAGCAGTTCATCACGGCCCTGACCATGCAGGCCCTGACCGGGCAGCCGGTCTTCACCAGCCAGTGGGATACCCGTCGCGACAGCGGCATGGCTCACATCGATCTATCCCGGGGAGCCGACGCGATCCTGGTCGTTCCGGCGAGCGCGGATTTCATGGCAAAACTGGCAGCGGGCATGGCCGACGACCTGCTCACGACCCTGTGCCTGGCACGGGATTGCCCCCTGCTCGTGGCGCCTGCGATGAACAAGCAGATGTGGGCGCATCCGGCGACCCAGCGTAATGCCAACCAGTTACGCGCCGATGGGGTATGGCTGCTCGGCCCGACGTCCGGTGATCAGGCGTGCGGCGAGGTCGGGGCCGGCCGCATGCTCGAGCCCGAAGAGATCCTGGATGACCTGATCGCCTTTTTCCAGCCCAAGGTGCTGCGCGATCTGCGCGTGCTGATCACGGCCGGACCGACCTTCGAGCCGATCGATCCCGTGCGCGGGCTGACCAACCGGTCCTCCGGGAAGATGGGTTATGCGTTGGCGCGCGCGGCGCGCGAGGCAGGTGCGCGAGTCACCCTGGTTTCCGGCCCGACGGCGCTTCCTCCCCCGCGCGGCGTGAACCGTGTTCCGGTCGAGACGGCCAAGGAGATGTACGACGCGGTCATGAACTACGTGAAACACGCCCAGATATTTGTCGGCGTGGCGGCGGTGGCAGACTGGCGGGTCGCGGCACCCTTTCCCGAGAAGATCAAGAAAGGGGCTCCAGACTCGCCNNCTCGCCCCCGCCCGCACTCGAATTCGTCGAGAATCCCGACATCCTGGCCTCGGTTGCGGCACTTCCCGAGGGGCCTTATTGCGTCGGTTTTTCGGCGGAAACCAACGATCTCGGGGCCCATGCAGAGGCCAAGCGGATCCGTAAGGGCGTAGCGCTCCTCGTGGGCAATCTCGTCCAGCAGGCCCTGGGCGCCGATGTGAGCGAGTTGTGGCTCTTCGACGCTGCGGGCCGCACTCACCTTGGCCCCGCCGACAAGCTCACGCTGGCACGGCAGCTGGTCGCCGAAATCGCCCACCGCAGCGCATCATGATCGACGCCGATCTCGCTCCCGAGGGCGGTGACTTTGCCCGGTACATCGAACGCCTCACCGAGCGGCAGGAGGCCCGGCTCGCCGCTGCAGCGCTGCTCCCCGAGGCCATGCCCGCAGCCGCGGCGCCGCCGCGTCCCGGCGGTGCACAGCGCGCCGCACCGCTCGCCACGCCCGTGCGAGGCAAGCCGGCAACACCCGTGGCATCCAGGGCGCCCGGAGCGTCCCGACTACCAACACCCGGCGTCAGTCAGCCTTCCGCGGGCCAGGTCCGCGACAGAAAGCTCCCCGTCGCCCTCCTCGCGGGCGTCCTCGGCATGGTGCTCGTGGCTCTGGGTGCAGCCCTTGCAGGCGTGGTCATCATCGTGGCGGGGATCGTCATCGGATTCCTTGTCAATCGATCCCGGCGCGCGGCTGTGGCGCGGCCCCATGGGGCGCAGCAGCGCGGCCCGTGAACGGCGCTCCGGCCAGACCTTGCCCCGGGCCTTATCCGATCAACCCCGATTCACGTCGGTCCCCCTCGAGCAGCCAAGAGAGGCCTCATGGAAATAGCAGTCAGGATCCTCGATCCTCGCGTCGGCGCCCAGTTGCCGGCCTATGCGACCCCCGGCAGCGCGGGTCTTGACCTGCGCGCCGCGCTCGCTGCGCCGCTGACGATTGAGCCAGGCGCGACGCATCTGGTCGCCACCGGCATCGCCATCCACATCGCCGATCCCGGCTATGCCGCCCTGATCCTGCCGCGTAGCGGTCTCGGCCACAAGCACGGCATCGTGCTTGGGAATCTGGTCGGGCTGATCGATTCGGACTATCAGGGAGAACTGATGGTGAGCGTCTGGAATCGGGGCCATAGCCCCTTCGTGCTCAATCCGCTCGAGCGTTTGGCGCAACTCGTCATCGTGCCTGTCGTGCAGGCCCGCTTTCAGGTTGTCGAGAGCTTCTCCGAAAGCGCGCGGGGCCTTGGGGGCTTCGGCAGTTCCGGGCGGAGCTGACGCCAGGGCCTAAGCCCTGGCACGCAACCTCATCGGCGGAACTGATCCGCGGAACTGATCCGCGGACGTCACGCGCCAATCTCATGCACGGCGTTTACCCGCGCTTTTGACGCGGTGCGTCGAAGCGGCTCGAGCGTCCTGCGGTACCACCGGACGGACGGGCGCGTCCCGGTGCGTGCTTGCCCGGCACCTTCTTGGGGGGCGCCTTGCCCGCATAGCGGGGCTCGAGACCGGCAATCACATGCACCGGGATCGGCTGGGAGGTGAAGCGCTCGATCTGCTTGACAGTGCCGAAGTCCTTGCCGCCCGCGAGGCTGATCGCAATGCCGCTGCGCCCGGCACGGCCGGTGCGGCCGATGCGGTGCACGTAGTCCTCGGCCTGCTTGGGGAGGTCGAAATTGATGACATGACTGATCCCTTGCACATCGATGCCACGCGCTGCGACATCGGTTGCGACCAGCACCTTCACTGCGCCACGCCGCACGGCATCGAGGGTCCGGGTGCGCTCACCCTGGCGCATGTCGCCATGCAGCGCCGCCGCTGAAAAGCCCTGCCCGACCAGGGTATCGGCGAGCTGATCGGCATCGCGCTTGGTGGCCGTGAAGACCACTGCCTGGTTCACCGCGGTGTCGCGCAGCAGATGGGACAGGATGCGGTTCTTGTGCGCGAGATCATCGGTGAAATGCAGGCGCTGCTCGATATGATCGTGCTTGGCGCGGGCCGGGGTGATTTCGATGCGCTGCGGGTCGCGCAGCATGCGCTGGGCGAGCTTGCCGACGGAGCCCGCGAGCGTCGCCGAGAACAGCAGGGTCTGGCGCGTGGCCGGCGTCGCGGCGACGATGGTCTCGATGTCGTCGATGAATCCCATGTCGAGCATGCGGTCGGCCTCGTCTAGCACCAGTAGTTCGAGCCGCGAGAAATCGATGCGTCCCCGGTTCAGATGGTCGAGCAGCCGGCCGGGTGTGGCCACGAGCACATCGACGGGCTGCCGCAACAGGCGATTTTGCACCGGATAGGGCATCCCGCCGAGAATCGAGACGGTCTTGACCCGCTTTAAGAACTTCCCGTAGTTATCGGCCGCCACCGTGACCTGCAGCGCCAGTTCCCGCGTGGGCGTCAGGACCAGCATGCGCGGACCGATGCCAGGCGCCCGGGGCGGCTGGGCCAGCTTATGCAAGGCCGGCAGCATGAAAGCCGCCGTCTTGCCGCTACCCGTCTGCGACGACACCATCAGGTCATGGCCAGCCATGGCCTCGGGGATGGCGCGCGCCTGGACTGCGGTCGGCTCGGTGTAGCCCGAGGCGGCAAGGCTCTTCAAGAGTCCGGGATGCAGTCCAAGGGAGTCAAAGGCACCAGCCGGCGCGGCCGGTTCTCCGTGAGGGAGCGAGTGATCAGAATCTGCGTCCGGGATGAACGAGCGGATATTGTCCAAAGACATGAAAAACCTTTCCTCGCGCGGCGCGGTGACGCACACGCTTATACCCCACCCCGCGATCGGCGGAGCAGGAGGGTGGATAAAGCACCGGCTCTAACCGATGTATCACACCCAGATGCGCACAGGGGCGCTAAGGAATGGAGAGTGGCGAGAGACGATGGACTGTGCGAACAACAAAACGGCGCAGTCTCAGGGGGCAGCGGAAGCTACATGCTGAAAAATCGTGGCGTATTGCAATGCACACTAAGATTATACCCCGAATTACGGTCCGGTGCCTGCCGGCCCTCGCTCGGTCCGGCAGATATGCCACCCAGGGGGCGTGGCCCCCTGGGTTCAGGCATCGAGTTCTTCGACCTCAGGACTGGCAGCCGGTGCGCCGCCTCCCTCGGGGAAGCTCAGCTTGATCTGATCTTTTTCGTCCAGATCAACCGTCACCTTGCCACCATTGACGAGCTTGCCAAAGAGCAGTTCGTCGGCCAGAGCACGCCGGATCATGTCCTGGATCAGCCGCGCCATCGGCCGCGCTCCCATGAGCGGATCGAAACCCTTCTTGGCGAGGAAAGCGCGCAACTCCTCGGAGAAGATGATGTCGACCTTCTTCTCATGCAACTGCTCTTCGAGCTGCATGAGGAACTTGTCGACCACGCGCAGGATGATCTCCTGATCGAGCGCCCGGAACGAAATGATCGCGTCGAGACGGTTGCGGAACTCGGGCGTGAACAGGCGCTTGATCTCGCCCATCTCGTCACCGGCCTGCTTGCTGTCGGTAAAGCCGATCGAGACCTTGTGCAGGGCCTCCGCACCGGCATTGGTGGTCATGACGATGATGACGTTGCGGAAGTCGGCCTTGCGGCCGTTGTTGTCGGTGAGTGTGCCGTGATCCATGACCTGCAAGAGGATGTTGAACACATCCGGATGCGCCTTTTCGATCTCATCCAGGAGCAGCACGGCGTGCGGCTTCTTGGCAATCGCCTCGGTCAGAAGGCCGCCCTGGTCAAACCCCACATAGCCCGGGGGCGCCCCGATCAGCCGGGAGACGGCATGGCGCTCCATGTACTCCGACANNAACTCGACGCCCATCGCGATCGCCAACTGCCGCGTGACTTCGGTCTTGCCGACGCCGGTCGGACCCGAGAACAGGAAGGAACCCACGGGCTTGCGCTGATCGCCCAGGCCCGAGCGCGCCATCTTGATGGCCGCGGCCAGCGCCTCGATAGCCGGTTCCTGGCCGAACACCACATTCTTCAGGTCACGCTCGATCGACGCGAGCTTGCTGCGGTCGTCCGAGGAGACATTCTGCGGCGGAATCCGTGCGATCTTGGCGATGATGTCTTCGATCTCACCCTTGCCGATGGTCTTCTTGCGCTTGGAGGGCGGCAGGATGCGCTGGGCGGCCCCGGCCTCGTCGATCACGTCGAT
>PLEY01000054.1 GCA_003136595.1 Burkholderiales bacterium
GATTGTTCACCTTTATAGCGAGAAGCCGTTAGCCTGTCAAGGGGCAAAGCTCGCGTCTTATATCCCCATGGCTGGAGCGAGGGGCTTTACGACGCTGTTCGGTAACCCCCCTGAAGCCCGGGGGGAAGCACAGGGCGGTGGCAAGAGGGCGCGCGCATGCAGGCTAACGCCGACGACCCCGGAATCGCGCACGAGAGTTCTCGTACCCGGGCTGCGCGCGATCCGCAACTCCGACCCGACCTTAGCAGTGTCGAGCGCTGCATGGCCGGCACTCTGCCGGGCTGCCGCTCGGGCACTCCTCGCTGTGTCGCCCCAAGGCTTTTGCACGACTCTGCCGTGCTGCTACCACGGCGTGCCTCGATAGCCTGCCTGATCCCGCCGGAACCCGCCGGATTTCGCGTCCCACAACCCTCGCACGGCGGTTCGCGCCGGTCTTGAGCAGGCTGTCGCATTTCCATCCCGCCGCGCGGGTCGGGATTAGACTGGGCACCTGGCTCGTTGGGGAGGAAGTCCATGTCATCGGTTGTCATCAGGGGTGTCGGCAAGAACTACCGGCTCGATTCGGTCACCGTGCCGGCGCTCATCGACATCAACCTGGAGATCCATCCGGATCGTTTCACGGTCATCTCCGGCCAATCGGGCAGCGGCAAGACGACCCTGCTGAACCTGATCGGCTGCATCGACCGGCCGGATACTGGAACGATCGAGGTGGCGGGCCAGCGGGTCGCCGACCTCTCTGATGACGCGCTTTCGGATTTCAGGGCGCGCCACATCGGATTCATCTTCCAGAACTTCAATCTGCTGCCGGTTCTGACCGCCTACGAGAACATCGAGTATCCGCTGGTGCTGTCCAGGACGCCGCCCGCCGAGCGGCGCCAGCGGGTCACCGAGCTGCTCGCTGCGGTAGGCCTGGCCGACCGCGCCCGGAATCGTCCCGGCCAGCTCTCCGGTGGCCAGCGCCAGCGCGTCGCGATCGCCCGGGCGCTTGCCGGCCGGCCGGCTCTGATCCTGGCCGACGAGCCGACGGCCAACCTGGACAGCCACACCGGTGCCGCCATCATCGACCTGATGCGCCGCATGCAACGCGAGCAGCACGTGTGCTTCGTGTTCTCCTCGCACGATCAGAAGGTGCTCGAGGAGGCCGACGATGCGGTGCACATCCAGGATGGCCGCATCGTCAGTCTCGAGCGCCAAGCGAGGGCGCAGGGGACACCGGCATGAATTCCCTTGGACTGGCCATCCGCAACCTGCTGCGCAACCGGCGCCGTTCCGTGACGACCCTGCTTGCCATGGGCATCGGTCTGGTCTCCGTGCTGCTCTTTGGCGGCTACATCAAGGACATCAACTACGGACTGCAGACCTCGTACGTGCAGCGCAGTGGACACCTGCAGATCCAGCACCGCGACTACTTCCTCTACGGCAGCGGTAATCCTGCAGCCTACGGCATCACGTCCTACGGGCGGATCATCACCAGGCTCAAGGCGGACCCGGTGCTTGCGCCGATGCTGCTGGTGGCCACGCCCACGCTGCAGCTGGGCGGCATCGCCGGGAACTTCTCGGCTGGCGTCTCGCGCACCGTGTTTGCCACCGGAATGGTGGTCGTTGACCAGAACCAGATGCGCCAGTGGAACGACTACCACTTCCCACCCCGTACGGAGGCGCTTGCCCTGACCGGGACCCCACCGGACAGTGCGGTCATTGGCACGGGCGTCGCGCGGGTGCTGGACCTGTGCGCGCCACTGAAGGTTTCGCGCTGCGAACATGCACCCAGCGAGGCACCCAGCGAGGGCCAAGCCCTGCCCGCTGATGTGGCGACGCTCGTCGCGCAGACGATGCCGGCGGATGCGGCCCCGGCCCCGGCCACGCGCATCGAGATACTTGCCGCGAGCGCGCATGGCGCACCGAATGTCGCGGGCGTCAACGTCGTGAAGGCCGAGTACCAGGGCGTCAAGGAGCTCGATGACGTGTATGTGGCGTTGCACCTGCCCCAGGCGCAGCGCCTGGTCTATGGCCAGGGTGCGCCCGAGGCCACGGCGATCGTGTTGCAGCTCAGGCACTCGGACCAGATCCCGGCGGCGCGCCAGCGCGTGAGCGAGTTGCTCGCCACAGACTTCCGTGGCGAGCCGCTCGAGATCCAGGACTACATGACCCTGAACCCCTTCTACGGCCAGACCCTGACGATGTTTGCCGCCATCTTCGGCTTCATCGCGGTGCTGATCGGCGCCATCGTGCTCTTTACCGTCAGCAACACCATGAGCATGGCGGTGGTCGAGCGGACGTCGGAGATCGGCACGCTGCGCGCCATGGGTCTGCGGCGCGGGGGCATTCGGGGACTCTTCCTGTGGGAGGGGGTGGTTTTGGGGGTCGCCGGCGCCCTCCTTGGCGCACTCGCCGCGGTCGCGATCGCGGCGGTCCTGAATCACGCGGGGCTGACCTGGACGCCGCCTGGCCGGGTGGAGCCGGTGCCCCTGAACATCCGGGTCTGGGGAGAATACGGCATGATCGTGGGCAATGGAATCGGTCTCGTCATCGTGGCTGCGGTCTCGGCGCTGTGGCCCGCAGGGCGCGCGGCGCGATTGAATATTGTCGATGCCCTGCGGCATGTCTGAGGAGATCACGATGCGCTCGCGGCACGCCCCCGCACTCCTTGGATTTCTGCTGCAGATGCTCGCCACGGCCTGCCTGAATCCGGCCCTCGCGGCACCCGACGCCCAGGCCGTTCTCGCTGCGAGCGACGCGGTACGCAATCCCGGCAAGCCCTTCGGCGTCACGGTCACCCTGGTGGAGTACCGCAGCGGCAAGCAGACCGATGGCAACACGCTCACCGTCTATTCGAAGGCCGAGCAGCAAAGCGGTCAGTTCCGCAGCCTGATCCGCTTTGTCGCGCCCGCCCGGGACGCGGACAAGCTGATGCTAAAGAACGGCAACGATATGTGGTTCTTCGATCCCTCGAGCAAGGCGAGCATCCGAATCTCGCCCCAGCAGCGCCTGCTCGGCCAGGCCTCGAATGGCGACGTGGTGACGGTCAACCTCGCCAAGGACTACAGCGCGAGCCTTGCGGCCGAGGAGGACACCCAGGATGGCGAACGCCAGACGCGCCACTGCTACAAGCTGGCGCTTGCGGCTGCCAATGCCGATGTCACGTATGACCACATCGAGATGTGGATCGACACGACGAGCAGCCGACCGGTGAAGGCGCGGTTTTTCACGGAGAGCGGGCGGCTCCTGAAGACCGCCTATTACCGGCGCTTCATGCCCGAACTGGGGGGGGACCGACCGACCGAGACGGTCATCATCGACGGGCTGGATCCAGGCTGGGTGACCATCATGCGCTACTCCGACTACAGCTGGCAGGACNNCCCTCATTGCCGCGGGCGTCGCGGCGGCCCTTGGGGTTGGCGCGGCGCACACCCAGGCTGCGCCGTCTGATCTCGACGCGCTCAGTATCGCCGATGAGGCCCGCCTCGAGCCGGCCCAGGCATCGAGCTGGCGCGCCTTCGTCGAGGGCGGCGCCCTCGGCGCCTGGGACCGTAGCCTTGCGCGGGCAGAGGACGGCGCCCGGGTCTCGCTGGATGCCCACTACGAGGGGGCGCTCGCGCCCGGCTTCCGGTTCATCTTCGGCGACCGGCTCGACCTGGAGGAACTTGGCCCGCCCTCGGTACGCTCGAGCATCAACACGCTCAAGGAGGCCTACGTCAGCTGGCAGGTCAACCCTGACGAGAGCATCGATGTGGGTCGCATCAACCTGCGTTTCGGTGTGGCCACCGGATACAACCCGACGGATTTCTTTCGCGCCGATGCGATCCGCTCGATCGTCTCGATCGATCCTTCGAGCCTGCGCGAAAACCGCCAGGGCAGCGTCGTCGTGGAAAGTCAGAGTCTGTGGGAGGGCAGCTCGTTTCTGGCGCTGGTCTCACCGCGCCTCGCCACGACCCCGGATACGGCCAATTTTTCAGCGGACCTGGGAGCGACCAACCGCAGCGAGCGCTGGCTCCTCGCGGCCAGCCACCAGTTCACCAACGATCTCAATCCCCAGATTCTGCTGTATGGAAAAGAAGGCAGTGCGCCCGAGACCGGTCTGAATGTCTCGAGCCTCGTGAACCACTCGACCGTGGCCTTCCTCGAATGGGCCGGCGGCCGGGCCCCCACCCTCGTGGCCCAGGCGCTCGGGGAGACGGGGCCGCAGGCATACCGCAACCGGGCGTCGCTTGGCATCACGTATACAACCGAGTTCAATCTCTCGGTCACCCTCGAGCACGAGCAGAACAGTGCCGGGCTGGATCAGTCAACCCTCGCGCGGGTCTCGGCCTACTCACCCCTTGCCCTGCTTGGCTTTCTGGAGTTCACCCAACAGGAACAGGACCTGCCCACCCGCCGCGCGGAGTTTGTCTATGCGAGCTGGCAGGATTGCGGGATCAAGCACCTCGACCTGTCGGGATTCGTGCGCTTTGATCCGATCAGCCATGGACGCACCACCTGGCTCGAGACGCGCTATCACTTCGACCAGGCCGACCTCGCCTTGCAGTGGCAAATGGAGACCGGCCGCCCGCAAAGCGTATTCGGCGCCATTCCCACCGAGCGCGAGATCCAGATCCTGCTGCGCTGGTTTCTCTAGGACGCGCATCCCCTCAGAGCGGCGCGCCAGCCTTCACGAGCAGGCCAAGGGCGACCAGCACCAGCACCAGCGCAAAGCTGCACTGCACCTGGTTTTCCGAGAGGCGCGCGGCGAGCCTGCGACCGAGTACCATGCCGGCCACCATGGACAGGGTGAACCACAGGGTGATCTGCAACGGCATCACGGTTCCGTGCAGCAGCGAAAAGCCGATTGCAGCCGTCGCCACGAGGGCGATCACCATCAGCGAGGTCGCGACAATCCCGCGCATCGGCAGGTCTGTGAAACGGCGCAGGGCGGGCACGATGACGAAACCGCCGCCGATCCCCAAAAGGCCCGTCAGCACTCCGGTCACCGCGCCCAGTGCGGCAAACAGCAGCGCCGTGGGCCAGGACCATTGAAAGCGGCCGCTCACGGCATCGAGGTGGATCCAGGCCGCAGGCGCGGCTTCGCTCCCGGAGTCGCCTGCGCGCGCGCGCATGAACAGACGCCAGGCGACCCAGAGCATGACACCGGCGAACACCCCCAAGAGCGCCCTTTGCGGGATGAGTTGGGCGGCCCGCTCGCCCACTGAGGTCATGGGCATCCCCGCGGCCACCATCACCAGCGCGGCCCGATACCGCACCACGCCCTGGCGCAAGCCCTCGAGGGCGCCGACGAGGGCCCCTGCGCCCACCGCGATCAGGGCGACAGGCGCCGCCCGCTGCACGGACCAGCCCAGACCCGCAACGAGTGCGGGCACGGCGAGAATGCCACCGCCTGCTCCCGTCAAGCCCAATACGGCACCGACCAGAACACCCAGAACAAGAGTGATTTCCACACCGCCTCAGAAACAATTGGCGCCGACCCCGCCCGCCACCGCAGACGACAGACTGCCGTGTCTGCCTCTATCCGTGCCTCTATCCNNTCCTACACCCCCGCTCCGGAGCTTGGAGCCGCAGCCATGTTACTGCGAAAAGGTGTCGGGTTCGAGCAGGGACTGGGGATCGAGGAGCTACGTGAGCTGACCGCGGGTTCCTTTTGACCGAGGCCTCCTCATCCTTGCTCCGGCCTCTCGTGGTGCGGAGCGCGCCATGAGGCGCAGGGGCCGCGATCCCGGCTGGGCGAGACGGGGGGCAGCCCCGGGCGTCAGGCCGAAGGCGCCTGGAAACACGGCATAATGGATCCAAAGAGCGCGCCCGGGATGCAAACGCGGCGCCCCAGGGAGATCCAATACTGTGCGAGGAAGAACCAGATGAGCAGTCCACGAGGCGTGCGCCGCGCCGACAAACTGATGCAAGACGAGCATGTGGCGGGGCTTTTGACGCAGGGCTACTCCGGCCATCTGGGGACTGTCGGAACCGATGGCACCCCCTACGTGTGCCCCCTCCTTTATGTCTGGCTCGACGGCGAGGTGTGGGTCCACAACACCAGCGCGCGCGGTCACCTGCAGGACAACATCCGCCATCAGGCCAAGGTCTGCTTCGAGGTGGACACGCCAGGCAAGATCTTTCCCTATGGACGCTTCCAGTGCGACACCTCGGTCGAATACCAGAGCGTCATCGTGTTCGCCACCGCGCGGATCGTCGAGGACCGCGAGCACAAGGCGCGGTTTTTTGATCACTTCATGACCAAGTACTATGGACCCGACGCCGATCGGCCGACGGGGTTCTATCCGCGGCTTGACGAGGTCACGGTCTATGCACTCGCCGTCGAGCGCATGACCGGCAAGGAAACCCGGCTGCCCGCGCCCGAGGACCGATGGCCAGCACGCGACAACACGCGCTCACCGAACGTGACGGCTCCGCCTGCCCCTGCGCTCTAGTGGAACGGCGCGTCGCTCAAAGGACCGCGAGCGGCCGGCGCGCGATCCTCGCGGCGGGCCTCGTGTGCGCCGCCTGCACGTTGCTTGCGCCATCGCCCCGCCAGGATGTGGCGCGCATGCTTGCACCCTCGGGGACGCTGCGTGCGGCAATCAACCTCGGCAACCCGGTCCTCGCCTCAAAGGATCCCGTGACGGGTAGACTGGTGGGCGTGTCAGTCGACCTTGCTGCCCTGCTCGCGAGCCGGCTTGGGACAAGGCTCGAGCTTCTGCCCTATCCCAGCGCCGGGGCGGTCACGGATGATGCGCAGCGCGAGCGCTGGGATGTCGCCTTTCTCGCGCGGGATCCGAAGCGCGCCGAGACGCTCTATCAAACCGCCGCCTATCTGGCGATCGAGGGTGTCTATCTGGTCCGCGCCGACTCGCCCATGATCGCCGCTGCAGCAGTCGATGTCCCCGGGATCCGCGTCGCAGTCGGCGCAGGCAGTGCCTACGATCTCTACCTGTCCCGAACGCTGCAGCACGCGCGAGTCGTGCGGGCCGCGACTTCAACCGAGGTGACTGACCTGTTTATGGCCGAGCATCTGGACGTGGCAGCTGGCGTGCGCGAGCAACTCGAGGCCGACGCGAGGCGGCTCGGCGGGCTGCGCCTCCTGCCAGGTCACTTCATGCAGATCGAGCAGGCGCTGGCGCTGCCCCGAACCCAGGCCGAGGGGGCCCAGGCCCTTGAGGCATTCGTGGCCGACGTGAAGCACTCCGGCCTCATCGCCCGGCTGCTCGCCGAGCACTCCATCGAGGGTGCGGTGCCCTTTGAATAGCGGCGCCGGGGCCTCGCGTCCTCTGGAATCCGGGTAAGACCTCCACCCGGGTCCGCCTTGGTGGCACAATCGGCGTGCCCGGCGGGCCCTGCGTTCTAGCCCCCTTATCCATCGCTTCCAGTCCTTATCAGCCCGCGCCCGATCGATTCACCTGCAGTGAACTCCCAGAACGTCTGAC
Organism: Burkholderiales bacterium; assembly: GCA_003136595.1. Lineage (GTDB taxonomy): Bacteria > Pseudomonadota > Gammaproteobacteria > Burkholderiales > Burkholderiaceae_D > BOG-994. The sequence goes on from PLEY01000054.1 coordinate 7,410, forward strand.
CCATCCATGTTCCAGATCCACACCGGGCTCAGCAGCACGCGCCTCCGAGCGACGCTTGCCGCGGCGCTGCTCGTCGCGGGGCTACCCGCCCCGCGCGCGGCGGACCTTGCACATCAGGGGGGCAAGCTGCGTCTTCTTGCCAGTTCCGGGGCCGGCACGCTCGACCCGCAGGTGAACTACACGCTCCAATTCGCCCAGCTCTACGTCAGTGTCTATGACGGGCTCGTGACCTTCAAGAAGGCGAGCGGTGCAGCCTCCTATACGATCGTCCCGGATCTCGCCGAGGCGATCACGGCACCCAGCGATGGGGGGCGGACCTATACCTTCACGCTGCGCCCCGGTATTCGCTTCTCGAACGGCAGCGAGGTCACCGTCGACGACGTGGCCGCTTCCTTTCGCCGCATCTTCAAGGTGCTCTCGCCCACCGCCGGCACCTTCTACAATCTCTTAGTCGGCGCCGACGAGTGTCTGAAGGTGCCCGCGACCTGCACCCTTGAGAAGGGCGTCTCTGTCGACCGCGCGCGTCGCAGCATCGTCTTCCATCTGGTCCGGGCCGATCCTGAATTTCTCGACAAACTCGCCTTCGGCCATGCCGTGATCCTGCCTGCGTCCACCCCTGCACGGGATGCCGGAGTCAAGCCGATCCCCGGAACCGGTCCCTACATGTTCGTGGCCTACGACCCCAAGAAGGAACTCAGGCTGGTGCGCAATCCAGCCTTTCACGCCTGGAATCCCGACGCCCAGCCCGAGGGCTATGTCGACGAGATCGACTATGACTTTGGCCTGTCGGATGAGGACCAGACCACCGCCGTCGCCAATGGCCAGGCAGACTGGACATTCGACAGCGTTCCGGCCGACCGCTTAAGCGAGATCGGCACGCGCTATCCAGGCCAGGTCGTGATCTCACCGCTCGCGGCCATGCATTACCTGCCGATGAACACCCGCATCCCGCCGTTCGACCACATCGAGGCACGCCAGGCGGTGAACCTCGCCGTGGATCGCAACATTGCCGTCAAGCTACTGGGCGGCACTCGGCTTGCCACCCCGACCTGCCAGCTGATCCCGCCGGGCATTGCCGGCCACGTCGACTACTGTCCGTGGACCCGCAATCCCGGGTCGGTCTGGACGGCGCCGGACATCGAGCGGGCCCGGGCGCTCGTCAAACAGTCCGGCACCCTCGGTCAGAAAGTCACCCTGGTCGCACCGGACACCGCCATTGGCCGGGCGATCGGCACCTATGTGCGCGGCGTACTGAGCGATCTGGGCTACGACGCATCCCTGAAGGTCCTCGCCCAGAGCATCCAGTACACCTACATCCAGAACTCCAACAACCGCGTCCAGATCGCCTTTAGCGACTGGTATCAGGATTATCCCGAGCCCTCTGACTTTCTGAACGTGCTCTTCGCCTGTGCGGCCTTCCATCCGGGCAGCGACGCCTCCATCAACATCTCAGAGGCCTGCGACCCGGCCCTCGATGCACAGATGACCCGGGCCATGGAACTCGCCTCGACCAACCCCGCGGCAGCAGCCGAAGCCTGGGCGGCGGCGGACCGCAAGGTCGTGGATGCAGCCTACGTCGCTCCGCTCTACAACCCCAAACATCTGGACTTCATCTCGAAACGCGTGGGCCACTTTGTATTTAGCGCCGAGACCTATTTCATACCGGCGTTGGCCTGGTTGCGCTAGGGAGTCGGTCCCATCAAGAGCGGCCTGGACGTCGCTGGGCATTCGTTACCAGAAGCTTTCCCAGTCATCCGTACCCGTCCGCTCGGTTGCCGGTGTTGGCGGAGCCATATCTCGCGGAGGTGCAGTGCGCCGCGGCTCCTGGGGCGTGCTCGTGCTTCTCGCAAAAAACCGCTCGCGTCACATTCTTAGCACGTGCAGTACTGCGCCGTTCGGCCTGGCCGGGCGGGCTGACGGACGCCGTCGGATCGCGGACAGGTCCATCTTGCACGAGCTTGAATACGGCGACCATCTCGACGAGATCACCCGCTTGCTGCCTGAGGCTTTCCGCTGCGGAGGCGCTCTCCTCGTCCAGGGCCGCGTTTTGCTGCGTGACCTGATCCATCTGGCTGATCGCTTCACCGACCTGCGCCACGCCGACGCTTTGCTCACCGCTCGCCGCGCTGATCTCGGCCATGATGTCGGTGACACGCCTTATGGAGGCGACCGCCTCAGTCATCGTGACACCTGCCTTGTCGGCGAGCAGGGTCCGTTGCCCGACGCGCTCAACGCTCGTTCCGATCAAGGCCTTGATCTCCTTGGCCGCCTGCGCGGACCGTCCCGCGAGGCTACGCACCTCGCTGGCCACCACAGCGAAACCTCGGCCCTGATCGCCCGCACGGGCTGCCTCGACCGCCGCGTTTAAGGCGAGGATGTTGGTTTGGAAGGCAATACCGTCAATGACACTGATGCTGTCGGCTATTCTTGTGGAACTCTCATTGATCGCCTTCATGGTTTCGACAACCTGATTGACGACCTCGCCGCCCCTCTCGGCCACGGCGCTGGCGGCCTTTGCAATCTGGTTGGCCTGCTTGGCATTGTCGGCGTTTTACAGGACCGTCGAGCTCAGCTCCTCCATGGACGCAGCGGTCTCCTCGAGGGCCGCGGCCTGTTCCTCGGTACGCTGGCTGAGGTCCTGATTACCCTGCGCGATCTGCGTCGAGGCGGTAGCGACGCTTTCTGAGTTATCGCGCACGTTCGAGACGACCTGAATCAGACCTTTCTGCTTGATAATCAGGGCCGCCATGACGTTCGTGGTATCGCCTTGATCCCGTGGCAAGTTCGGTGTTCTGGAGTTGCCGGTCTGGCGAACTTGGCCTGCAACGCTTGGGATCCGGCGCAAGGCGGTTCCCTCTCGGAACACGCAATGATCACGCCAGCGTCCGGCGGGCTGATTGCCGAAGTTGATCCCGGCACTTCTATCCCCTTGGCGCAGCGCCGCTGACCGACTAGTCTGCGCTCGCGGCGAAGGCTTGCAACTGGGATACCCGCTCCAGGGTGAGATAGGCGATGACGCCACCGCGCGCGAGCGCCGGGTGGGCGGCCATGAGATAGGATCGCCACGCCGCGCGATAGGCGAGCCAGGCCTCTTCGGTCTCGCGCAAGTCGGCGCTCGCCTGGGGGACTCCGAGCCCCGCGACACGCTTCTCGAGGGCCCGGTAGACCGACTGCAGCTGCCGGTTGGCCGCTGCCTCGTCGCTCCCGGCGGGCGGCGCAACCCCACGATCGATCTGGGCAAGCAGCGCGATGAAGGCATTGGTCTGCAACTGGGCGTTGTTGCCGGTCGTCCAGATCTTCTCGCCTAGATTGCTCTCGATCTCGTTATCGACCCGTAGGGCGATGAAGCGTTCGGAAGCGGCGAAGAGCCGGGCGCGCGCGGTGGCGGCATCTGCCGCGCTCGGGGCCGGCCGCCCCGACGCGACGGGCGGTGCTGCACCGGGCCTACCCGTCAGGGTCGCATAAAGGGAGACGATCGCGGCGTCGTTGGCGGGCCGGTCCTGACACAGGATGGCGATGACGAAGGGCAGGCGCCTTGGGTCACGCACATTCGCACCCCCGACGCCGCCGGGTCGGGGAGCGGGCGGGGCGGGCTGCGGCGCGGCACCACTGTCGGGATTCCCAGGGGGACGATGCGTCGGTCCGGCCGGTGGCAGCGCCACGAGGTCACCGATCTCCCGGCAGGCTTTTCCAGCCTGTGCCGCGTCATTCTCGGCCAGTGCGCCACGCGCTGGAGGCCGGGGGGCTGCGGTAGACCATTCCTCGGCTCGCACTCCAAGGCCGGCCAGAAGGAGCAGCAGGAGCCACCACCGGGCCTTGGATCGGGTTGTGGCTCGGCCACTAAAGGGGGTACGCATCAATCTCTATCGGATGAGCTTCGCGAGTCTTTAGCGCGAGGCAGCCGGCTTGGATCAGAGGCCCTCCCCGACCCTTGCGGGGCCGCCCGCAGTCCCATCCCGCCCGGCCACATGGGCCGAAAAAAAGGCGTGGATCGTCCGATAGACATGGACCTGGTTCGATGGGGTGGACAGGCCGTGCTTTGCGCCGGGATAGGCCATGAACTGAAACAGGATGCCGCGCTCTTCGAGCGCCGCGATGAGTCGCGTGGAGTGGGTGAACAGGACATTGTCGTCGGCCATGCCGTGCACGAGGAGGAGATCGCTCGTGAGACCGTCCAGATGGGCGAACACCCCGCTATCCCGATATCCCTCGGGATTATCGATGGGGCGCTTCAGGAAGCGTTCCGTGTAAAACGTATCGTACAGCGCCCAGTCGGTGACGGGCGCAACCGCGACCCCTGCGGCGATCTGCTTGGAGGCGGCGCACAAGAGGCGCAGAGCCAGGAAACCTCCATAGCTCCAACCGAAGACACCGATGCGCTCGGAGTCGACGAAGTCCTGCTGGCTTAGCCACTCAATCCCCGCCAGCTGGTCTTCGACCTCGTGGCGGCCGAGCACCCCGTCAAGAACATCGGTGAAGCGACGCGCGCGCCGCGCCGAGCCCCGGTTGTCGAGGCGGAACACGACATAACCCTCCTGCGCCATGAACTGCTCAAAAAGGCTGCCCCACTGACGCGTGACGATCTGCACACCCGGGCCACCATAGACCGAGAGAAACACCGGATAGCGCCGGCCGGCCTGGAATCCGAGCGGACGCAGCAGACTGTAGCAGAGCTCCTGTCCGTCGCGGGCCCCAAGACGACCCCACTCGGTCGGCACGTGCGCTCCTCGATAAGGTGCATAGGGATGCGTGTCATCAAGGGGATTCGCCTCGATCCAGGCGATCAATCGATCCCCTGGATCGCGCACGCTAACCACGGGCGGATGGTTGGGATCGGACCAGGTGGACACGAACAGCTGTGCGTTCCGAGCGAACTCCGCCTCGTGCCAGCCATCGGCCAGCGTGATCCGGGTGGGCGGGCTCGCCGCGCCCTCGGCAAGGTCGAGCGCATAGACCTGCCGCTCACAAAGGGCATCGCGATTCGCACTGACGTAGACGCGTCCGGCGGTCTCATCGACCGCCAGCACCTCGTCGATTCCCCATGGTCCCTCGCACAGATCAACCGGCGGCCCGCCGGCGAGCGGATAGCGGTAGAGATGCTTGTGACCACTGTTCTCCGAGCTCCACAGAAACCCGTCCTGGTGCTCGAGAAAGACTGGGCGATCGCCCACATTGACCCACGCAGACGAGCGCTCGGTGACCAGCACGCGCTGGCCCCCGGTCCTGCGATCCACTGCAATCAGCTCCAGGGTGCGCTGGTCGCGTGCGATGCGCTGGTAGGTGAGCAAATCGGTGTCGCGCCCCCAATCGGCACGCACAAGGTAGATGTCCGGATCAGCGCCAAGATCGATCCAGTCAAGCGCCCCCCCGGCCAGCGTCACGACCGCCAGTCGCACTTCCACGTTCGCGTCGCCCGCAGCGGGATAGCGCTGCCGCACCACCTCGGCGTGCCCGGCGTGCAACTCGAGGCGCGGAATCACGGGGACGCGCGCCTCGTCAAACCACTTGAAGGCGATCGCCGAGTCGTCGGGGGCCCACCAGTAGCCGCTCGTCTGGTGCATCTCCTCCTGCGCGACGAACTCTGCCAGAGCGTTGTGGACGGTCCCGCCGCCATCTGTGGTCAAAACGCGCTCACTGCCCGTGGCGATCTCGCGGATGACGAGATTCTGGTCGCGTACGTAAGAAAGGTAGCGGCCCTGTGGGGAAATCTGGGGATCGAGCACGTCTCCGACCGCGATCGCCTCGGGCGCCGTCGGCGCATCCGGATCGACGAGGAAGATGTCGTCGCCGAGCGGTACCAGCAGCAACGAGCCGTCACGCGACCAGCTATAGCGCGTGATCCCCCGAAACATCGCCGTGCGCTCCCGCTCGTTGCGCGCCTGTTGCACGTCTGAGACCGCGGTGCCGCGGGCGGCGAGCCCTGAATCGAGGAGGCGGCGTGACACCCGCGCTTCGAGGTTGAACTCCCATAGGTCGAACTGGAACTGGTCCTCGGGGCGAGCCTTCAGGTAGGCGACACGCCGTCCATCGGGCGCGGGGTGGATCTCCCGCAGGCTTGATCCACTCAGGGACGGATTGGCGAAGAGGCGCTCGATGGTGAGGCGTTGGGGCAAGCTTTGCATGGTGGGGACAGGGGACCTTTGCGGCTTTCAGTGCAGTGACTTCCAGGCGGGCGGCAAGTGCTCCGGAGGGGCAGGCCGGGGGGAGGCCAGCCGGCCGGCCGGTGGTCTGCCATGACCCGAGGGCCGGCTGGGCTGCCATGGATGGTAAGTTTCATAAGAATACACAGAAACCTTATTGGAGCCCGAGGTCGCTCTCGGGTACCGTGCCTCTTTCTTCAGAAAGTATCGCGCAGCCATGTCGGTTCTGATCATTGCGGGGGGGCCGTCACGGCCGAGCGCCTCGAGCGTGCTCGTCAGTCACTTGTGGGGTCTCCTCGAGGGCCTGGGAAGCGACACGCGGGGGATCGCCCTACGCGATATTCCAGCCGACGACCTGATCGGGACGCGCCACTGCTCGAACGCAGCGCGCATCATTCGTGCCAAGGTCGAGGCGGCGCGTGCGGTGATCATCTCCACGCCCGTTCTCAAGTCCTCGCTCGGAGGGGGGGTGAAGGCGCTGCTTGATCTCCTGCCCGATGATGCGTTCGCGGGCAAGATCGTGTTGCCAGTCGCCACCGGCAACAGCTACGAGCAGTTGCTCGCCCTCGAATATGGGCTAAAGCCGGTCTTGTCAGCGCTCGGCGCGCGACATATCCTCGCGGGGATCTACGCCGTCGATGAGGAAATCGTCTTTGATGGGGACGACATCCAGATTGCCGATGCGGTGCAGGTGCGCCTCGCCGAGGCCATTGAAGACCTGATCCAGTTCGATCCGCCGACCCTGCCGCGAGGTCCGGTGCTGGCGGCTCCGGGACAGGTCTGGCGCAGTGGCTGCTGCAGCTAACCCGGGGCAGGGCGCGACCTTCTGAGAGGCTTGGCGGGGCGAGTGGAGTGCTGCATTTTCGCCTCCTCGTATCCTCTTAGCCTCGTGTTCTCCCATCCGCGTCGTATCGAGCCGCCGTGCCAGAATCAGACAACCTGAGCCTTTTGCCCCTGCCATGAACCGACCCCCACTGATCGTTGCGCCTTCCATCGCCGGGTTCGGCCCTGCCCCCCACGCGCCCCTCTTCGAGTCACAGGATCCATCGCAGGATCAGTTCCCCGATGAGTTCCCCGACGCATCCCCGATCGGGCCCGAGCGGCTCTGGTCCACTGTCGAGGAGGTTGCAGGCCGGCTTGCCGCCACGGCGATCGAGAGGGACCGCCGCGGGGGCCATGCGGCGGAAGAACGCGCCCTCCTGCGCGCCAGCGGACTGCTGCTGCTGTCGATTCCCAAGGAGCATGGAGGACCGGGTTGGGACTGGACCACCGTGCTTCTCGTCGTCAGGCGTCTGGCCGAAGTCGACAGCGCTCTTGCACACCTGTTCGGCTTTCACCATCTGCAGATCGCAGGCGTTCTCCTTTATGGAACAGCAGCCCAGCAGCAGCACTACCTGCGGACAACGCGGGAGCAAGGTCTGTTCTGGGGCAATGCCTTGAACCCGCTCGACCGCCGCACCGTAGCCCACCCCGAGGGCGACGGCTCCTATCGGCTCGATGGCCAGAAAAGCTACTGCTCCGGGTCGGTCGGCTCGGACATCCTGACCATCTCGGCGTGGCATCGGGCGAGCGAGACCGCGCTGATTGGCGCCGTGCCCACCCGCCGCGCGGGGATCGAGGTGCTCCCGGACTGGGATGCTTTCGGGCAGCGCCAGACCGATAGCGGCAGCGTGTCGTTCTCTGGCGTGAAGCTTGAAGCCGACGAAGTTCTGCAGGCGCCCGGCATCGCGGCGAGCCCGCGCGCGACCCTGCGCTCCCAGGTCGCGCAGCTGGTGATGACCAACCTTTACCTGGGCATTGCCCAGGGGGCGTTTGCCGAGGCCAGGCGCTACAGCCGCGACGAGGCGCGCGCGTGGCCGGCTTCGGGCGTCGAGCGCTCGGTCGACGAGCCCTTCATCCAGCAGCGCTACGGGGAGTGGTGGCTACGCATCCGTCCTGCCGCGGCGCTCGCCGACGAGGCTGGCAGGCGGCTCGACGAGGCCGTCAAGAAGGGGGACACCGTGACGGCCGCCGAACGCGGCATCGTTGCGCTCGCCGGTGCCGAGGCCAAGGTGCTTGCGCACCGTGCGAGCATCGAGGTGACCAATGCCCTTTTCGAGGCGACCGGCGCACGCTCGACGGCCGCACGCTACGGTTTCGACCGCTTCTGGCGCAACGCGCGGGTGCATACCCTGCACGATCCGATCGACTACAAGATTCGCGACATCGGCCGGCACCAGCTGACCGGCCAGCTTCCGGATCCCACCCCCTACTCCTGAGTGCTTCCCATGACACCCGCAGTAGCCCCGACGATTGCAGACCACGGTGCCGCGCGCATCGTGCTCGAGGACGTCGGCAAATCCTACCGCAACCACACCGCATCGCTTGAGGCCGTGCGCGACGTCTCCCTTGAGATCGCTGCGGGCGATGTGTTTGGCATCATCGGCAAGAGCGGCGCCGGCAAGTCGACCCTGCTGCGTCTCATCAATCTGCTCGAGCGGCCCGACCGGGGGCGTGTCTGGGTGGGCGAGCGCGATCTCCTCGCGCTCGATCGCAGAGGCCTAAGGCGCGCCCGCCAGTCGATCGGCATGATCTTCCAGCAGTTCAACCTGCTGCAGAACGCCACGGTGTTCGACAACGTGGCCTTTCCGCTGCGCATCCACGGCCTGTCTGGCAGCGCCGTGTCGGCGCGCGTGCGCGAGGTGCTTGAGTTTGTCGACCTGTCCGACAAGCACGCGAACTATCCGGCCCAGCTCTCGGGAGGGCAGAAACAGCGGGTGGCGATCGCCCGGGCACTCGCCGGTCATCCGACAGTGCTGCTGTGCGATGAGCCGACCTCGGCGCTGGACCCCGAGACCACCCGCGCGGTGCTCAGCGTGCTGCGCGACATCAACCAGCGGCTGGGCGTGACCATCGTCATCGTCACGCATGAGCTGCCGATCGTGCGCTCCCTGTGCCGGCATGTCGCCGTCATGGAAGCCGGTCGCATCCTCGAGTCTTTCGCCGTGGGCAGCGCCGGGGGCGCGCGCATCACGGCGCTCGCGCGCGAACTGGGCGAAGAGCCGGTGCAGGCCGTCGATGTCTGAAAACATCCAGGCCATCCTGCCGGAACTTTGGACCGCCATCGGCCAGACTTTTCTCATGGTCGGCATCGCCGTGGGCGCGGCGCTGGTGGTGGGCGGCCCGCTGGGCATCCTGTTATTTCTGACCGGGCGCGGCCAGTCCCTCGAACAGGCGCCGTTGCAGGCGATACTGGGCTGGAGCGTGAACACGGTCCGTTCGTTCCCGTTCATCATCCTCCTGGTTGCGCTGGTCCCCTTCACCCGGTTTGTCACCGGGACCTCGATCGGTCCCGTCGCCGCCGCAGTGCCCCTCTCGTTCGCGGCCATCCCCTATTTTGCCCGGCTGGTCGAGCAGTCCCTGCGCGAGGTGCCGCGCGGCGTGATCGAGGCGGCGCATGCGATGGGCGCCTCGGAGATGCAGATCATCTGGCGCGTCCTCCTGGTCGAGGCCCGCTCGGGACTGGTGCTTGCGCTCACCGTGCTCACGATCAGCTTCCTGTCCTATTCGGCCGTGGCCGGCATCGTCGGAGGCGGTGGCATCGGCGACCTCGCGATCCGCTACGGCTACTACCGCTTCGAGACTGACGTGATGGTGTTCACGGTCGCCCTCCTGGTCGTGCTGGTGCAGGTCATCCAGATCGTGGGCAACCGCATCGCAAGGCGTCTGGACAAACGTTAGACCCACTGGAAGTCACCATGAAAAAATTACTCCTTCTCCTCGCGTTCCTCGTCGCGGTGGCGTGCCCCCTGTGGGCCGGCAATGTCCAGGCCTTCGATCCCGAGAAGCGCGAGATCGTGTTCGGGGCGACCGCCGGGCCCTACAGCGACCAGATCAAATGGGGCATCAAGCCGATCCTCGAGAGGCAGGGCTACCGGGTGCGCGTGGTCGAGTTCAACGACTACATCCAGCCGAATTTTGCGCTGGCCCAGGGCGCGCTCGATGCGAATGCCTTCCAGCACATCGTCTATCTCACCAAGTTTGCAAGCGAGAACAAGCTGGCCTTAAGCGAGGTTCTCAAGATCCCCACCGCGCCCATCGCAATCTACAGCCACAAGCACCAGAGCCTTGGTGAGGTCGCCCTGGGCGCGACGGTTGCGCTTCCCAACGATCCGACCAACCAGGCGCGTGCGCTCGTGGTGCTTGAGCAGATCGGCTGGATCACGCTGCGCCAGGGCTACGACCCCATCCGGGTCTCGGAACGCGATATCGACCAGAATCCTCACAAGCTCCGCCTCGTGCCGCTCGAGGCGGCACAACTGCCGCGCTCGCTCGAGGACACCGACTACTCGTTCGTCAACGGCAATTTCGCCCTGGCCTCCGGTCTCAAGCTCTCCGATGCGCTCGCGCTCGAGAAGACCCAGCCGACCTACCAGAACCTGGTTGCGGTTCGCACGGAAGACAAGGACAAGCCCTTTGTGCGGGATATCGCCGCGGCCTACCGCTCCGCGGAATTTCTCGAGTTGACCGAGAAGCGCTTTCCCGGCTTCGTCAAGCCCGACTACCAGAGTGAAGTGCAGCGCGGCAAATGACCAAGCCGATCCGCTTTAACGCGTTCACGATGAACACCGTCGGACATCAGTCCCCGGGACTGTGGACGCACCCGCGCGACCGCTCGGCCGAGTACCGCACGATCGGCTACTGGATCGAACTCGCGCGACTGCTCGAGCGCGGCCTGTTCGATGGCGTCTTCATCGCCGATGTCCTCGGGGTCTACGACGTCTACGAGGGCTCGGCTGCAAGTGCCCTGCGCCATGCGGTCCAGGTGCCGGCGAACGATCCGCTGCTCATCGTTCCGGCGATGGCGGCCGTGACCGAGCACCTCGGGTTCGGGGTGACGTTCTCGCTCACCTACGAGCACCCCTATCCGTTCGCGCGGCGCATGTCCACGCTCGATCACCTGACCGGGGGACGCGTCGGCTGGAACATCGTCACGGGCTACCTCGACAGCGCCGCACGCAACCTCGGACTTCCCCAGCAGCTCGCGCACGACGAACGCTATGACCTCGCCGAGGAGTACCTCGAGGTGCTCTACAAGCTCTGGGAATGCAGCTGGGAGGAGGGGGCCGTCTTGCGGGACAAGGCGAGCGGCACGTTCACCGATCCCCGCCGGATCCATCCGATCGGGCATCAGGGCGAGGTGTTTTCCGTTCCCGGTATCCACCTGTGCGAGCCCTCGCCGCAGCGCACGCCGGTGCTCTACCAGGCGGGCACCTCAGCGCGGGGGCGCGTGTTCGCCGGCCGGCACGCGGAATGCATCTTCATGAGTGCCCCGAGCCAGGCGATCCTGAAGCGTTCGGTGACGGACTTGCGCGCCGCCGCCGCCGAGAGCGGGCGCTCGCCCGACGCGATCCTGATCTATGCCCAGGCCCTCATCATCACGGGGCGCACGTCGGCGGATGCGCAGGCCAAATATGAGGAATACCGGCAGCACATCGACCTCGAGGCTGCTCTCGCCCTGCTGTCTGGCTGGACCGGTGTGGATTTCAGCCGCTTCGATCCGGACGCAACCATCGAGTACCTCGACAACGACGCCGGGCGCACGGCGCTCGCGTCGTTTTCGAAGGCCGACCCGAGCCGCAAGTGGACGGTGCGCGAGGCCGCCCGGTTCATAGGCCTCGGCGGTCGCGGTCCCGTCCTGATCGGCTCGCCCGCAGAGGTCGCAGACCTGCTCGAAGAATGGCAGGACGCCACCGGTATCGATGGCTTCAATCTCGCCTATGCGGTGGCCCCTGAAACCTTCGAGGACGTGGTCGAGCTGATCGTCCCGGAACTGCAAAGGCGGGGCCGTTATCGCGAGGCCTACCCAAAGGGGACTTTGCGAGAGAAACTCTTCCAGGACTCGGCGAGGCTGCCGCCATCCCATCCCGCACGCCGCGTGCGGATCGACACCCCGAGCCGGGTGACTTGACTTCCGAAGGACACCAACATGTTGCGCTCTATCAGTCTTAGCCTCGCCCTCTGGGCGCTGCCCTACCTGGCCTTTTCTGCTGATGTCATCAAGCTGGGGGTCACAGCAGGGCCGCACGCCCAGATCGCCGAGGTGGCCAAAGCGGTTGCGGCCCGCGACGGGCTCACCATCCAGATTGTGGAATTCAACGACTACATCCAGCCCAATGCAGCGCTCGACGCAGGCGACCTGGATGCCAACAGCTACCAGCACCGGCCGTTTCTGGACTCCCAGATCCAGTCGCGCGGCTACAAGATCTCGGCCGTCGCCGAGACGGTGACCTTCCCGATGGGCTTCTATTCGAAGCGCTTCAAGTCGCTCGATGCGCTTCCCGAGGGTGCCCGGGTGGGCATCCAGAACGATCCCTCGAACAGCGGACGCGCGCTCGCGCTGTTGCAGAAGTACGGCGTGATCAAGCTCAAGGCCGGCGCCGGACTGACCGCAACACCTCTGGACATCGCCGATAATCCCCGCAAAATACAAGTGATCCAGGTCGAGGCGGCCCAGTTGCCCCGGTCACTCGATGATCTCGACGCCGCGGCCATCAACACCAACTACGCGGTGACGGCAGGCCTCGTCCCCACGCGCGATGCGATTGCCATCGAGGATGCGCATTCGCCCTATGCGAACCTGCTTGCGGTGCGCACCGCCGATCGCGACAAGCCCTGGGTCGCGAAGCTCGTACACGCCTTCCAGTCCCCGGAAGTGCGCGATTTCGTCCTCAAGAACTTCAGCGGCTCGTTGGTGCCGGCGTTCTGAGGCGCGGGCGTCAGTTCAGAAGGATCCTGCGATCGACTTTCTGCACGTCGGTCTGACCGCAAAAGGCCATCGTCAGGTCCAGTTCCCTGTGGATGATCTCGAGGCAGCGGGTGACCCCCGCCTCGCCCAGGGCACCCAGCCCATAGAGGAAGGCGCGGCCGATGAGGGTGCCGCGGGCGCCGAGGGCAACCGCCTTCAGGACGTCCTGGCCCGAGCGGATTCCTCCGTCCATCCAGACCTCGATCTGTGAACCGACGGCGTCCGCAATGCCCGGTACAGCCGAGATCGAGGACGGGGCGCCATCGAGCTGGCGGCCCCCGTGGTTGGAGACCACCAGGGCGTCGGCACCGCAGCCGGCGGCCAGCCGCGCATCCTCGACATCGAGAATCCCCTTGAGGATCAGCTTGCCGCCCCAGCGCTTCTTGATCCACTCCACGTCATCCCAGCTCAAACTGGGATCGAACTGCTGCGCAGTCCACGCCCCCAGGGAAGACATGTCGTCGACACCCTTGACGTGCCCGACGATGTTGCCGAACTGGCGCCGCTTGGTGCCAAGCATGCCGAGCCCCCAGCGCGGTCGCCGCATCAGGTCAAGGACGTTGGCGAGCGTGAGCTTGGGCGGCGCCGACAGGCCGTTCTTCAGGTCCTTGTGACGCTGGCCGAGGATCTGCAGGTCGAGCGTGAGCATCAGGGCGCCGCAGCCGGCGGCCCGGGCGCGCTCGATGAGACCCTCGATAAAGCTGCGGTCCTTCATGACATAGAGCTGGAACCAGAAGGGTGCCTTGGTGTGGGCCGCCACGTCCTCGATCGAGCAGATGCTCATGGTCGAGAGTGTGAAGGGCACGCCGAAGCGTTCGGCCGCCCGGGCGGCGAGAATCTCGCCATCGGCGTGCTGCATGCCGGTCAGCCCGGTCGGCGCGAGGGCCACAGGCATCGCGACGTCCACGCCGATCATGCGCGTGCGCGTCGAGCGCTCGGCGATGTTGACCGCGACCCGTTGCCTCAGCAGGATTTTCTGGAAATCCGCCTCATTGGCGCGGAACGTACCCTCGGTCCAGGATCCGCTTTCTGCATAGTCATAGAACATGCGCGGCACGCGCGAGCGGGCGATCGCCCGAAGATCTTCAACGCACGTGATGACTTTCATGTCCGACCTCAAGTGATGGGTGGTGCTGATTGGTGATCGCGGAGGCGGCGCCCGTGCATGCCCATGGGATCTGGAACCCGCCGCGCTGTGGCGCTGTAGCGCGCAGTCTACCCAAAATCAAGCCGCGGCCCACGCTATGGGTGCGGCTCGGCTGGGGCGGGTAGATAGTCCGGCAGTCCGAACTGGCTCGGCATCTGGACGATATGCCGAAACCGTGTGGTGTCGAAGCCCTGATCCCTGAAGTGGCCAAGGAGGTCCTGGTAGGTTGCCTCGTCGAGTTCGGGCGTGCGCGAATAGATCCAGCCAAGCGTCCTGTCAGGGTAGGCGAAGAGCGCGTAGCGATACGCAGGATCGACGTAGATGATCTGGAATGCAAAGTGGAGCGGCCAGATGAGTTGTACGCGCCAGGCCGCGTTCTGGGTACCGGGCACCACCCAGTCGTGCACGGTGTAGTGCTTGCGCGGCCCGCTGAAGTCGTTCTCGAAGGTGTAGAAGTCTTCCTGGATGTCGCCATCGGCACGTGGCGAGAAGACGTCATAGAGACCGACCAGCGAGTCCTCGAAGCGGTTGGGGATATTGGCGACGATATACCAGCCGCCATACATGTGCTCCATGTCGACCGCGCCGGCCAACCGTAGCGGCGGCTCGGGGCTCGCGCAGGCGGCAAGACTGCACGCGAGAGCCACGACCCATGCGGCCCACGCGCCGCGCAGCCCGCGCACGACCTGGCCCTCATCCCGCCTCATCGACGCTCCCTCGCACTCATGCCCTCAGTCGCCAACATAGACGAAGGGTGCCCAGAAGAACGGGTGCGCGCGCGACCACTCCACCCCCGTCACTTTGACGGTACCCGAACGGATGGCGGCGCGCGCCCGAGCCAGGCTGTTGGTCGGTCCGAATCCCGCCTTCAGGTCACGAAACAGAGCGAGCATCGTCTCTTTGGTCGACTCGCTCTCGACCGTCCAGTGACTGACGACGAGCCCGTGCGCCCCGGCGAACGCAAAGGCGCGGGTCAGTCCTGCAACCCCCTCACCGCTGTGCGCCGCGTCGTGCCCTCCTGCGGTGTTGCAGGCCGAGAGCACCACGAGCTGCGCATTAAGGTTCAGGGACTGCACCACTTCTCGGGCGGTCAAGAGTCCATCCTCGCCCTGCAGGTCGCCGGCGAGCGACAACAGTAGGGCGGGCTCAGCACGCTCGTCGGGCAGGGACGGCGCCTCCGGTCCTAAGGCCTGCCGTCCGGCAACAGCGTCATCGGGGCCCGGGGGTGCGAACTCCCCGCCGAGTAGCCCGTGGGTCGCGAAGTGCAGGAACCGCACGCTCTTCAGGTCGATCGTCTTCGCGGTATGCTCCTGGGCATCGGCGCGCAGGTAGAGATGGCTCTGGCCGCCGAGAATCCCCGCGATGCCGCGCGCCTCGTCGGCGGTCTCGGGCAGACGCGGGACGCTAAGCTGCCCATCGCGCACCCCGAGGCTGCGCTGCAGCAGCGCGCCTTCCACCCCGCCCACTGGCGGACGGGGAGCCCCCTCGAAGAGAGGATCGGCGAACGAGACCAACTCTGTCTGGTAGGAGACAGTGGGCTTCGCGTAGAGGCGCATAGAGACGAAGGTCGAGAGCGAAGGGAGGTAGGCGAACTGGTAGCGCTCACCCAGGTACGCGAGGCCCTGGTACTCCGCCAGCGGCATCCGGCCTTCAGCGCGCGCCGCCTGGAATGAGTGCTCTTCCTCCGGGGACCAGCGGGTGACGAGCATCTCGAGAGGCAGTGTCAGGAGCGGGCCGTCGCCGATCACAAGGATGCGCTCCGCCCCGCCGAGCAAGGGTTCGAGGGGCGCCACAAGCTCCTCAAAGGCCTCATGCAGCAGCGCTGGCGAGAGCCGCTTGAGCCCGCCAAGATCCGCGTCGGGGTTGTCCTCGGGGGACCTCAGCGCTGCCACCAGTTCTCCCACCGCCTCGCGCCTCAGCGGCAGACGAACCAGATGCAGATCCGAGCGGGTCAGCACAAAGGCGAGCGTCTCGTTGGGTAGAAGAAAGTAGGTGAGAAGCACTTCCTCTTTGCGTAGTACCTGACGCTGTAGTTGCTCAACGCTAACCGCGCGGGGCTGACTTAGTTCCATGTAGCGCGGAAACCGGCTCCACAGCTCGCCGTTGATGGCCTCGAGCTTGCGTGTCTCCTCCCGGATGTTCTGGTCAAGCTCGTGCGCCCGCGCCGCACGTCGTGAGGCCACGAGCGGATCCTCGCCATGGCGCGCAACCGCCCGGCGGGCGGCGCTCCCCTCATCATATCGTCGCGTGCTGTGCGGCACCGACGCTCGCGGTTCTCTCGCGCCGGACGCCTCCTCGTCGTCACGCTCCTCAAGCGGGTCACTCAACGAGGCCTCGCTATCGTCCCGGTCTGCTTGGGCCGCGGCGGCACGCTCCTCGCGCGAAGCAGCCAGCTGTTCCTGGGCCTCCTTTTGCCGTCTGCGCAGGCTCAGATAGTCCGGATTCGACGAAAACCGGCTGACGTCGGCCTGCCGCATGAGCTCCGAGAAGAAACGGCTCTGGGTGCGTGATACGACCTCCAAGGCCTCGCGATCATAGCCCGCGCCCGGTTCGGCCTCATGCAGCGCAAGCAACGTCATCAGCGTCTCGACGTAATAGGGCGCATAGCGCGCAATGAAATCCTCCCGGGTGCCTGCGTCTAAGCCCCGGGTCTCGGCATATTCGGCGTCGATGGCATCGAGTGCCAGCCGCAGGGCCGCAAGCGCACCCTTGAGGTCGCCGCCGGCCGTCTCGAACTGGGCATCGAGGCGGGCCTCATAGGCCAGAAACTCCGGTGCGCTGGCCGCCACCAGAACCGCCATGGCGTGCTGGTGCAGGCGCTGAGCTTCGCTACGTTCGCCAAGGGCGGCAAGGGCGCTGGCGAGGACACCCTCGATACGCGCGGTCATGGGATGCGCCGGGCCCAGGATCTGCTGTGCCGTGGCCAGATTGGCCCGGAAAAGTTGCAGGGCTGAGCGCTCGTCCCCGAGCGCCTGATAGACGAAGCCGAGTCCCTCTGCGGCCGCGACCGAATCGAAGTTCTCGCTCCCCAGCCGGGTGTAGCCCTCGATGGCCTGTTGCAGGTGCTCCCGCGCGCTTGGGTAACGTCCGAGGCGATACTCGCTGACTCCACGCTCGTGCAAGGTCCTAATCCGCGTGTACTCGACTTCGCGGGACAGCACGCCCACTTGATCGATCTGCAGCGCAGCAGCCTGGTCGAGCAGGACCAGCGCCTCGGCGTCGCGGTGCAGCAGACTTTCGATCGCGGCTCTGACGTTGAGCGCCTGGAGCATCTCAAGACTCGTCGCATGGGCCCGCCGGGCGCGCTCGAGAGCCTGTGTGTTGTAGGCCTTGGCCTCGGCGTAACGGCCCTCTGACATCTCGATCTGGGAGAGATTCTCAAGCGTGCGGATCGTTGAGATCGAGTCCGGGCCGTCCCCCGACTCGACCAGGGGAAGCGCCTTGGCCAAAAGCGCCTCTGACTCACGGTACCTGCCACGCAGGCGCAAGACCTTGGCGAGCAGGGTCAATGCGTTACCGACCCACCTCTCTCGATTCGCGGAAGCGGCAATCGCCACTCGCTGGCGGGCGAGATCCTCGGCACGGTCCAGATCGCCCTCCTGCACGGCGGCCCGGCAGGCGTCACCTATGCCGCGTAACTGCGCACCGATTCCTGCGTTGGATATCAGGGCGTGGCTATCTTGCGCAACCGTGAGGCCCAGCACAAGCGCGAGCCACAAGACACCCGTGCAGCCGAGGGGGCGGCGTCTATCCATTGCGATTCCTGGCGAATCGCCCGCCCCGGCCAGCGCCGAGCGCATGGGTTGCACCCATCGGATCGCGCCAAACCCGGGCAAGGGATGGGGCCCACATCAAGGGGTCTCCTCGGCTCGAACCGGAAAGCTCCGCGGCAAGCACTGCGCTACATGCCGGGCAACCCCCGAATGGCTTCCCAATGGCTTCCCAATGGCTTCCGAATAGCATCCGTTTGGCACCCGTTTGGCACCCGTTTGGCACCCGAACGGCCGGGACACTCGACTCGACAGGACGCTGAATAACTATGAAGTCTCCCGCCAGCAAACGGCTTGCCCCATTGTCGTGGGGGCTTTCTGCTTCGGCTACCCGAGCGTGGGGCGCTTTTGCGCACCACGACTTACCCTAGTCTCTACAGGCGTGGGCGTCCTCGTGTTGCCACGTTCGACACCGGTTCGGGGCGCCCCGCCTCGACCTGAAACCAATCCCGAATTAAATCCAAGCCAGGTCGCAGAACCTTGGTGCAGTCCCGCCGTGCGGCTGCTCTCGAGGGGGTGTGCAAGAGGCACTTGCGCATTGCAAAAAAGTCTATCACGCCAAATGTGGCGTCAACAACAAGCTCCCCAGGGCGGCGCTAGACCCCTCCTGTCGCTGCGCGACCAGAAAGGGGCATCGGCGCCGCTTTGTTCCATCACTCCCCGCGGCTACCGGGTGCGTTGGGTCCCGGGTGCTGTCACTCCTATGGACGACGAGTGGAGCAAAGCCTGGCTTCCGAGGCCTCCTCGTCAACCTTCAGGGCGAATTCGCGGACGCAGCGTCCGCAAGGGGAGGCGTGTCGGCACATCGGACAGGGGTTTGGCAGAGGCCATGCACACGACGATCTGCGCGCAGCGCATATGCTTAGCAGGATTGCCTCGTTGAACTGCCGCAGACCCACGTTCAGACTGGACCCCTTCGCAGCGGCCGGGTGGGGTCATGGGTCTTGGAACACGAAGCTGGATCGATTGGGTGGGGATTTCGGCCTCGATTCTCGCGGTCACGCTGGTCGTCGCAAAAAATGTCGAACGCAAACCGGCGCAACGGCAACTCCTCAACGTTTCCTACGATCCCACACGCGAGCTGTATCGCGAGCTCAATACCGCATTCTCCGCCCAGATGCTGCGCACGACCGGCCAGGTAGTGGAGATCCGCCAACTCCATGGCGGCTCCTCGCGCCAGGCACAGCGCGTGGGCACGGGCGAAGTCAAGGCCGATGTGGTCACGCTCGGACTGCCCTCGGACATCCAGGGTCTGCACCGGCTCGGCCTCATCGGCGATTCCTGGATGAGCCGACTGCCCAATGAATCGAGACCCTACTATTCGACCATCGTCTTCGTGGTGCGCAAGGGCAATCCCTACCGGATCCATGACTGGCCCGATCTGGTTGCTCCGGGCGTTGAGATCATCACGGCGGATCCAAAGGTGTCGGGCAATGGCAAGCTTGTCGCCCTTGCGGCATGGGGCTCGGTGGTCACGCGCGGCGGCAGCCCCGATGCGGCGCGCCAGTTCCTGCGGGCTCTCTACACGCATGCACCGTTTCTTGCGGACGCGGCGCGCACTGCGGGCAATGCGTTCGCCTTGGAGAAGCAAGGCGACGTCCAGCTTGCCTGGGAGAATGAAGCGCGCCGCGAAGTGGCTGAATCGGGCGGCGGGCTCGAACTGGTCTACCCCCCGGTCAGTATCCGCGCCGAACCCGCTGTCGCGTGGGTCGACGCCAATGTGGCAGCCGATGGCAACGCCGATCTCGCCCGCGACTACCTGAAGTTTCTGTTTACCGAGGAAGCCCAGGAAATCATCGCGCGCCACGGCTACAGGCCCGCGCTGCCTCTGGCCGAGGAGCGCCATCTGCGCGATGCGCCTCCGATCCAGCTCTTTGCCGTGACCGAGATCGCGCGCGACTGGGATGATGCGCAGAACCTGTTCTTCGCCGAGAACGGGATCATCGCCGCGCTCTACCAGCCGAAGCCGCGCTGATCCCGGCGGAGCACTATGGCGCAGCCCTTCGTCCAACTCTCCAAGCCTGCCCAAGCGCTCGCGCGGCCGTGGCGCATCCGGGCGGCCTCCCTGTATCGTCCCGATGCGCTGCGTGCGGACTGCATCGCGGGACTCACGGTCGCCGCGATCTCGCTCCCCCAGAGCATCGCCTACGCACTCATCGCTGGCGTCGACCCCCGCTTTGGCCTTTACACGGCCATCATCTTCACGGCGGTTGCCGGCGTCTTGGGCTCTTCGCGCCACCTCGTCAATGGACCGACCGGCGCCGTCTCTCTGGTGACCTTCGGGGCGCTCGCCTTCATCGAGCCCGATGCCCGCCTGGATGCTTACGAGGCGCTGTTCCTGCTCGCAACGCTAGTCGGTCTGATCCAGGTCGCGGTCGCCGTGTTCAGGCTCGGCGACCTGACCCGCTACGTCTCGGAGTCGGTGGTCACGGGCTTCATCGCCGGCGCCGCACTCCTGACCATCATTGGCCAGCTGGCCAACGCGCTGGGCATGAAAGCGATCGGCTCGGGGCATCAGCACGTGCTCTTGCGCCTGTGGTTGACCCTGACGCAGGCCGCGCCGCCCAATCCGAGAGCGCTCTTCATCAGCCTGCTTTCGATCGGTCTTGCGTTGCTCGGGCGGCGCCTCGTGCGCCGGTATCGGCTACCCCAGCTCGACATGTTGCTGGTTCTGATGGCCGTATCCTTGCTCGCGTGGCTTGCGGGATGGTCGACGCCTCTGCCAGGCGAGAAACCCGCCATCGCACTGATCGAGGCCGTGCCGGCGAGCTTGCCCCATCTGCACATCCCCGAGATCCACTGGCACTGGGTGCTCGATCTCTCCTCGAGCGCATTTGCGATCGCCATGCTCGGACTGCTCGAGGCGCTCGCCATCGCCAAGGCGATCGCCTACAAGACGCAAGAGACACTGGACTACAACCGGCAGTGCATCGCCGAGGGCTTGGGCAACCTCGCCGGTGGATTGTTCTCCTGCATGCCGGGCTCCGGCTCGCTTTCCCGAACCGCCATCAACTACCAGGCGGGAGCCGTGACCCGCTTCTCGGGCGTGTTCGCCGCTGCCGTCGTGGCCGTGGTGGTCCTCGCGCTGGGGCCCGCAACCGCACTCATCCCCAAGGCGGCGCTCGCCGGGCTCTTGATCGTCGCCTCAGCCCGCCTCATCGACGTCCCGAGGCTGCGCTACATCCTCGGCAGCTCGCGCTACGACGCCGGGCTGCTGCTGGTGACGGCCGCTGCGGCGCTGGTGGTCGGAGTCGAATTCGCGATCCTGATCGGCGTTGTCCTCTCGACCTTCTGGTATCTGCCCAAGGCCGCCAAGCTTCGGGCCACCGAGCTCGTCGTCACGCCCGAGGGACTGGTGCGCGCGCGTGTAGTGGGCGATCCGCCCAGCCGGGACGTGCTCATCCTCGATCTCGAGGGCGAGCTCTTCTTCGGCGCGGGGCCCGTCCTCGAGGGGCATCTCGAGAATGCGCTGGCGCTCGCGCGCCGGCAGCAGATCCGCTACCTTGTGCTGAGGTTAAAGCGCGTGCGCAATCCGGACGTGGTCACCATCGAAGTCCTGGAGAAGTTTCTTCAGCAGGCGCACGCCGTGGGCGTGACGATTCTGCTCGCAGGCCTGCGCGCCGACCTCATTGCATCGCTCGCTCGGGTGGGCATCGATGGACGACAGCCGCAGGTGCGCATCTATCCAGAGAATGATGAGGAATATTCGGCAACGCTTGCGGCGGTGCGCATGGCCTTGTCATTGTTTCGGGCAAGCCAGGAGCCCGCTGCAGCGACCCGGGACTGCGAGGCTTATCGGATCTGACGGGCGCGAGCAGAGGCCCTGCCCATGCGGGTTCAACCTGGGTTTCCGCGAAAGGGGAACAGCTGCTGGCGCACGAAGCCGTCTGGCATGTAGTCGCCCACCACACCGTAGCGCTCGGGAAAGCCCTTCTGCCCGCGTACCGCGGAGCCAAACAGATAGTCCAGGAAGGCGTAGTGCGCGGCATAGTTGCGATCGATCGCCATATCGTCCGAGGAATGGTGCCAGTGGTGGAACTCGGGCGTGACGATCACGTAGCGCAAGGGTCCCCAGGGCAGGCGGACGTTGGCGTGGTTGAAGACGGCCTGGAAGCCGACGACGATGATGTAGGCGTCCATGACGCCCTTCGAAAAGCCCAGGACGTAGAGGATGCCAAGCACGCCCACGCGGGTCACGACGAGCTCCAAAATATGCAGACGCGAGCCGGCCATCCAGTCCAGCGTCTTCGCACTGTGGTGGACCGCGTGGAACCGCCAGAACAGCGGAATCTCGTGATAGCCGCGGTGGGTCCAGTACTGCACCAGGTCGGCCGCGAGGATGCACAAGAGCAGCTGGGGCAGGAAGGGAAGGTGCTGCACGGCATTCTGCAAGCGGTCGCTGACGGCCCAGCCGAAAAGGCTATGGATCAGAAAATTGACGGTCAGAAGGATCAGGCCGACGATGAAGTGATTCACGGTGAAATGCACGAAGTCGGTCTGCCACTCCCGGCGAAAGAGCGGCTGGCCCCGATAGATCGGGAAGAGCTTCTCGATCAGGACAAACACCGTGGTTGACCCCAGGAGATCAAGGATGAACCAGTCGAGCCCAATATACGGGGTGTGATCGGGGAAGTCGTGCACGGGCACGTGCGAGCCGCCCGCGGCCAGCGCGACGGCGACGAACCCGAGTGCCACGAGGTTCAGGCCGCGCGCACGCTTGAGCACGAGGTTCATGATCGCAAGGCTCGCCGAGAGCACGAGTGCACCGAACAGGACGTGACGCAGCACATCCACGGAGTACTGGGCTCGCAACTCCGGGGTCGTCAGATATTCCGGAAAATGAAATGCGGCCACCCCAAGGACCGACAGCACCCCGAGCGCGAAAGCCAGAGCGCCGCTCGCCAGTCCCCGACCCATGGGCAGCTGCCCGCTCTCGCCCAGGAGGCGCGCCGTATCGATGACGGCCTCCTCAACCAGGTGCACAGGCGCAGCGACGAGTTCCGATAGTCTCGGGGCCGAATCGGGGCCCGCAGTGGGGCCCGCAGTGCGGCCGCCCGTGGGGCCAGTCGCGGAGTTCGGACGATCGCTCATGGTCAATGGGGTTGCATCAGGTTGGTTGAAAGGGGTCCCGGCCAAGGGGTCCCGGCTAGGCACAAGATCGCCCGACTTGGCGGATCTACGCAATGGGATGGATTGTAGGGTCCGCGACCAACGCGCGAAAGCAGAATCCACCTGTCGATCAAAATCGGTACCGAGGGTAGCGTTCAATAGGACTCCGCGAGGACTCCTCGCGAACCTCAGACCGTCCGGGACCAGCCGTCGGGGCCCGTCCCACTGGCGTCGAGAAGGCCGAAAAGACGTCCCTGGGGGAGCACGGCTCGGCGGCGGGTGGCCGCGCGGCGATGAGCGCCCCGCGGATCGTTGCGAATGACGGTTCCGATTGAAGGTCCAGATGAGAGCGCTTGATGCAAATCAAACACCTGGCCACGCATCCGGCGCAGTCTTGAGCCGGCAGAAGTGCCCAACCATCGGACCCTACTCACGCAGCCGTCGTGCGCTCGTCGGGGGCGAGTCCCGGGCGTCGGCCACCGCACTGGTGTGCATCGATCGGATACGGAAGACCATGGCCAAGTGGAGCGTTTCACTGAGTACCACTTCGCCTCTGCTGGATGGGCAGCACGAGGCGCTGTTTGGATGCGTCGAGGAATTGACGTCGGCCGCGTCCGAGGGACGCACGCTCCTCACGTTCCACGCGGTCCTCCAGTTGCGCAGTTACATCGAGGATCACTTCTCGACTGAAGAGGCGATGATGCTAAGTCACGGCTTCCCGGGGCGCGCTGAGCACGTCCTGGAACATCGGCGTTTCTCGGCGCGCCTGTCCGAACTGATGGAGGAGAACATCCGGCGCGACAATTCCAAGGAGATGATCGAATTCCTGGAGCGCTGGCTGTGGGATCACATCGCCCGGCGCGACCAGGAGTACGTCCCCTACCTGCAGCGCGCAGAGGGAAAGGAGGCTGTACCGGGGCCGGCGCAGCCTGTAACTGGCAACGGGGCTAGGCAAAGGGATGAGGGCCAGGATAGTCGCCCAGACTCTTGACGTGGCTGATCAGCCCCGTCGACTCCTCCCACAGGTGCAGCATGCAGGCGCCCGGGGCGAGATAGGACTCGGGAGGCGCGTTGGCGGCCAGCTGCAGCGCAATCTCGGTGGTTGTGCTCGGGCAGGCGCACACGATCGTGCCGGCCCAGCGGCGTGTCATCGCGCGGTGAACATGCCCGCAGAGCACCGCCTCGATGTTGTTGACCGAGGCGATGATCTCGCCGAACGCGGCCGCCCCGACATACCGGTACTTGTCCAGATAGGGTATGCCGGACAGAAACGGCGGATGGTGCAGCATGACCAGGGTCGGCTTTGACGGATTCGCCTCCAGGGTCGCGGCCAGCCAGTCGAGCCCAGCGACATCGATCGCGCCGTGGTGCGCCCCCGGCACGGTGGAATCGAGAGCCACGATGCGCACTGGGAAGTCATCGATACAGTAGTGCAGGGACCCGGTTTTGGGGAGGTAATCGTGCTCGGGGAAGGCGCGGCGGAGGTTCTCCCGGTTGTCGTGATTGCCCGGAATGATGAGATACGGGATCGCGGTCTGTGCAAGGAGCTCGTGCACCTTCTGATATTCCTCGGGACGCCCTTCGTCGACCAGATCACCGGTGACGAGCATGAGATCAGGTACGCGATCAAGGCGTGCGAGACGGGCGAGTGCTGCGCGAAGCATGGCATTCGAATCGACGACCCCCTGGTAGAGGATGCCGTCCGGGCGCACGTGCAGGTCGGAGATCTGGGCGAGCAGCATGCCGCACCCGCTAGTTAGAGGGCGCGCAGCGCAGGAACCACCTCCCTGACGCAATCAGGGTCTTGCACACAGCGCGAACTCCAGTGTGTCGGCTATGGCGCTGCCCGCTCCGGCGGGAAACGCGCCTTGGGCGGCGCCACTCGTGCCCGGGCGCAGAGCACCGTCTCCCGGATCGGTCGCGGTCAGATCCTGCACCCGGTGCGCAGCGCAATCCACCTCGACATGCCAGCGGCTGATGACGCCAAGCTCACCGGACTCAAAGGCGAGCTCTTCGCTCGTCACATCCAGGATGAGATCATGCCACTCGCCCTTCGAGAGCGCGAGCACGGGGCGCGTCATCTCGACATACGGTGGCACGTAGCCGGACCTGATTTTCTGATTGGCTCGTCCGAGCAATCCAACATTCTTCAGTTCAGCGCCGACCCGCAGCCGCACGTAGTGCTCAAGGCGGTCCTTCGCCACCCCCTCGACCCAGACGCTGATCCCCGCCGCAGACCGCTCCACATGCGCAGTATCGAAAAACAGCAACTGGATCTGTCCACCGGGACCGTTGCTATCGGCACCCAGAAAGCGCGCCCCTTCCGCCCTGGCCCCAGTAGCCGCCGTGGCGGCAGACAGTGCCATGAGCAGACAAAGGCCGGCAAATGTGCTCCTACTGCTAAGGCTCAGCATCGTGTTCCTCGGGGCCAGCGCACCAAGCGCCGGGGCGCCATCGCTTCACTGGATTCTCTGACAATTAGCAGCCCAGCACAACCGACAGTCCCCAGGCCCACCGCTCCGGCTAAGGATCGGGACGGGGGCCGCAAGCGTTGAGCGCCCTGACCCGGGTTATCAAGATACCGTCTTATGGGCTCACAGGCGGTGAGGGGCAGAAAACCCGTACCGATGCGCGTCGGAAAGTGCNNCGCCGCGGCACGGGAGCTATCGGGCTGCCGCAGGAGTGGGCGGATTCCAGTCGATGGACCGCCAGAGCGCAGGCCAGTTTTCGGCCCAGCAGCACTGATGATCGTAGCCCTCGAGGATCTCGAGCTTCGCGTCTGGCATTTGGGCTGCGAACGCCTCAAGGAGAGCCGGTGGGACGATCCGGTCGTTCGCACCGGTAAAGTGGCGCTGGGGAATGCGCCTCAGGCGAGCCTCCTCATCCGCCGGATTCAGGGAACCCGTCAAGGGTGACGCACGATGCCACTCGGTCCATGCATGATGGTCGAGATTTCCTGCGACCGTCACAAGCCCCGCGACATCGGTTCTGCGCGCGGCCAGCAACGCCGCAACCGCGGCGCCACCGGAATAGCCGACCAGGATGAGGCGACTCGCCCGAAAGCGCTGCTTCAGGTCATCGGTCGCCTGGTTCATGGCGCCAATCACCTCGGGGGCGAAGCGCCGCGAGGTCCAATAGCGCTGCTCGCAATGTGCCGTCTCCAGCGCGTACTGGCACGGACGAGCGAGGTAGGCTGCATTGCCGCCGGGCTGCGCCAGGGCGAGACGCAGCGCCATCGGGGACAGGGGTGTCGGGTCCCTGGACGGCGTGTCGCTTGCAGTCCAGGCGAGCCCGTCGCCCTCGATGTAGATGACAAGATCGCCAGTGGATTCAATGCGGGGAGGAAGCCATGCCGTGATGGCAAAGGAGTCCGTCGGCAGGGTCTCCCGGTGCCAACCGTGGGATGCGGCGAGCGCTTGCGCCAGCTGAGCGCGTTCGTCAGCCGAGGGCACGCTTGTGCAGGCGGTGAGCGCGAGCAGCGTTGCAGCTGCACTGAGCACTGCGGCGCGCGCGGAACTTCCCATCATTTCGGCGCAAATTCGCCCAGGGACTCGACGAGCGGACCCAGGAATTTCTCATAGTGCCGCCAACGCTGGACCGAGTCCGAATAGATCGGTTGGCGCACCTGCAGGACGCTCGCGGTACGCACGCGCCGCTGGGTGTTGAAGAAGGACAGGCAGGCGTCGTCCCAGGGTAGCCCGCAAAACGCGATCAGGCGTCGCGCCTGCCCTGGAAGATCAGCGACGATATCCTCGTAACGCACCTCCAGAAAGCGTCCTGGCCACAGCGCTCGCCAGTGCGCCATCAGACGTGCGTAGCTGGCATAGTGCCGTCCGAGTTCGGTGAGTGAGTAGCTGGCCGGTTGGCGCCGGTTGTACAGGCGCATGAAGGACGACAAGCAGGTGTCGAGCGGGTCGCGTTGGACGTGGATGATGCGCGCGTTCGGCAAGATGAGCGGGATGAGTCCGAGGGCCAGGTAGTTCGCTGGCATCTTGTCGGTGATGCGCTGCGCATCGGGGGCCCGTTGTGTCAGGCGTTCCACGTAGAGATTGCCCCAGGCCGTCAGGGTCTCCCGGGTCACTTGAGTCAGATTCAGTGGGAAGGCTCCTGAACTGCCCCCTGCGGGCGGGCTCTGGACAATCTCGAGAAGGTCGTCCAGTTCTCCGGCGCCATAGACTCCGGGATGACTGGCGATGATTTGCTCGGTGAGCGTCGTGCCCGAACGCGGCATGCCGAGCACGAAGATCGGCTTTGACGAAGAGTTCCCCGCGCGCTTGGATCCGGCCGCTTTGATTTTATCCCCGTTCAAGCGCTTGACGAACCCGGCATTCACGACGTCTGCAATGGCGAGCGTACGGGTCGCATCGGCCTGCGCGTCATATTCATAGCGGCTGCGTTTTAGGCGGGCTCCTTCAAGGAAATACGGGAATGCTCGGTCATAGTCACCCAGGTCGTCGTAGGCCTTGCCCAGGGCATAGTGCACTGTAATGCGCTCCGAAACGCTCAGGCTGTCGAGCTTCGCGGCGTGGGCCTTCACGGCAACCAGGATCTCGTCGTCCTGCTTTACCCGGCGCGCCAGGATCAGCTGAAAGGCGGCCCCCACATTCGCGGGTGCGAGCGCGTGCGCCTCGGCAAGCAGCCGCTCGCCCTCGTCGAGCGCGCCTTGCTCCATGCGCAGATTGCCAAGCCCCACGAGCGCATCGGCCAGCGCCGGGTCGACCTCCAGGGCGCACCGGTAGGCCGCTTCGGCCTCCTCGGACCGCCCGAGCTCTGCGAGGATGGCTCCGAGGTTGAGCTGCGCGCTCGCCATCGCAGGCGCAAGGCCGATCGCCTCGTTGAGAAGCGCGACGGCCTCGAGCACCGCGTCCAGCTCGTGCCGGGCCATCGCCAGACCGACGAGCGCCTCGGGATAGGCGCGGCGCAGCCCGAGCGCGCGCAGCAGAAGGGCCTGGGCCTCCAGGGGACTATCCATCTTCAGGCGCGCGAGTCCGAGGTTGCACAGGGCTTCGGGATATTGAGGCTGCAATTCCAGTGCCCGCTCCAAGAGCGGCACGGCGTCGGCCGGGCTGCCGTCCTCGACCAGTACGGCGCCAAGATTGCTCAAAGATTCGAGATAGTCCGGTTGCGCAAGCAGCGCCTGGCGATACCAGTTCGCTGCCACCTTCAGGTTCTTCTGCTCACGCTCGATGCTGCCAAGGTTGTTCAGGGACTGGACCAGGTCGGGCACGAGCGCCACGGCTCGGCGGTGACAGTTAGCCGCGGCCTCGTAATCCTTCGCGTCGTAGAGAGCGATCCCGAGGTTGCTGTAGGCGGAAGCCAGCGACGGATCGAGTTCCACGGCGCGCCGACCATGCCGGATGGCATTGTCGAGCTGGCCGTTTTGACGGTACATCTCGCCAAGATTGGACTGGAACAAAGCGACGTCGTCCTTCAGATGCGCGGCCCGGGCGACGAGTTCGATCGCGCTCTCGATGTGCCCCGCCTGATAGCCCACGACTCCCAAGAGGTGCAAGGCGTGCGCATGCGTGGGCTCGGCGGCCAGGATTTGCCGGAGCAGCCCTTCCGCATCGCCCAGGCGTCCTGCGCTTTGGTGTTGAGAGGCCAAATCCATAGCGCGCTCCACAGAGACCGCGGGTTGCGCGCCTGCGGTCGCGGGCGGGTGCGCCGGACGCAGGGGAACCCTTAGGGCTTGGGGTTCGGGCACGGGCAGTGCTGCCAAGGCTAAGTTGACCGCGGCGATCACGGACGGCCAATCGCCTGATGCAGGTTGATTGAAGATCCGCAGACAGGGATACCACGGACTGTCCTGACGGCCCGTGAGCCACCGCCATTCGGTGTCAAAACGATTGAGCATCCACACCGGCCGCCCGAGCGCCCCGGCCAGATGCACCATCGCGGAATCGATCGAAATGACCAGGTCTAGATTGGCGACCAGGGCCGCGGTGTCGGCGAAATCGTTCAGTTCATCGGTCCAGTCGAGCCATCGGGCCGCGTGCGCAGTGCCTGCAGGCGGGTCATGGGGCGCCCATTTCTGCAGACTGACCCAGGTGATCCGGGAATCCGCGAGGAGCACCTCGATCTGATCCAGTCTCAAGCTGCGGCGGTGATCATACTGGTGCGCCATGCGACCCGCCCACGCGATGCCCACCCGAAATCCTCCTGGTGCCAGACGCTCCAGGCGTTCCTTCCAGTACCGCTGCGCCCCCGCCCCGACCCGCAGATAGGGCACTTCACGGGGAATGTTCTCAAGGCGGGTCGCAAAGGCGCGCGGCAGCGACAAGAGCGGGCAGTGCACATCCCATTCGTCAAAGTCGACCGGCATGCGCGTGAAAAAGCAGACGTCCTCGCCAAAGGTCCCCTCGAGGAGGCGCAGCGTAGGCGGCGAGCAGGCGAATCCCACACGCTTAAAGCGTGCGGCGGCAAACGGCAGGTAACGGCTGAATTGAAAAGTGTCGCCGAAGCCCTGCTCGGCAATCACGAGCAGCCTGAGATCCCCGGTGTTGGCCTCGCCATTCCACTGCGGCAAGGGACACGCCGGGCGGCTCAGCATACCCTGGCTGCTTTCCGCGGATCCGCTCCAGCGTGCCTCGTAGTTGTCCCACCCCGTCTCCCAGTCCCCCAGCTTGAGCTGCAGCATGCCGAGGTTCAAGCGCGCCATCGCGAGTTCAGGCGCGATGCGGACAGCTTCCCGGAAGCAGGCCAGGGCCTGAACGTGAGACCCCTCTTCCTCGAGGAGAAATCCCTTGCTGTTGAGCGCCAGCGCGAAATCGGGCTTGAGTTCCAGAGCGCGCTCATAGCAGTAGATGGCTTCCGGGAGCCGCCGATGCTTGAAATGTTCGATCCCCTCGTTGTGCCAGGTGTGCGCAGTGCGGATTACGGCCACTTCCAGGGCCTGAGACGCCGCGAGCGTGGGCAGTTCCTCCTGCGTGGCCGACCCATCGGGAGTACGGTATGAGCCGACGATTTCGAGGAGAGGTGCGAGGTGCCGGGCAAAAGGTTTCCAGCGCGCCACCGAACTGGTATAGATCGGCTTTCTCACCTGGGCTACGCTCGCGGTCGAGACCATTCGCTTGTTGCGATGAAAATCCAGGCAGGCAGGATCCCAGGGAAGCCCCACAAACTCGAGCATGCGGCGGGACTCGCGCTCGGTGTTGGCCACCAGGTTTTCGTACGACAGGTCAAGAATCCGCCCTTCGGGCAGCATGTGATGCCAGTGCCGCATCAGCGTCCAGTAGCGCACGAAATAGCGCCCAAGCGTCGCCTGGTCGTAGGCAAAGTCCATCGTCTCTTTGAACAGGCGCGCGAAGCACGAGAAGCAGGAGTCCATCGGATCACGCATCGCATGGATGATCTTCGCGTTGGGCAGCGCAAGGTGAATGAGACCGATGTGGAAGAAATTCCCGGGCATCTTGTCGGTGATGAAGGTGCTGTGCGGCGAGCGCGCCCAGACGCGCCCCATATATTCGGAGCCGATGCTGCGCAGTTCTTCTTCGTCAAACGAGGCCGCGCTCGCGACGCTCCGCGAGCCGCCTAGGGCCGAGCGGATGACCTCATCCAGATCGCCGATCTCGCCTGCACCATGCACAGCGGGATGAGTCGCCAGGATCTGTTCGAGGAGCGTGGTGCCGGAGCGGGGCATGCCGACGATGAAAATCGGCGTGCGCGAGTCCTCGACCCCGCGCCAGGTCCGCCGCTCAGCGAAGAATTCCGCATCGAAGGTCGCCAGTTTGCGCGCCAGCGTCGCATCGGCGCGGGCGTCGTCCATCGGCCTTGACTGGTGCTCGATACGATTGCCCTCGTCGTAAGCTGTAAAGGCGCGCTCGACCTCGCCGACGTCTTCAAGCGCCTTGCCGTAGGCAAACGAGTAGCGGACACGCGCCTCGCTGGACAATGACGCGCGCGTCGGCCAGAGGGCGTCAAGGGCCTCTACGTGAGGATCGTCGCGGGCGTAGGTCTTAAGCGAGGAGAGATTGTAGTGCGCGGCGACAAAATCCCCTTTCGAGGCGACGGCGCGCTCGAAGCTCTCGCGCGCAGCATCCAAGTGCCCCAACGCCGCCTGGATCGCACCCAGATTGTTCTGCGCCTCAGCATGCAGCGGATCCAAGGCCACCGCGTCCGCGTAAGCCTGCTGCGCTCCGGACAGGTCCTGCTCTTTCTCCAGCAATGCGCCGAGGTTGTTCCAGGAGGCACCATCGCGGGGATTGATCTTCAGCGCCATACGATAAGAATCAAGCGCGTCAGTATCCCGCTTCGCATCGCTGTAGGCGAGCGCGAGGTTGTGGTGGGCTATGGGATCCGCTGGTGCAAGCTTCACTGCGGCCAGGCCGCTGGCAATCGCTTCTTCGAATCGGCCGAGGCGACGCAGCAGTTCGCACAGATTGCGCTGATAGAGCGCCTCGTGCGGTGCAAGCAGGGCGGCTTTGGCGATCCACCGTGAGGCGTCCTGCAGGTGACCCGATTGAAACGCCATCAGTCCCAGAGCATGCCAAGCCGCCGCACAGTCCGGGTGGGTCTCGGTCAGCGAACGATAGATCGCGCGAGCCTCGGACTCGTGTCCTTGCTGCACGAGTCGAGCCGCCTGATCCAGCAGCACCAGCGGCTCAGTCGCGCTCGAGGCTGGCGTGCTATCGATCGGCACCTGAAATCGAGCGGGAGTGATGCCCCGTCGCCGTGACACACCCCATGAACGAGTGCATCCGCGCCTTTGGGGTGCGCGGGGCCGCCCCACGCCAGATGGGGTGAATGGGGTCAATGGGGTCAATGCACCTGGAGCAGAATCGGATCCGGGGACCGGGCTCGCCCATGCTCGGCTTCGGAGGCGCACCCGTTCCGATCTTGCGCTGGGTCTGGTTGGGACACCTTTCCTTGCGACTCTTCTGCGTGCAACCCGATCCGCAGGAACTGTCGAGCACCGGGACGCCGGTCGGCAGCACGCACCTCCGCGTCGCCTCTGGTGGAAGCGGTCTTTTCTGCCTGCACGTCGTGTCAGCCGCGCGCAGCGCCCAAGCCCACGATGAAAGTCTCCTCATCGTTCATTATAGAGTGAGATGTAAAGCGAAAAGCGGCAAGGCAGGACGCATGACTGGTCCTGCCTTGCCGCAAACGCTGCTCCGAACACGCTTAACGCGCTTAACGCGCTTAACGCTCCCTACGCCTAGAACGACCAGCGCAACTTCATCGATACAGACTGGTCGGTAAATCCCTCGCGCTTGTCCACGTCATAGCGCACCGTGATCTCCGGGCCGGTCTTAGGAAGAAACAGGACACCCAGTCCGCCCATCGTCATCCAGGGCTTTTCGGTGATGCCAGGCGTTGCGAACGATTGCCCCGGCGCGCCCGCGTAGGCCGCAGTGATCGACGCTTGCCGTGCGAGTGAATCGTAGCCAAGACCCAGACTGGCGAAGAGGCTGGTGTCATCACGGACTTTTTGCGAGAACTTGGCGCTGGCCGAGGTGATCAACTGCTCGTACGACTGCGACCCGACGTGCAGGTTCAGTGCGCCCGCTCCCGTCTCCGCATAGGCATCGTCGCGAATCCAGGTGTAGTCGGTGCGCAATGAGGGTGTCAGGGTGGATTCCTCGCTGAGCGGGATCGTACGCCCGATTCCCATGCCCGCGTGGGCAGTGTAGGCGTCATAGAATGATTTCGCGACCGCATCGGTGAGTTCAATCTGGCGCTGCCCGGTCGTCGTATTGGTGCCAACGTCGAGTTGATAGTTGAGGTCGGTCTGCGCATCGAGGCTGGTGCTACCGTAGCCCACGAATTGGTAGAGGTCTACGTGTTCGCCCGCAGGTGCCATCGAAGAGGTGCCGCTGACGTCTGCGTTCGCCACAACCAGGGCCACACCAACACGCGTCGATTCTGAAACCACCGAGTCGAGCCCCGTTCCCAGGCCGCCGACATTGGCCTTGAATCCGGCCACACCGTCGCGTGCGGACTGATCCGCCCAGGATCCAAAAGGCTTCAACCAGACGTTGCTGTCGGTCAGAAAATCGTCACCCGCGGAGAGTCCGTGGTTCGCGTCAACCCGTGCTTGCACCACACGATTCATATCCGTGAGAAAACCCGACGATGCCGCGGGACTCGCACCGGTCAGTAGCGGCAGGGTCTGCGTGACGGCGGCAGAGACCTGCTGGGAGGTTTGCAGTTTCCCCAACGCGGTGATGACCGGGCTCATCGAACCCGTTCCCCCGAGGGCAATGAGGTGATCAAGCGTCGCCGCAGCTCCCTCGGCAGGCTCGTTGCCGTTCAACTTGACGTCGTGCAGCACGAGGGCATTGGAGGCGATCACGAGATCGACCCGATCGCCATGTTCGTGGCCCGTGAAGGTGAAGAGATCCGAGTTGTCCGTAACCTTGAAGGTCGATGCGGACAGAGTCGCGCCACTGATGACGCCGGTCAGGGTCTCGCCGTTCCCAAGCGTGTTGAGGTTGACCACATCGACATTGATCTTGGCCGCGCTGGGTAGGGTCACGTTCCCGGATACGACTAGTTTGCTATAGCTTTTCGTGCTTGCAGCACCCATCTCGAAAATCCCGGTTGCCGCCTGCGTATAGTCCCCGGTGATATTGGCGGTCACGTCGCGAGCCACTGACAGGGTACCCGCATTGGTGACTCCCTGGGTCACGGTGATTCCCGAGTTGTCCTGGACCGTCGAAGCCATCACACCCATATTGAAATGGGCCCCGTCGGCGACCGTGAAAGATTGGACGGCGAAGGCGTTGCTTCCCGTGAAGGTTGCGCCGCTTGCCACCGTGACGCCGGCACTGGGAGCGAGAACGTCGCCCAGGAACTTGGCCGTGTTCGCTCCCAGGATGGTGATTCCACCGAGCAAGACTGATTCCCGCGAAATGATTTGGGCATCAGCGCTTGGCGCGTGAGCGTCGCCCGGGAGCCTGGCCGTGCTCTCGCCCTGGACCACGGGCAAACTTGAAGGCGATGCGTTGACCGCGTATTCGCTGCCCTGGATCGTTCCGCTGTTCGTAAGTCCGCCTGAGAGGACACCGCCTTGCTGTACCGCGACCCCGGTCTTGCCGCCGCTGATGGAACTGCGCACTCCAGCGTTCAGGATACCTCCGGAGATGGTGCTGTTCGCCACGATGGCAATGCCCGTCACACCTCCGGAGATCGTGCCGCCTACATTGCGTACGCCAGCGATGCTGGATCCCGCGCCAGTGACAATGATGCCTTGTAGCGCGCCCGCAATCCTTCCGCTGTTGGTGATCGCTCCGCCGACCCCGGACTGACGCTCGACGACGATTCCCGCCTGCCCCGAACCGGTGATGCTGCCGCTGTTTGTAATCCCGCCCGTCAAGGTCGTTCCCAGTCCGGCGACAAGGATTCCTTCACTGGCGCCCACAATCGTGCCCGAGTTCGTGATGCCCCCCGCGACCTTGGTGGTGTCAAGCAGACTGATACCGGCACCGGCGCCCGAGATGAGACCGCTGTTGGCGATGCCACCTGTGAGGGTGGATCCTTGCAGCCCAATGCCGGCGGTACCTCCATAGGGGTTACCGTTTACGCCCATTATCGTGCCCGCATTGCTGATGTAGTCGAGGCTATCCCCCCAGAGGCTCAATGCGCTTGCACCGGAGATGACACCCCCATGGCTATTGGTGATTCCACCGGAGATCGAAACTCCCCCCGCTACGATGCCATATTGTGCGCCGGATATGGAACCCGCGTTAACGACCCCTCCGGAGACGGTACTGTTCTGTAGGAAAATGCCGGCGGCTCCCGAGATCGTACCGCCTGCACTGTTGGTGATCCCGCCAGCGACTGAACTTGCCGACAATAGGATGCCAAAATCCCCGGCGGCCACTATCTTGCCTGCATTGGTGATCCCGCCCGAGATCGTACTGTTGGAGATCCCGATCCCGATGGCGCCCGAGATCGTTGCCGCCTGCACTGTTGGTGATTGCGCCCGACATCGAGGATCCGCCTTCCACTCCGATGCCCACACTTGCGCCAGCAAGCGTACCCGAATTGTTGATGAAGTCGAGCGTGCCCCCTTCAAGAAGGATCGCCTGCTGGCCCGATATGACGCCGCCGATGTTATTGGTGATCCCTCCACTGACGTGGCCGTGGTTGGCGATATAGATGCCTCCCGATGTCACCTCAGAGATATCGCCGCCGGAAATGGTGCCGTTGTTCGTAATGCCGCCGCTCACCGAAGCGCCCGTATTGATCACAGCGATACCGAGGAGGCCGCCGTTAATGAGACTGCTGGGATCGCTGTTGGTGATACCCCCTGCAACCGTTCCGTAGTTGACGAGTATGCCCGTGAGGGTGCTGCTATCGGAACTTGGAAAGGGGGATGTGATCGTGCCGTGATTCGTGATCGAGCCCGCCGTGACCCCGGTGGTCACCAACACACCCGGGTAGCCGCTGGTTC
The DNA here is from genome assembly GCA_003136595.1 of Burkholderiales bacterium. GTDB lineage: Bacteria > Pseudomonadota > Gammaproteobacteria > Burkholderiales > Burkholderiaceae_D > BOG-994. The sequence goes on from PLEY01000054.1 coordinate 42,757, forward strand.
CACTGATGACGCTGTTGTTGACCAGCGATTCACCGCCAGACAGTGAGTACCCGGCAGGATTCCCGTTGGATGTCGGGGAGCCTATGACGGTCTGCGCCATGGCGGGTACCGCGCCCAGGGCCAGCACGGCTGCGGTGATACTCCGCGCGAGCACGGTCCTGCTTGGGGACGAGGGTTTGCCGCGACCGCGGGCATTCTCGTGTGCGACGATGAAACTCTGGCGAGCTTCACTCCAGACGGTCCGATAGGCTTTGTTCATTGGGATGGATATCTGATAGTAGGGTTGGGCAACGGGATGGGGCGTGGGATCTTGAATTGATTTATGGGGATCCGGCTGGGCGTTGCGCGCACTTAGGACTTGGCGCAGCGGTCGATACGGCAGTCGACGCACCAGCGGGTCGTGCACTTTGGCGCAAGGCCAGGACAGCGACGCCGAAGCCCTTGCATCCCCTTCTTGCGGAAACACTGGTCGGCGCGCGGAACATTGAATTCGGGGATCTCGGAGAAAGGAGCTACAGTTGGACTACAGTGGTCAACCCGGAGATCACGGGCTGGGCTCATGCATAACGACACCCTGGCCTAGGACCTGAGCGGTAATCCGTTCAGGTAAGGACTACTACTTATGATCTTTCACCGCGCGTTGTTCAAAGCGATGGCATGCGATTGCGAGATACAGCTCTACGCAAAGGATTCCGTCCGCGGCAGGACCGCGATCGATGCGGCGATCGCCGAAGTCCGCAGGATCGAAGTAAGCTACTCGCGCTACCTTCCTGACAGCGTGGTCAGCCGGATCAACCGTATGTCAGGACTTGACGCGGTGGCGGTCGATGAGGAGACTGCGGGGCTGCTTGGCCATGCGGATGCGTGCCATGAGATCAGCCACGGATTGTTCGACATCACTTCGGGAGTGCTGCGTCGCGCCTGGGATTTTCGGGGCGGGCTGGTTCCGAGTGAGGTTGCGCTTGCCGCGATCCTGCCCCTCGTCGGCTGGGACAAGGTGGAGTGGGACGGGAGCCACATCCGGCTGGCTCGGCTGGGAATGGAAATCGATTTTGGCGGGATCGGCAAGGAATACGCCGTCGACCGGGCGGCCGCTTCACTCCATGCCTACGATATCCAGAACGCGATCGTGAATCTGGGGGGAGACGTGCGGGCACTTGGACCCCACGCTGACGGCACTCCCTGGGATGTTCATATCAGTCATCCCCGCGAGCCCGGCTCGATCCTCACGACGCTCTCCCTCGATTGCGGTGCGCTTGCGACCAGCGGCGATTATCAGCGCTACTTCATTCACGAAGGCAGGCACTATTGCCACATCCTCAATCCGCTAACGGGCATGCCGGTTACGACCTGGCAGTCCGCAACGATCATCTCGGCCCTGAGTATCGATTCAGGCAGTATCGCCACCATCGCGATGCTCCTTGAAGCCACGGCGCTCGAATTCCTCGACGCGCGCGAGGAGCGCTACCTCCTTGTGGATGGCTCAGGCGATGTGCACTCTCGAAACCTCGGGCCTTTCCAGAGGGTTCTTGCCTGACCCGGTGCTGGTCTGTCATCAGTCATGACACAGGAGCGAAGCTTGTCAGTCGCTAGGCGAACGTGCCGAGTGCCCTGGACCATGAGAGGTGACCCTTGCGCGGATCTGCGCGCAGGGGGCAGCGGATGCGCATCGGATGCCTACCTGGCGACCACCGAGGGTCCGGCTGCGAACTATGCCGCCAGCCGCACTCCCTTGTGTCGCTTAGGCGGGTCCTGCGTGCCAACCCGCTCGAAAACGCTGACGGCGGCATCCAGGTCCTGTGCCTGGCTGGCCATCGCCCGGGCTGCGGCGCCCGCGTCCTCGACCAGCACGGCGTTCTGCTGGGTGGTCTGATCCATCTGCGCGATCGCCTGATTCACCTGTTCGATGCCGGCGCTCTGCTCCTCGGAGGCGGCAGTGATCTCATTGATGATGTCGCTCACGCGCTTGACGCTACTCACGACCTCGATCATGGTCTGGCCTGCGGTGCTGACCAGCTTGGAGCCGGCCTCGACCTTGTCCGTGGAGTTGCCGATCAGGTCCTTGATTTCGCGGGCCGCTGCCGCGCTGCGCTGCGCGAGACTACGGACTTCGGTTGCCACGACAGCGAAGCCTCGGCCCTGCTCGCCGGCGCGCGCGGCTTCAACAGCCGCATTCAGTGCAAGAATGTTGGTCTGAAATGCGATTCCATCGATGACGCTGATGATGTCGGCGATTCTCGTGGAGGCGTCACTGATCGAGGCCATGGTGCGGATCACCTCCTCGACGACCCGGCCTCCATCGGTTGCGACATCGGACGCCGAGAGCGCGAGCTGGCTCGCCTGCTTGGCGCTCTGGGCATTCTGCTTTACTGTGGCCGTGAGCTCCTCCATCGAGCTGGCCGTCGTCTGAAGTCCCGCTGCCTGAGCCTCGGTGCGCAACGAGAGGTTGGCATTGCCGCGGGCGATCTCTTCTGCCGCTGCGCTGATGGCGAAGGAGGCGCTGCTGATACGCCCGACGACATCGGCGAGCCGCTCTGCGGTCGCATTCGAGGCCTCCTTGATCGCGCCGAAAGTACCGTGGAAATCGGCATCGATCCGCTGGGTCAGATCCCCCCGTGCGATGGCGCCGACGACCCGGTGCACCTCGCTCAAGCTGTGACCGGTGGTCTGGATCAGCGTATTGAGCCCTCGGGCGAGCTCCAGCTGGTAACCAAGCCGGTGTTCCGTCTCCATCTCGCACCCAAAGTCGCCCGAGGATGCGCGCGCCAGCACACGCTTCTGCTCGTCCAGGAACTGCGTGAGGAACTCGGCCAGCTGGTTGATGTTTTGCGAGAGCTGCCCCGTGATCCCGCCGGCGTTCACCACGACGCGCTGGCTGAGGTCGCCCGCGGCGATCGCGTGGCTGACCATCGCAACACCGGCCATGGTCTCGGCGAGCACGGCACTGGTGCTGTTGACGAGCTCAGCGAGCCTAAGCCCCACTCCCTCGCGGCCGACAGTCGCGACACGGCTTGAGAAATCTCCCTTCGACATGGCACCCAGCACCTCCTCGGTGTCGTTCAAGGTGCTGCGCAGCGAATTCTTCATACTGAGGATCGCGTGGGCGATGGTTCCCGGGAGGGGTTCGGAATTGGGCAGCGCGACATCGAGGTTGCCGCGGGCGATCTCATTGGCGACAAACGAGAGTGCGGCCGCAGAGTCGCCAGTCGCAGCGGACTCCTGCTTCAGCTTGACGGCCATGAAGACGAGGACGGCAGCCTCGAAGACCACGTAGCCGGCATGCAGGAGGACGATCCCGAAGCCACTGCCAGGCTGGAAGATTTTGACAGGCACGCCGTTTTGCTCGAGAAGAAAAAAGCTCACGTGGTGGACTGCGATCAAGGCTGCCGCCATGACGATCGGTCGCCAATCCCGGTAGTAGAGCAGGAAGGCCAACAGGGCAAAGATCCCGAAGTGGATCTCCACCAAACCCTGGGTTTCGTGGATCATGAGGGCCGCCAAGACCATCAGAGCACTGGCTGTCATGAGGCGCGTGGGGAGCTGCGCGGGATGACGCAAGACGAGATAGGTACAGAGAGCAAGTGTCGGCACACAGGTCGCAATGACTGCCGTCCAGGTGTCGAACCACAGGGCGAGACCCAGACAGATGAGACATAGAAACGCGATGACGCAGAGCATGAGACGGTCGGCGCTGCGGCAGATTTCCTGCTGATAGTTCAAAGAGGGCATGATGGATCTTCCAGCTAGGTGTCGGTTTTGATAGGGCAGAAGCAGCCGATGCCAAGGGGCATCACTGGGTTGGAGCTGGTTCCGGATTGCGTATAGCGCATGAGATTCTGTTTGGAGGTGTCGTCTCCACACAGGCCGGTGGCGGCGAGAGGACCGGCATACGTCACGGTTCCCTGTGCCCCCAGAATCATGATGGCGGGCCCTGCAGACACCCAGGCTCGAAGCCTCGCAGGGTCGACCCGCCACGCCGCGTCAGGGGACTCCGGGAGCGCCGCCGTCTGCGCGGGCACGATCTCGTGCACCGGGATGCTCCGTTGCCCCGCCTCGCGTTTGATGGATCTCACCTGGTCGGCAATCAGACGGTCACAGGGGCAGCCCGGGTTGCGGACGAGGAGGATCATTGCTCCAGGGAGCGCCTTTTCCGAGCGTGTGCCGACCCAGTGCTCAAATTCGGACTTCGCAAGGGGCCCCGCCGGAAAGGTCGAGAGGACAACCGGTGGCCGGGCGAAGATCCCGGAGAGAAAGCCATTCCAGAAGAGGCCGCCGCAGGTGGCGAGCCAGAGGGCGAACAGGATCCATGCGAAGGTCGGCTTTGGCGTGGTGCTTGGGGACATGGGTGACGCCGGTACTGCGGCATTTTCAAAGCGATAAGAGATCTATATCGTCCGATTGCAGGCTATCTTGAGGTGCGTGCGGCCGAGCGCCCGACTCTGGCAAGCTCGAACATCGGCGCCTTCGGGACGCGTCAGACCAGGACGGATCAGAGCAGGCAGCGCCAGACTTTCGTACCGGCCACGCCTGCGCTACGATATCCCGATGCAATTTCGTGATGCCCTCGAGGTTTCAACCCCCGCCAGGAGGAGCGATGCCCGCGAAGCCGAAGAGTGCCCTCACCTACGAGTGGATCAAGGAGATGGCTCTGGCGTTGCCGGAAGTCTGCGAGTCGACGTCCTATGGAACGGCGGCACTGAAAGTCCGAGGCAAGCTGATGGTCCGCCAGAAGGAGGACTTGGAGACCGTCGTGGTACGGACCACTTGGGAGGCGCGAGAACAGCTCCTGGCCCTTTATCCCGACGCATTTTTCGTAACCGATCACTACCGCAACTATCCGTGGGTTCTATTGCGACCGGCCGCATCGACTCCCGAGCTGGTGAGCACAGTCCTTGAGCAGGCCTGGCAGCTGGTCGCCCCACCCGCCTTGCGGCGAAAGCGCCTCGAGCAGCAGCGCAGCGCCTAAGGCCGACCCCGCTGCCGTTCATTCGGGAGCAAGCCGCAAGGTAGCCAGACGGGGTTGCTTATAGACCGGCGCTGCGAGACCCTCACTGCGAGACGGACACTTGCGACGCTGGCCACGANNCGTCTCGCTTAGCTTGAATGCGCACTGGGATGCAGCGCTGAATGCACCCGCTGGCGCGAGCGACACCATTCGATCACCTCGGCCAGGGGCGCCGGCGCTGCGATCAAGTAGCCTTGCAGTCCATCGATGCCGGCTCTGCGGACCGCAGCGCTGATCGCGTGGCTTTCAACATACTCTGCGACCGTCCCGATCTGCATCAAGCGCGCAAGCCGCACGATCCCTGACACGATCTCGAGATCGATCGGATTCTGTCCGAGGTTTCGCACAAAGCTTCCATCGATCTTGATGTAATCCACCGCAAAGCGCTTCAGATAGTCAAAGGTGGCAAGTCCGGTACCGAAATCATCGAGCGCCACCCGATAGCCGGCAGCCCGCAGCCGCTGGATCAAAAGGCGGGCTGCGTCCATGTTCAAAATGACCTGGCTTTCGGTGATTTCGAAGGAAAAGCAGGCGGGGTTGAGACCCGCGTCCTCACGGCAGCGTTCTATCCACTCGAACAGGCCCGGTGAGGACAGGCTTGCGCCTGTCAGATTGATGGCAATGCGCTCGACCTCGCCGAGCGCATTGCGCCGGGAGCCAAACCAGTCGAAGGTGGCCTTGATGACCGTGCGATCCAGCTCGATCGAGACAATGTTCTGTGCGAGGACCCGGGCCACGTCCGCCGAGGGCAGCAATTCACCGTGGTCTCCTTCGATCCTGACCAGGATCTCAAGCCCGCAGCGCTCTGGCGATTCGACCCACAGGATCGGCTGCGCATAAAGTTGCAGGCGGTTGTTTCTGACCGCGTGCTTGATTGAGTCGACGAGAATCTCATAGGCCCGGCGCTCGACCACCATGTCGGGCGACCAGTGCCGCAGCAAGAGCGTCTCGTTGGCGCAGAACCGCGCTTCGTTCAGTAGCGTGCGTGCGCCAAGCAGCAGTTCACCGGTCGCGCTGTGCGTCGCTTCGGCGACACTGAGCGCTGCGCCGATGAGCCGCATCTCGACACCGCCGCGGACCCAGCGCCCCTTCAGGAGCGCGTCAAGCGCCGCGCTCGGCGCGGCCCCCTCGGCCACGATGCAGCCGAAACCGCCGGCCTGCAGTCTGGCCAGGTGAAGCAGACCTGCTTCGGCCCGCAGAATATCGGTCATTTCCCGCTGGAGGTCGTAACTGGCCCCGATACCCGCCAGGATCTCGAACTCCGGCCAGTTCTCGAAGGCCAGGAGAACGATCGTGAACGGGCGCGCAAACTGGTCCAGCTCGCGCGCAAACGAGCGCTCATTCAGGAGTCCCGTCAGGGGATCGAGATCGGCCTGCTGCGCGAGTTCCGCAAAGGCGAGCCGGCGTTCGTTCGCCAGCGCCCACAGGACCTGGCCCATGGCGCTTAAGGTCAGGATGACCAGCGCGAACCGGAACAGGTCAAAGCTGGCCGCAGCGCTCCCAAGTTCATGCGCCCGCCACGCCTGGCTGCTCAGCACGGCGATCGCCGTCAAAACCAGCAGACTGTTGGTGCGAAGTGACGTCTCTGTCAGCGCGCACCAGGCGACGAGGGGGAAATAGCAATAGATGAGGAGATCGGCGTAGTTGCCGCCGACGCTCTTGTAGAGCAGCCACCGGATGGTTTCAATCACGAACGGAGTCACGCATATCCAGGGTCCATGCCCCACCTGCAGACGAGCACATGGCGCACGCGATTCGCGCGCCAGCCACTCCATGACCAGAGGAGCGAAGAGCACGAGCCCGATGGCTTCCACCATGAGATAGGCGAGAAATACGCCCGGGATGCCCTGGGCGACGAAACGATGGTCGACCAGGCCACCCAGAGAGCCAAACAAGGCCGCGATCGGACAGGCCACCATGAAGCCGCAGGCGTAGAAGGACATCTGCCAACGTAGCGGTTCCGCGTACCGCTCTTGCCCGGGTTTGAGGACCCGTAGCAGTGCAACGCCCGCGAGCGGCCCGAGTGTTTCGCCGATGACCACAAGAAGGGAGCCCCACTGCGGGTAGAACAAGACAGTGGGCACCGCGATGCCCAGAGCGATCGAGGGCAAGGCGCGGTATCCGTACTGCCAGACGAAGGCGAATGCAATACCCGCAGGCGGCCAGAACAAAGAGAACGCGAAATCCGAAAAGCTGAGCTCCTGGGAGATCAGCCCGCTGGCCATCACGTAGAGAGCGGCGAGGATGACCTGAGCCGGACTGACCGGCGCGCTGGCCGCGGCAAAATCCCGTGTCGCCAATTTCCTGAGGGCGATCCTGCAGAGCTCGCCGACGCTGCGGGCGTCGCCCGATGGCATCGACTCTGGTTGCGCGGGTAACATGGAGGTTCTCAGCGCAGCGCTTGCATCGGGTGCTGGACGGCGGGGCACAGGCCCACGGGCAGCCCCCGCGAACGGCGCATTGGAGCGGCCCGCGTGGCTGCGCTCTCATCACACAGGTTCGGCCCTGTGACGCGCTCGTGCGCGAGTTCCCGCACCAGCATCCTCGTTGGGGCACACCATCCCGTGGCCAGGGTACGCGAACTGCGCGGGTCGGCAAGGACGACCCGGTGAGACGCGTGAGGCCTGTTTTCTGGAGTCATCGAACGACCTTCCTCGATCCCGGGCTCTCTCTCGTTGTCCTCTGAGGGGCTTATCGTCGGATCGGCCAGACAGCGCGGGGCGGGGTCCGCGAGCGAAGTGCGGTCAGTTCGCCAGCATGCGAGGAGAATCCCCATGGCGGCTCCAAAATGGGCTCACTCCACCGTCACTGATTTGGCAAGATTGCGTGGCTTGTCGACGTCGGTACCCTTGGCCAGAGCCGTGTGGTACGCGAGCAGCTGCAAGGGTATGGTGTGGAGAATCGGTGACAGCCAGCCGTAGTGCTCCGGCAGGCGCAGCACGTGGAGGCCCTCGGAGGCGGCGATGTGGCTGTCCCCGTCGGCGACGACGTAGAGCTGGCCGCCGCGGGCGCGCACCTCCTGCATGTTGGACTTGAGCTTCTCAAGGAGCGCGTCGTTGGGTGCGACGGTTACGACCGGCATGGCCTCGGTGACGAGCGCGAGCGGGCCATGCTTCAACTCACCGGCCGGATAGGCCTCGGCGTGGATATAGGAGATCTCCTTGAGCTTGAGCGCGCCTTCCAGTGCGATCGGATAGTGCATGCCGCGGCCGAGGAACAGGGCGTGCTCCTTGCGCGCGAATTGCTCCGCCCAGGCGATGATCTGGGGTTCGAGGGCAAGCACGGCGCTGATCGCGGCCGGCAGGTGGCGCAGGGCGCGCAGCTGGACTGCCTGCTCGGCCTCACTGATCCGGGCCTTGACCTGGCCCAGCACCAGGGCGAGCAGGAAGAGGCCGACCAGCTGCGTGGTGAAGGCCTTGGTCGATGCCACCCCGATCTCGACACCGGCCCGGGTGACGTAGGCGAGCTCGCACTCGCGCATCATCGCGCTCGTCGACACGTTGCAGATGGTCAGCGAATGCGTCATGCCCAGGCTGCGTGCGTGCTTGAGCGCGGCCAGCGTGTCGGCGGTCTCGCCACTTTGCGAGATGGTGACCACAAGGGTGTTGGGATTGGGCACGCTCTCGCGATAGCGATACTCGCTCGCGATCTCCACGGACACCGGGATGCGGGCGATCGATTCGATCCAATACTTGGCTGTCAGACCCGCGTAGTAGCTCGTGCCGCAGGCGAGAATCAAGAGTGAGTCGATCTTCGAGAACACCTTGTAGGCACCGTCTCCGAACAGCTCCGGCGTGATCGCTTCGACGCCTTCGAGGGTGTCAGCCACGGCGCGCGGCTGCTCGAAGATCTCCTTTTGCATGTAGTGCCGGTAAGGTCCGAGTTCCGCCGCGCCGCTGTGGGCGATGACGGTATGGACCTCGCGCTCGACCGACTTGCCCCTGGCATCGACGATCCAGAAGCGGTGGAGCTGGATGTCCACCACGTCGCCGTCCTCGAGATAGACGATCTGGTCGGTGGTACCGGCCAATGCCATCGCGTCCGAGGCAAGAAAGTTCTCGCTCTTGCCGGCACCGACGATGAGTGGCGAGCCGAGCCGGGCGCCCACGACCCGGTGCGGCTCGTCGCGGCAGAACACCGCGATCGCATAGGCGCCACGCAGCTTCTGGGTCGCCTGTTGCACGGCCTCAAACAGATCGCCCGCGTACAGGTGGTTGATGAGGTGGGCGATGACCTCGGTGTCGGTCTGACTTTCGAAATGGAACCCGGCCTCGATCAGTTGGGCGCGCAGTTCCTCGTGGTTTTCGATGATGCCGTTATGCACGAGGGCGATGCGCTCACCGGAAAAGTGCGGGTGCGCGTTGCTGGTCACGGGGGCGCCATGCGTTGCCCAGCGGGTGTGGGCGACGCCGGTGAAGCCCTCGAGCCCTGCCTGGGAGATCTGGGCCTGAAGGTCGGTCACGCGCGCCGTGCTGCGCGAGCGTTGCAGATGCCCGTCCACGTAGAGGGCGATGCCGCACGAGTCATAACCGCGATACTCGAGACGTTTCAGACCCTCCAGGAGGATCGGGGTGATGTTGCGCTGGGCGACGGCGGCGACGATTCCACACATGGCAGGCTCCGGTCAGGGGTCTTCGATGTGTGGAGTTTAAGTTAAGGCTTTTGACGTGTTGTATCGTTTTTGTATTTTGGATGAAGTATTATTCCATCTTGACAATTGCATCAATGATTATTGCAAATCGCATTCATCCGTGAAATAACGCTTGATGGGATTTTGAAATGCTAAAAGAAAATCCGCGCCTTGACGGCCTGGATGAGCGCATTCTTGGGGTTCTGGAGGAAGACGCCTCGATCGCCAACAACGAACTGGCACGGCGCGTGCACGCCTCGGCACCGACCTGCCTGCGCCGCGTCCAGCGGCTGTGCGCGATCGGCGTCATCGAGCGGCGCGTTGCCATCCTCGATCCGGCGACTTTTGGCCCCTCCCTCACGGCGATCGTCGAGATCACCCTGGACCACCAGGGGGACGAGTTTCAGCGGCTCTTCGAGGAGCGGGTCGGCGGGGACCCGGCAGTGCTGCAGTGTTACCGGGTCTCGCCAGGCCCCGATTTCGTTCTGGTGGTCCAGGTGCGCGACATGCCCGCCTATCATGCCCTCGCGCACCGCCTCTTTACCGCCGAGGCCAATGTCAGGAACGTGCGCTCATTTTTCGCGATGCACCGCAGCAAGTTCGAGACGCGCCTCGCACGTGCCTGAGCGGGTCCCCGAAGGGGCTGGCGCACGCCCTATTTCTTCGGCTTCTGCGGCCGGTGCCAGCCGGTGCGGTTGACCTGGGTCTTCTCGTTCAAGGCGAGGGTGCCGGGTGGCACGTCCCGCCACACCGTGGTGCCCGCACCGACGGTGGCACCCGCACCCACATGGACAGGCGCGACCAGTTGGGTGTCCGAGCCGATGTGCACATCGTCGCCGATGATCGTTCGATGCTTGGATGCCCCGTCGTAGTTGCAGGTGATGGTGCCTGCGCCGATGTTCACGCGTTCGCCGACCGTGGCATCGCCGACATACGACAGATGATTCGCCTTGGACGCATCGGCCATCTGCGAATTCTTGATTTCGACGAAGTTGCCGATATGGACTTCGCGTCCGAGGTCAGTGCCAGGCCGCAGACGCGCGTAGGGACCGATATGGGCCCGCGCCCCGATGATCGCGCGATCGATGTGGCACAGGGGCTCGACGAGCGTGCCCTCGCCGATGTGGGCATTGGCGATCACGCAATGTGCTCCGATCCGCACGTGGTTGCCAAGGACCACGTCCCCCTCGAAGACGCACCCGACATCGATGGTCACGTCGGACCCACAGGAAAGCCGGCCGCGCACGTCCAGGCGTGCCGGATCCATGAGGGTCACTCCCTCTTCGAGGAGCCGGCGCGCCACATCCAGCTGATGAATGCGTTCCAGCTCGGCCAACTGCGTCTTGCTGTTCACGCCGAGCGTCTCCCAGATGGCATCGGGCTGGGCGGTGCCGATCAAGAGCCCCTCCCCCGCCGCAAAGCCGATCACATCGGTCAGGTAGTACTCGCCCTGGGCGTTGTCGTTCGAGAGCTGTCCGAGCCAGCGCTTGAGCGACGCGGTGGGGGCGACCAGGATTCCACTATAGACCTCGGCGATTCTGCGTTGCTCGGGTGTCGCATCCTTCTCCTCGACGATCCCCGTGATCCGGCCCTCGCTGCGCAGGATGCGCCCGTATCCCTTGGGATCGGCGAGGTTCACCGTCAGGAGCGCCATCGCCGAGCTCGCTGCCGCAGCCATGAGGCGCTCGAGAGTGGTCTGGCGGGTCAGTGGCACATCCCCCGAGAGAACAAGCGTCGTGTCACTGTCATCGAGGTAGGGGATCGTCTGCGCCACGGCGTGTCCCGTGCCCAGCTGCAACTCCTGCCGGACCCAGTGCAGGTCGTCCTGTCCGGCAAAGGCATCGGGTACGAGCGATCCGCCGTGGCCGTAGATGACGATGAGCCGGGACGGTCCGAGCGCGCGCGCGACCTCGATCACATGCCCAACGAGCGGCGTGCCTGCGAGCGGATGGAGCACCTTGGGAATCTCGGAGCGCATGCGCTTGCCCATCCCGGCGGCGAGGATGACGATATTCAAGTTGGATTCCCCATTAAGGCCGCGAAGCCGTCGTATGTAAGTCTGTCGGGGCTTGGTCCCGGACCCTGTTCCGGCACGCCCTGGTGCTGCCAGTTTAACCGAGAACAACTGGCGCGAGAGCGGAGTGCTGCTGCGCGGCTAGGGAGCCCGCTCGGCCCTGTTTGGAGGATAGAGGCGCTCGCCCGGAAGGACCATATTGGCGGCGATACTCGGACAATCCTTCAGGCGCTCATAGATCGGCGCGAAGTCCGGTGCCGTTGCGGTGAACAGCTGCTCGAAGGACTCGATCACGAAATAGGTCTCCTGAAACGCGTCAATCCGATATTGGCTGCGCATGATGCGCTCCAGATCGAAGGCCACGCGGTTGGGTGCCGGATCGAGCAGGCAGTAGCGCGTCTCCGTGGCGGAAGACAGGATGCCCGCGCCGTAGATGCGCAGGCCGCGCGCCGTCTGGATCAGTCCGAATTCAACCGTGTACCAGTAGAGTCGCGCGAGGTATTCGCAGGAGGTGAGGTTGGTGGCCTTCAACCCCCCCTGACCGTAGGCCTGCATGTAATCCGCAAACACCGGGTCAAAGAGCAAGGGCACATGACCAAAAAAATCATGGAAGATGTCAGGCTCGACCACATAGTCGAACTCATCCTCGCGGCGCAGCCACTCGGTCACGGGGAACTTGCGCTGCGCAAGCAGGCCGAAGAAGGCCTCCTCGGGAATGAGGCCGGGTACGGCGACCAGCTGCCAGCGCGTCTTAGCGTAGAGCTTCTGCGAAACGGCAGCCAGATCGGGAATCGCATGGGCCGCATCGAGGGCCTCGAGCGACGTCACGAATTCCTCGGACGCGCAGTCCTTCAGCTGGGCTATCTGGCGCGCATAAAGGCGGGCATAAAGGGCGTGCTCGGCTGCAGTATAGGCATGCCAATCCTGCTCCATGGTGTAGTCGCTTCGGGCACGCGCGTAATCGCCGCGCGGTGGGCGCTCGCCGTGCCCGTAGGTGACCGGTGCGGCCCCGGTGTTGTGCGCAAGGTCGGCGCGGGGTGCGGGTATCGTGGCGGCAGGATCGCTCACGGCGCGTCGTCCTAGACGTTCGCGGGGGTGCTTTTGAGCACACCCCGGCGCATCTGGTCGAGTTCGATCGATTCAAACAGGGCCTTGAAGTTGCCCTCGCCAAAGCCCTGATCGCCCTTGCGCTCGATGAACTCGAAAAAGATCGGCCCTAGCTGGTTCTCGGTGAAGATCTGCAACAGCAGCTGTCCCGGTTTGCCGTCGACCAGGATCTTGCGCTCCCGAAGCTTCGACAGCGGCTCCCCGTGACCGGGGATGCGCTTATCGACGAGCTCGTAGTAGGTGTCGATGGTATCGAGCAGGCGAACCCCCGCGGCGCGCATCGCGTCGACCGTGCTGTAGAGGTCACTCGAGCCGAGCGCGATATGCTGGATACCCTCGCCGTGATAGGCGTCGAGATACTCCTGGATCTGACCGGCCTTCTCGTTGCCCTCCTCATTGATCGGGATGCGGATCATGCCGCACGGGGAGGTCATGGCCTTCGACTTCACGCCGGTCACCTGGCCTTCAATGTCGAAGTAGCGGATTTCGCGGAAATTGAAGAAGCGCTCATAGAAATCGGACCATTCCGCCATGCGCCCGCGATGGACGTTATGGGTCAGGTGATCGATATAGGTGAGGCCATTGCCCACCGGATGCAACTGGGCGCCAGGTAGTGGCTCGAAATCGACATCGTAGAACCCGATATTGCCGATCTCCCCTTCGCGCGCGCCGTTCTTGCCACGCCAGCGGTCGACGAGGTAGATGAGCGAGTCTCCGATGCCCTTGATGGCCGGTATGTTCAGTTCACCCGGGCCCGCCTGATTGGCAAAGCCCCAGGCCCCGAGCCCGAGCGCGCGCCGGTAGGCATGGGCTGCGTCGAGGACGCGAAAGCCGATCGCGCAGATCGAGGGTCCATGCTGGCGCGCGAAGCGCTGCGCAAAGGAGTCGGGTTCGGCATTGATGATGAAATTGATCTCCCCCTGTCGGTACAGGGTGACCTGCTTGTGGCGGTGGCGGGCGATGGCAGAAAAGCCCATGCGCTCGAACAGCTGTCCCATCGCCACGGGATCGGGCGCCGCATATTCGATGAACTCGAAGCCCGCAGTGCCCATCGGGTTTTCCCACTGATCGCTGGCCATGCCCCGCCCCTTCCCGGACCTATTTTGAACAATTGATTATAGTCGGCGGAATCGACGCCTGATTGCGAACTGGCGGGGCTTCCGTGGAAAATGCGCAAGTTCATGCTATCTGGAGTCCAATTTAGCGGCAGAAGATTGCCGGGCCGTGCGTGCCGGGCCGGGTGCCATGGGCTCGGGATGTCCGCCTTATCATTGGCGATCGACACCTGACCATCTCTGGGGGAACTGATGAACTGGACCGCGCGCTGGGAAATCTGGGCCGTGGGCTCGGCCTTTTTTGCGGGACTCACGGCACTGCTCGGCAAACTCGGGGTGGCCGGCGTGAATTCCAACCTCGCGACGCTGATCCGGACCGTGGTGATCCTCGCGCTTGCGCTCGCGATCGTGCTCGCGCGGCGCGAGTGGCAGCGCCCGGACACCATAGGGGCCAGCACCTGGCTGTTCCTGGTCCTCTCGGGTATTGCAACCGGGCTATCCTGGCTGTGCTACTACCGCGCGCTGCAGCTTGGGCCGGTTTCCAAGGTCGCACCGGTCGACAAGCTCTCGGTCGCCTTTGCAATCGTCCTGGGTGTTGCGTTTCTCGGGGAACGCCTGACTTGGCAGACCGCGTTCGGAGGCGGCCTCGTGCTCGCCGGCGCCCTGGTGCTCGCCTGGGCCTAGACCGCGAGGTGGCGACGGACTTCTTCGCTGTCCATCTGCTCCCGATCGCCCCGCGCCACCACTTCGCCACGAGAGAGCACAACGAAGCGGTCCGCGAGCGCCCGCGCAAAATCGAAGTACTGCTCACAGAGCAGGATGGCGATGTCGCCACGCTCACGCAAGAGCCGGATGACGCGCTCGATGTCCTTGATGATGGACGGCTGGATGCCTTCGGTGGGCTCGTCAAGGATGATGAGCTTGGGCTCCGACACCAGCGCGCGGGCGATGGCCAGTTGCTGCTGCTGACCTCCCGAGAGATCCCCGCCACGGCGCCCGAGCATCTCTTTTAACACCGGAAAGAGTTCAAACACCTCGCCCTTGATGCGTCGCGCATCGCGCCCGGGCTTGGTGGCCATGCCCATCCAGATGTTTTCCTCGACAGTCAGGCGCGCAAAGATCTCTCGCCCCTGCGGCACGTAGGCCAGGCCCATGGCCGCGCGCTCATGCGGAGAACGCCGGGTGATGTCAGTTCCCTCGAACTGGACGGTGCCACTTGCGACCGGCAGCACGCCCATCAGGCAGCGCAAGAGCGTGGTCTTGCCCACGCCATTGCGCCCGAGCAGCGCCGTGCAGCGGCCCTTCTCGACCGTCATCGAGATGCCCCGCAGGGTATGGCTGCCGCCGTAGTACTGGTTCAGGCCATCGACGCTCATCATGGCTAACGCCCCAGGTAGACTTCTATGACGCGCGGATCGGACTGGACCTGATCCATGGTGCCCTCGGCGAGCACCGAGCCCTCGTGCAGGACGGTGACCTTGCCGCCGACGGCGATGCCGCTGACAAAGTCCATGTCGTGCTCGACGACCACGAGTGAGTGCCGGCCGCGCAGTTCGTTCAAGAGCTCACCGGTGCGCTCGGTCTCGGCGTCGGTCATGCCGGCCACCGGCTCATCGAGCAGCAGCAGCTTCGGTTCCTGGATGAGCAGCATGCCGATCTCAAGCCACTGCTTCTGGCCATGGGAGAGCAGTCCGGCGAGCCTGCGAACCTCGTCTTTCAGCCGGATCAGTTCGAGCGTGGCATGGATCGAGTCACGCTGCTCGCCGGAAAGCTTGGCAAGCAGCGTCGGCCGCACGCGCTTGTCGGTCTTCATGGCCAACTCCAGATTCTCGAACACAGTATGGTTCTCGAACACGGTGGGCCTTTGAAACTTTCGACCGATGCCGGCGTGTGCGATCGCCGGCTCGCTCAGGCGCGTGAGGTCGATGCTCTGGCCGAAGAAGACCGAGCCGCTATCCGGCCGGGTCTTACCGGTGATCACGTCCATCATCGTCGTCTTGCCCGCGCCATTCGGACCGATGATGCAGCGCAACTCGCCCACGCCAATGTCAAGCGTCAGCTTGTTTAGCGCCTTGAAGCCGTCAAAGCTGACCGTGATCTCGTCGAGATAGAGGATGGCGCCGTGACGCGTATCGAGTTCATCCGACTTGACGCGGGCGTAGCTGGCGGTGCCCCCGTCTCCGGGCTCGAGGGCGACACTGGCAGCGTTCATGCGGCTTCCTTGGCGACGAGTGGAGCCGGCTGAGCGGGACGCTTGCGGGCAGCGTAGAGCTTGCGTGCAAGCCCAACGATGCCTTGCGGCAGGAACAGGGTCACCAGGACGAAGATGAGACCCAGCAGATACAGCCAGAAGTCCGGGAAGGCGCTCGTGAAAATAGTCTTCAGGAAGTTCACGACACCCGCACCGATGATCGGACCAATGAGCGTGCCGCGCCCTCCGGTCGCGACCCAGATGACCATCTCGATGGAGTTCGCAGGCGACATCTCGCCAGGATTGATGATGCCGACCTGCGGCACGTACAGGGCGCCGGCAACGCCACACAGGACCGCCGAGAACGTCCAGATGAACAACTTGAACCACAGGGGGTCGTAGCCCACGAACATGAGACGGCTCTCGGCGTCGCGGATGCCCGTCAGCACGCGCCCGAGCTTGGACTGCGTGATGGCGCGTCCAACGAGGAGGCTTCCCACCAGGACCGCGAGCGTGACGAGGTAGAGGGCCGCCTTGGTCCCCGGCAGTGTGATGGTGAAGCCCAGGATGCGCTTGAAGTCGGTGAACCCGTTATTGCCCCCAAAGCCGGTATTGTTCCGGAAAAACAGCAGCATCGCGGCAAACGTCAGCGCCTGCGTGATGATGGAGAAATACACGCCCTTGATGCGCGAGCGGAAGGCGAAAAAGCCAAACACAAAGGCGAGGAGACCGGGCACCAGAAGCGCCAGGGCCGCCGCATAAGCGAAGTACTCGGTGAACGACCAATACCAGGGATACGCCTGCCAGTTGAGGAACACCATGAAGTCGGGCAGGTCGCTCTGGTAGACGCCATCGTGACCAATGGCGCGCATCAGGTACATCCCCATCGCATATCCGCCGAGCGCAAAGAACAAACCATGTCCGAGCGACAGGATGCCCGTGTAGCCCCACACCAGATCCAGGGCCAGCGCCGCCACGGCATAGCACATGAACTTGCCAAGGAGCGCCACGACGAAACTCGAGATGTGCAGCGGACTCCCCTCGGAGAAGGCAAGGTTTGCGAACGGCACGGCTGCGAGAACGAGGGTCGCGACGGCGAGCGCGATCCAACCCGAGCGGGGCAGCAGGCGCGCGCCGGGCGTGAACGGGTCGGCTGGGGTCTTGGGGTTCATTCGACGCTGCGACCCTTCAGGGCGAAGAGACCCTGGGGCCGCTTCTGGATGAACAGCACGATCAGGACGAGAATCATGATCTTGGCCATCACGGGCCCCGCGGAAGGCTCGAGGAATTTGCTCATCTCACCAAGACCCAGGGCGGCGATGATGGTCCCGGCCAATTGGCCGACACCGCCCAGAACCACGACCATGAAAGAATCGACGATGAAATTCTGACCGAGATCGGGTCCGACGTTGCCGAGCTGCGAGAGCGCCACGCCTCCCAGGCCGGCAATCCCTGACCCAAGGCCGAAAGTGAGCATGTCCACGCGGCCGGTCGGCACACCGACACAATCGGCCATGCGGCGGTTTTGCGTGACGGCGCGCACGAACAGGCCAAGCCGCGTGCGGTTGAGCAGCAGCCAGACCAGGAACACGACGAACAGCGCAAAGGCGATGATCGCCAAGCGGTTGTATTCGAGCACCAGCCCCCCGAGCACGGTGAAGCCGCCGCTCATCCATGTCGGGTTGCTGACCTCGACATTTTGGGCGCCAAAGAGGCTTCGGACGCTTTGCATCAGGATGAGGCTGATCCCCCAGGTGGCAAGCAGGGTTTCAAGTGGCCGCCCGTAGAGCCAGCGGATGACACTGCGCTCGAGAATCATGCCCACCACGGCGGTGACGGCAAAGGCCACCGGAATCGCGGCGATCACATACCAGTCGAGCCAGGCCGGCAGGAAGTGCCGGAATCCCAGCTGCACCATATAGGTCGCGTAGGCGCCGATCATGAGCAACTCGCCGTGCGCCATGTTGATGATGCCCATGAGGCCGAACGTGATCGCAAGCCCCAGTGCCGTGAGCAACAGGACGCTCGCCAGGCTCGCGCCATAAAACAGATTGCCAACCCATTCCATCATGGCGAGGCGCCGGTCAATCTGACGGAGGGTCTCAGTGATCGCGCTGCGCACATCGGCGTCGGGCTCGGGATAGGTGCCGTCGGCGCTCTTGATGAGCAGCGCCGCCAAGACCGGACGCAGCGACGCATTGGTCGTGCCCGCCAGCGTGCGCACGGCCTGGATGCGCACGGCGGGATCGGGGCTCTTCAGATCCACCGTCGCCAGTGCCATCTCGAGACGGGTCTTGATGTCGACCTCCTTCTCCTGCTCCAGGGCGCGCGCGAGCAAGGGCCGCTGATCGGGATTGGGATTCTGCTGGATCTCCTCAGCAGCCTGGCGACGGACCTTCGGATCCTCGGAGAACAGGCGCAACCCGGCGAGCGCGCGCTCGATTTCGCTACGCAAGGGATTGTTGATGATGATCGAGTCGGTACCATCGGGGAGCTCGAGCGTCTCGCCGGTGACCGGGTCGCGGGCCTTGCCGCTGTCATCGACGATGAGGAGCCGGCCCTCGGGCGTGGCGTCGAGCTTGTCCTCGTTCATTGCGTTCAGGATGGCGAATGACTCGGGGCTCGCAAGCGTACCGAGCTTGCGGATCGTGCTGACCTTGGCGTCGAAATCATCGCCGGCGAGCGGTTTCAGAAGATCGGCGTCGAATGCGGGGGGCGCCGCATGGCTCTCGCCCGGCACCATGACCAGACACGCCCCGAACACTGAGAGGGCCGCCAGCCAGCGCAACAGAAAGGGACGATCAATGAAAGGCATCGCGGACTCAAGAAATCAAGACTGGGCCAGACGGCCCAGCACCAGCGCGGGACCACTCCAGTGGAGTGGTCCCCCTACCCGCGTTCAGATGTTCTGCTTGCCCTCGTTACCGGGAACCCATGGGCTCCAGGGCTGGGCGCGTACCGGCGCGGGCGTCTTCCAGACGATCTTGAACTGACCATCCGCCTGGATTTCGCCGATGAAGACGGGCTTGTGCAGGTGGTGGTTGGTCTTGTCCATCTCGATGGTGAACCCGTCCGGCGCCTTGAAGGTCTGACCGCCGACCGCCGCGATCACCTTCTCGACGTCGGTCGACTTGGCCTTCTCGACGGCCTGCTTCCACATGTGGATGCCGATATAGGTGGCCTCCATCGGATCATTGGTCACGACCGTGTCGGCGTTGGGCAGGTTCTTGGCCTTGGCGTATTCCTTGTAGGACTTGATGAAGGCCGCGTTGACCGGGTTCTTGATCGACTCGAAGTAGTTCCAGGCAGCCAGGTGCCCGACCAGCGGCTTGGTGTCCACGCCACGCAACTCCTCCTCACCCACCGAGAAGGCGACCACCGGCACGTCGGTGGCCTTCAGACCGGCATTGCCCAGTTCCTTGTAGAACGGCACGTTCGAGTCGCCATTGATGGTCGAGACGACCGCGGTCTTGCCGCCGGCGGCAAACTTCTTGATGTTCGCGACGATGGTCTGATAGTCCGAGTGGCCAAACGGCGTGTATTCCTCCTGGATCTGGGCATCGGTGACGCCCTTCTTGTTCAGGAAAGCGCGCAGGATCTTGTTGGTGGTGCGGGGATACACGTAGTCGGTTCCAAGCAGCACGAATTGCTTGGCGCCGCCACCTTCCTTGCTCATCAGGTACTCGACCGCCGGGATCGCCTGCTGGTTGGGCGCAGCACCCGTGTAGAACACGTTGTGCTCGAGCTCTTCGCCCTCGTACTGCACCGGATAGAACAGAAGCCCGTTGAGCTCCTTGAAGACGGGCAATACGGACTTGCGCGACACCGAGGTCCAGCAACCGAACACCACCGCAACCTTGTCTTGCGAGAGGAGACCGCGCGCCTTTTCAGCGAACAGCGGCCAGTTCGATGCCGGATCGACCACCACAGCTTCGAGTTGCTTGCCGAGCACGCCGCCTGAGGCGTTGATCTCGTCGATGGTCATGAGCGCCACGTCCTTAAGTGACGTCTCCGAAATGGCCATCGTGCCGGACAGCGAATGCAAAACGCCGACCTTGATGGTGTCGGCAGCCTGCGCGCTCGGCAACCAGCCGGATGTAGCCAGCGCGCTTCCTGTGAGCGCAATATGCTTAAGAGCGGTTCTGCGTTTCATTAGAACTCCTTATAAAAAAGATCATCATCGAACCAAACCTGTTTCTTTCTCTCCACGCTAAAGCGCCCGCGGCACTTCATCGTCCCGGCACGGCGCACCTGCAGTTGCGGCACGGGCCGCAGACCTGATGTTCCGTTCTTGAGTCGTCAGCGCCCCGGGCTGCGTTTCAGTCCCGGGTGCTACGCCCGTCCTCGCGCCGCGCAGCGTGCCAAGACGGACGACCGACAACGTCGCCACGTTTGGCGTTCTCTCTTGGAATGGACCATGGTGACGAACTCGCTTGATGAACCCTCCAAAGCACCATCCGTGCCATCATCCAAGGTGGGTTCGGCCCGGCCGCGCTGGCCGGCAGGTGCTGGGAGGGCGCGCTACAGACCGATGGAATGCGAGGAATGGTTCTCGGCAGAGCTTGCCGGCTAAAGCCGGCAAGCTGCGGGGCTCGATCTGGAAGGGACCGCGACTCGCCCACCCGCCGGCACCGGATTGGTGCATGGCTTCTCGGCCCTTTCGCACCAAATTGCCGCGCAGCGGCTCGCCGGTGGTTGACGGTTGCGCTCTGGAGACCGCAAGGCGCGGCACCACGCAGGCCCGCGCCCGGCGCTCTTCTGGCCGACGTAGGTCAGTGCGGTGCGCGCGGGCGGCGCGCGCGGCCCGCGCGGTTCGATAGAATGAAGTCCTGCCCAATTGCGGAGCGCGCATGTCAGCTGATGACTTCCCCTGGGACCGGACCGACCGACGGATTCTCGATCTCCTGCAGCAAGACGGCAAACTCAGCAATCAGGAAGTCGCCGAGCGCGTCAATCTATCCCCCTCTCCCTGCCTGCGCCGCATCCGGCGTCTCGAAGAGGCCGGAGTCATCCGGCAGTATGTCGCGCTGCTCGAACCGCGGAAACTGGGCCTTGGATTGCTGGCCTTTGCCACCGTCAGGCTTGAGAAGCAGGCGGAGGCCCCACGACGCTCACCGATCGACGCCTTCCGCGCGGCAGTCCAGAGTTGGCCGGAAGTGGTGGCCTGCTATGCCATGACCGGAGAGATGGATTATCTGTTGCGTGTCCAGGCCAAGGACCTTGAGCACTACTCGCGTTTCGTGCTGGATCACCTGCTGCGCCACCCTGCGGTCGTCGACGTCAAGTCAAGCTTCGCACTCGAACGCATCAAGGACACCACCGCGCTCCCGTTGCCGGCCTAAGTCTCATGCAGATGCAGGATAGTGCCTCCCCGGGCGTCGCAAATTCGCCGAAATAGGACGTCAAAGTCAATGCAAGCGGTCCAGAACCGTGCAAAATAGCATTCCGGTCGGGTCCGCTTCGGGCACACCGGACCCTTCGGACTTTTCCAGTCCGGTTTTCCCCTTGTCGATCGCACCCGCAACGTCCAAGCATGCAAAACACGCCCTTCTCCCGCAATCAGGAGCGTCCCGCCTGGCTCATCCTGCGCGTCGACGGGGAGAGCATGCACCGGGCACCGCTCGACGAACTGGATAACATGTGGGAGCTATTCGAGCGCGCCTGCGGGCAGTTCCCTGAGCGGCTCGTGGAGTTGGTGCGCCTCTGGGGGCGGCCCGTGGCCGTGGCGGTCATCGTCGACGGACGCCTGGCACTGACGCGCACGGTCGGCTTCACCGGGGAGATCAAGGCCGACTTCGAGCGCATCCGCAAGGAAAACCCCGGCTCCGATGTGCGCATGGTCGAGGTCTTCGGCAAGCGCGCGCTGCGCGACCAGATTCTGGGAGACAAACCGCCCGGAGAGACGCCTTCGAGGCGCCAGGGCGAAGAGCGCGCCGTCTAGGCCAACCGGACTTCCGCCCGGCCTGCTACGGCTGGTACTGCCTGGGCTGCATTTCGTCGTGCTAGCCCGCAGTCCGTCGGCATGCGCTGGAGCGCACTCCGACATATTCCTAGACTTCGCCCATGGGATAATCCTGGGTGCGGCAGCGCCCGTTCTTCACTGGGACATATGACCTCATTGCTCAAATCACGCCGGGTCTGGATCGCCGGCCTCGCCTTCGCCGGGCTCGCGCTGGTTGTGGCGATTGTGCTCGTCACCCGAAGTCGCGCCAACGCGCAGTCGGACGACCATGCCAAGCCGGCTGAACTCCATTTCGCGAACACCGATCTGACCTATCTCCAGCCGCAGGTCCTGGCACAATCGCTCGCGATCAATGGCAATCTCGAGGCACGCAGCCAGGCCGTGGTCAAGGCCAAACAGGCAGTCGACGTGGTCAGTATCGGCGTGCGCGAGGGCGATGCTGTGCACGCCGGCCAGAAGCTGGCCCAGCTCGATAGCGCCGATCTGAAGGCGCGTCTGTCCGAGAAGATCAGCGCACGCGATTCGGCCAAGGCCCAGTTCGACCTCGCCGAGAAGAATCGCAACACCAATCGCGCCCTGCTCGAGAAGCATTTCATCTCGCAAAATGCCTTCGACAGCACGGACAGCACCTTCAAGGCCAATCGCGCCTCGCTCGACGCCGCCGAGGCCGAGGTGGAACTCGCCCAGATCGCCCTGGCACAAACCACGGTGACCGCCCCGGTGGCCGGCATCGTCGCCAAGCGCTACCTGAAGGTCGGCGAGAAGGCATCGATTGACTCCCCGCTGTTCACCGTTGTCGACCTGGATTCACTCGAGCTTGAGGCGCTCGTACCG
Source organism: Burkholderiales bacterium (assembly GCA_003136595.1). Lineage (GTDB taxonomy): Bacteria > Pseudomonadota > Gammaproteobacteria > Burkholderiales > Burkholderiaceae_D > BOG-994. The sequence continues at coordinate 65,555 of PLEY01000054.1, forward strand.
GCGTCCGAGGTCGCGGTCCTCAAGCGCGGCCAACAGGCCGAGCTTGCCGTCGACGGATTTCCGGGCAAGACCTTTGCGGCGGTGCTAGACCGGATCAGTCCCGCCACCGAGCCGGGCACGCGCTCGATCCTCGTCTTCTTCACCGTGCGCAATCCCGAGCACGCGCTGAAGTCGGGCATGTTCGCAGAAGGGGTTCTTGATCTCGGGCACAGCGCGCCGGTTCCTTCCCTGCCGGCAACGGCGATCCAGAACGACGGCGGCCAGCCGGTGGTGTGGAGCATCGAGTCGAATACCCTGACGCGGCGGCCGATCCAGATTGGACAGCGCGATCCGGCCCAGGGCTTGGTCGAGGTCAAGGGGGGACTGCCCGGCAACGTGCCCGTGCTGGCTGCCAAATTTGACAACCTGAAGGAGGGCCAGGCCGCGACCGTCACGGGGCAGGCGGTGGCCGTCCCCGCCAAGCCCTCGTGAGCGCAACGCGGGCGTTTTTCCGCGGCGCGCCGCTTGCGGGGTGTCGCGTTTCTGAGCATTCCAGGATCCCCTGAAGGACATGCCATGTGGATCACAAAAGTCTCGATCAAGAATCCGGTTTTCGCCACCATGGTCATGGCCGGCCTGTGCATTCTGGGCCTGTTCTCCTACAGCCGGCTGGGGGTCGAACAGCTCCCGGACATCAGCTTCCCGACGCTGACGATCCAGGTTCTCTATCCGGGTGCATCACCCGAGGCGGTCGAGAATGACCTGACCAAACCGATCGAAAACGCGGTCAACACCGTCAGCGGCATCAAGCTCATCCGCTCGAACTCCTTCGAGGGTGATGCCGAGGTCGCCGTGGAATTCCGCCTCGGGACCGACATCAACCGCGCGATCCAGGATGTGCGCGACCGGATCGCGGAAATCCGGCCGACGTTCCCCCGCGAGGCCAAGGATCCGCTCGTTATCCGGGGCGACAACGAGAACCTGCAACCGGTTGCGCAACTTTCGGTCACGGCGAAGAGCCGTGACCTGAGGGCTCTCACGACGCTGACCGATCAGATCATCCTGAAGGAACTGCAAAAGGCATCGGGGGTGGGTCGAATCGTCTATGGTGGCGGGCGCGCGCGCCAGGTGCTGGTCCACATCCGTCCCCAGGCCCTTGCAGCCTACGGCGTCGGCGTCGACCAGGTCATCGAAGCCATCAAGAGCTCCAACCAGAATGTAGCGGCAGGCCGCATCTCGGATGCGAAGACCGAATCGCTGGTCCGGGTTGAGGGCCGCATCAAGGAGATTGACGACTTCAATCACATCATCGTCGCACGGCGCGGGGCCGGCCAGAATGCGCCCGTGTACCTGAACCAGGTCGCCGATGTCGAGGACGGTCAGGAGGAGCCGGTCACGATCGCACGCTTTAATGGCGAGCCTTCCATCAGCATCGCCATCTACAAGGTGCAGGATGCCAACATTGTCGAGACGGGCAAGGCCATCAAGGATGCGGTCACGGCACTGAAGGACCGCCTGCCCCCTGGAGTGGACGTGCGCATCATCAACAGCAACTCAGACTGGGTCCAGGACTCGCTGACCGGTGTCAAGGACACGCTCCTCGAGGGTGGCGTCCTCACGATCATGATCGTATTCCTGTTCCTGCGCAGCTGGCGTAGCACCGTGATCACTGGCTTGACACTGCCGATTGCCGTGCTCTCAAGCTTCATCGCCCTGTATCTGTTCGGCTTCACCCTGAACTTCATGACCATGATGGCCTTGTCGCTGTGCATCGGTCTGCTCATCGATGACGCCATCGTCGTGCGCGAGAACATCGTGCGTCACCTGCGTATGGGCAAGGATCACCGTCGCGCAGCGCTCGAGGGCACCGAGGAGATCGGCCTTGCGGTCATGGCGACGACGTTCGCGATCGTCGCGGTGTTCGTACCGGTGGCCTTCATGAGCGGCGCCATCGGCAAGTTCTTCTTCTCCTTCGGGATCACCGTCACCGTTGCCGTGCTGGTCTCACTGTTTGTCAGTTTCACGCTCGATCCGATGCTCTCGTCGGTCTGGTTTGATACTCCCGAGTCGTCCCGCCGCCATTTCGCGCCCATCCGTTGGGTCCTCGACAAGGTCGAGTCCGCTCTCGTGTGGCTGCATACGGCCTATGGAGGCGTGCTGAACTGGGCACTGGTGCACCGCAAGGCCACACTGGGCATCGCGTTCGGCTTGCTGGTTGCCGGGCTCGCGATCGTGCCGCTCATCGGCACCGAGTTCGTGCCCCAGGACGACGAGGGCTTCATCTCCGTGCAGCTGACCACACCGGCCGGAGCGAGCCTCGCCTATGCTGACCGGCGCACGCAACAGGTTGAGCAACTGCTCAAGGGCATCCCCGAGATCGAGGCGGTCGATGTCGACATCTTCGGCGAGGCGCGCGGTACGGTGCGGCTCTTGCTCAAGCTCACCGACCGCAGCCAGCGAAGCCGGTCACAGCAGGAACTCGAAAAGCTCATCCGGGGGCAGCTGGCAAGCGTTCCGGGTGTGCAGTCAAGCATCGGCTTTAATACACCCATCTTCATCAGCGTCATCGGACCGGACCCCCTGACGATCAATGCGATCGCCACTGGGCTCGCCGCTGATATCGGCAAGATCAAGGGTGTCGTCGATCTCCAGACCAGTCTAAAGCCCGGCACGCCCGCGTTGTCGATCCGGCCCAACCCGGACGCCATGAGCGATCTGGGCCTCACCACCGCAGGACTTGGCAGCATACTGTCCTCGCTCGTCAACGGCGAGACGGTCAGCTACTGGCTGGGTCCGGATTCGCAGAACTACGCAGTGCGCGTGCAGATGCCGCCTTCGGACCGGACCGCGGCCGCGGATATCGGCGACCTGATGGTCTCGACCTCGCGCACCGCCGCCGATGGCACGCCGCGGATCGTGCCGCTGCGCCAGGTGGCCACGATCGTCACGGCAGAGAGCCCGCAGATCCTGAAGCGCCAGAACCTGCAACGCCGCGTGAGCATCTATGCCAACGTCGAGGGACGACCCGCGGGCGACATCGGCACCGAGATCCAGACGCTGATCAGTGCCCGTACTCTGCCTCCCGGATTCCAGATCCTGGTCGGCGGCGCCCAGGAGGAGCAGGATGAGTCGGGCAAGGCGGCCCTGGGCGCGCTCGGTCTTGCGATCATCTTCATCTACCTGATCCTCGCATCCCAGTTCGCGAGCTTCCTGCAACCCGTGGCCATCATGGCCTCGCTGCCGTTCTCCCTGATCGGCGTGCTGCTGGCCCTGTTTTTGACGCACACGACCCTGAATATATTCTCGATCATCGGCTTCATCATGCTGATGGGATTAGTCACGAAGAACGCCATCCTCCTGGTTGACTTCGCGAACCAGGGACAACGCGAGGGGCTAAGCCAGCGCGACTCGCTGCTCGCGGCCGGCCAGGTGCGCCTGCGGCCCATTCTCATGACCACCACCGCGATGGTGTTCGGCATGCTGCCTCTGGCCGTTGGCCTCGGCGCGGGGTCCGAGGAGCAGTCGCCCATGGGACGCGCGATCATCGGGGGCGTCATCACCTCGACCCTGCTCACCCTGGTCGTGGTGCCCGTCATCTATTCCTACCTGGACCGATGGGGGCGTCGGGCAGCCGCCTACTTCAGCCGCAAGAACGCCGCGCACCTCCACGCGCCACCGGAGGCCGGCGGCGAGCCGGCTGCCAACCGCAGCGGCGGCTCAGCGGGATTCGGCCAGCCGGCCGCGCCGCTCGGGGACGAGAGCCGATTCTGATCGCAGGCGCCCCGCAGACATCCTGGGGCCATGACGTCAGCCATTGGGAGTAGCCCCGATCTGACGCCCAGAGCCGGGTCCTTGCCGCGCGTTGCTCTCGCGCGCGGCGCGCCGTCCCAAAACGCGTAGAGATACCTAAGTCGCTCTA
>PLEY01000121.1:0-4500 GCA_003136595.1 Burkholderiales bacterium
AGCAACCTAGCAACCAAACGAACAACCGGGATCCATGTCGTACCTGAAGCGCATCCTTGCTGCTCTCGATCTCGGTGAAGATCCCAAGGATGGCCCGCTGCCTGCCATGCTGGCCGGGCTCACTGTCGTGACGGGACTGGTCGATGCGATCAGTTATCTGAGCCTCGGGCACGTGTTCGTTGCCAACATGACGGGCAATGTCGTGTTTCTGGGGTTTTCTGCAGGAGGGGCTCCGGGTTTCTCGGTCGCAGGTTCCATCCTGGCGGTGGCGGCATTCCTTCTGGGGGCCCTTGTCGGCGGCAAGAGCCACGGTGCACTTAGAGCACACCGGGGACGGATCCTGGCGCTTACCCTCTACGTGCAGGTTCCCCTCGTCTTCGCTGCCATGGTGGTCGCCCTGGTCTGGCCACCAGGGGAGGGCGCGTCCTCGGATCTTCCGCTCATCCTCCTTCTGGGCCTTGCCATGGGACTGCAGAATGCCGCAGCCCGCCGCCTTAATGTACGCGATCTGACGACCACGGTGCTGACCATGACGCTCACGGGGCTCGCTGCCGATGCGCTGCCCGCAAAGGGCGCGCCAGCGCCCCGTTCTAGCCGCCGTTACGTGGCGATCGTCGCCATGTTCGCCGGCGCACTCACCGGTACCCTGGTGGAACGCCGCTTCGGGGTCGCGCCCGTGCTGGCCGTAGCCCTCGCCGTCCTGCTCCTCGCGAGCCTCGCTGGCGCAAGGCTCTGGTCAAGCACTGAGAGCTGGGCCCTGGCGCCGCGCCAGTAGTCCCCGTGGCCCTTGACGAAGTGCGCAGGAGGCAGACTTAATCCGTGTCGCGCTCGCGTCCCCTCGACGATCAAGCGGCACCTGATTCTTGAGGGTGCGCTTGGCGTGTGCTTGGCGTGTGCTTCGCGTATGCGTTCGGGGCGCGTCGGGTGCGCTTGACGCAGGTCAACGCGAGGTGCGCCGATTCGCGTATGGTGCATGAAGGGGTAGCGCGCAGGTTCGGAGTCGCAACACCATGGTCATAGGCATCACAAGGCGCGCGTTCTTGCAGAGCTCAGGCGCTGCGCTCACCGCGAGCGCTGCAGGGGCCGCCAAGGCCGCCAAGGCTGATTCGGGACCGGCTGCACCCTCGGTGCCAGCGCTCGCAGCTCCGCTCACGCTGGTCGTCAATGGCGTGCGCCATACGCTCGACGTCGAACCCCAGATGACGCTCGTGGAGGTACTACGCGGGCCGCTGAATCTGATGGGCACGAAGATCGGCTGTGATCGGGGTTCCTGCTCGGCGTGCACCGTGCTCATCGATGGCATTCCGATCGTCTCGTGCATGCTGTTCGCAGGCGACGTCGGCGCGCGCAAGGTCACCACTGTCGAAGGACTCGCAAATGGGGACACGCTGCATCCGGTTCAGGCCGCGTTCATCGCACACGACGCCATGCAGTGCGGCTTCTGCACACCCGGCATGGTCCTGAGTTCGGCGGCGCTCCTGGAGCGCAACCGGAGCCCCTCGCTCGCCGAGATCAAGTCGGCCCTGACCGGGCATCTGTGCCGCTGCGGTACTTACCCGCACGTGTTTGCCGCGATACAAGAGGTGGCCGCCCAGAAGCGGAGCGGATGATGGCAGACGGTCCGAGCCATTCCGCTGAGTTTCCGGTGGGGATCGATCCGGCGCACCTCGGCAGCGCCACGCGCGAGGTGGGCAACGAGGAGGCGCCACCGCTTGCCCCCAACGCCGCTCTTGCATGGATTGGCAAGTCGGTGCCCCGCATCGATGGCCGCGCCAAGGTGACTGGTGCTGCGCGCTACACAGTGGACCTGAAGCTTCCCGGCATGCTCTACGCGGCTCTTGTGCGCTCTCCCCTGCCGCACGCAAGCGTCGTCACGCTCGATCTGACCAAGGCCGCCGCCTCCCCCGGCGTTCGGGCTGCACTCGCCATCAACGAGTCCACCGGGCGCGCCGTCGAAGCGCCGCCTCCCCCGGGCAGTGCAGGGGCGGACACCGCACCCACGCCCGCCCGCCGTGTTCTCTATGTCGGCGACATCGTGGCTGGCATTGCGGCCACCACCGCACAGGCTGCCGAGGCGGCCTTGCTCCTCCTGCGGCCACAGTACCAACCGCTTCCTTTTGTGGTCGACCTCGAGCGCGCCCGTGCTGCCGATGCGCCCGTCATCTTCGAGCGACCCGCGCATGGTGAAGGCTTCTCGGAGACCGCGACCCAAGGCGCCGCACTCGCGCAAAAGGGCAACCAGCGCGGCCCGAACACGACCGGCTCCCGGGGGGATGCGGCCCAGGGTTTCCTCGCGGCTGCGGTCAGCGTGGAGGGGCAATTCCGTACCGAGGTCCAGACCCATTGCTGCATGGAGACCCATGCGGTGGTCGCCGACTGGCGCCCGGATGGACTGACGGTCTACGTCTCGACCCAGTACACGAGCGGCGTGCGTCGGGAGCTGGCCGAGGCCTTCAAGTTGCCGCTTGCCAGGGTGCGCGTCGTGGTGGATGCCATGGGTGGCGGTTTTGGTTCCAAATCGGCGGCCGGCAACTACGTCCGCGCGGCCGTGCTGCTCTCGCGGCAAGCGCAGGCGCCGGTGTACCTGCGTCTTAATCGCGCCGAAGAGCAGCAGGACAGCGGCAACCGTCCGGGGACCGTGCAGCGTGTCCGCGTGGGCGCGACGCAGGCCGGTTTACTGACCGCTCTTGAGGTGAACGAGTACGGTACGGCGGGAGTGGGGGTCGGTGCGGGGATCGGCAACTTCGCCCAGTCGCTCTACACCTGCCCGAATTTCGCGGTGGCCCAGACCGATGTCTTCATCAATGCCGGCCCCGGTTGTGCCATGCGCGGTCCGGGTAATACGCCTGGCGCCTTCGCCCTTGAGCAGGTCATCGATGAACTTGCAGAGAAGCTCGGCCTCGATCCGATCGAGTTGCGGGACCGGATCGATCCGAGCGCGGTCAGGCGCGAGGAGCGGCGCCAGGGTGCAGCGCGCTTTGGCTGGACAAACCGCAAGCCGCCCGCTTCGGACCCGGGCCCGGTCAAGCGCGGGGTTGGCATGGCGCAGTCCTACTGGGCCGCCAATGTCAACACCGCGGCCTCCTGCTCCGTGCAGATCGGACGTGACGGCACGGTGGAGCTCCACTCGAGCGTGCAGGACATCGGCACGGGCATCCGGACCGTGCTCGCCCAGGTCGTGGCCGAGGTGATGGGGCTGCACCCGGAGGATATCGTGATCCGGATCGGCGACACCGACTACCCGGCAGGTCCCCCGTCCTACGGCAGCACCACCACCTCCTCGATCACGCCCCCGGCCCGCAATGCCGCCTACCAGGCGCTCCTTCAGCTTTTCGCCGCGTGCGCGCCGTCGCTCGACACGGTCGCGACCAACCTGGTCGCAACCGGGGGCCGGATCGCACGGCTCGACCGGGCGCAGAGCCTGAGTTTCAAGGAAGCCGCGGCCCGCCTGGGCGACAAGCCGATCAAGGTGCTCGCAAGCCGCGCCGACGATTACGGCGGCTTTGCCCACAAGTCCGGCGACATGGGACAGTCCCACGAAGGTTTGGGGGGCGTGCAGTTTGCGGAGGTCACAGTCGACACCGAGACCGGCAGCGTGCGCGTCGCACGCGTCGTTGCCGTGCAGGACTGCGGACGGCCCATGAATCCGCGCCAGATCGAAAGCCAGGCGCAAGGGGGTGTCCTCCTGGGTCTGTCCTATGCCCTCTTCGAGGAACGGGTCATCGACCGCAACACCGGCCATGTCCTGAACGACAACCTTGAGCAGTACAAGATCGGGCGCGCCCGGGACGTGCCTCCCATCGAAGTCATCGTGCTCCAGAATTATCAGGGGCAAAGCGCGACGGACGCCTATGGCGTGGCCGAGCCTTCCAACATCGCAACCGCGCCCGCTGTTGCCAACGCGGTCTACAACGCCATCGGTGTGCGCGTGCGCGAGCTGCCGCTGACCCCGGCAAGAATCCTCGGGGCTCTCGGGCGGCTGCCCCCGCACAAGGCTGCCGCATGAGCTACTTTGCAGGAGACCCCTGGCATGAGACNNGCGGCGATGCTAAGCGAATCCGGCGAGCCCGGGACGAGCGCGGTGATCTTCAAGGCGGGCGGGATCGATCTGCTCGACCTGATGAAAGAGGGTCTCGTGACCCCGCTCGCGCTCGTGAATCTGCCGTCGCTCACCTCCACGCTGCCGGGTCTCGGACGCATCGTCGAGGCAGCCGATGGCAGCGTCTCGATCGGCGCGCTCGTGACGCTCGCCGCGATCGCTGATCATCCGCTGATACGGGTGCGCTACCCGGCGCTCGCCGAAGCGGTGGGCGAGGCTGCCAGCCCGCAGCTCCGCCAGGTGGCGACCCTGGGCGGCAATCTGCTGCAACGGCCGCGCTGCTGGTATTTCCGCTCGCGCTACCATCACTGCCTGCGCAAGGGCGGCCAGGAGTGCTTTGCGTTCGCCGGAGAAAACCAGTATCACGCCGTGTTCGGCCACAACGGCTGCGCAATCGTCCA
>PLEY01000121.1:4509-6396 GCA_003136595.1 Burkholderiales bacterium
GAGATCCTGACGGCGGTCGTCCTGCCGCCCAGCCGGTCGAGCGCGCGCTCCTGCTACCTGCGCCAGGGGCAAATGGATTCGCTTGACTGGGCCCTGGTCGAGGTGGCTGCGGTGCTCGATGTTGATTCCGAGGGCACGTGCCGCGCTGCATCCATCATCCTAGGCGCGGTCTCACCGGTACCCCATCGCGTCCACAGCGCCGAAGCCGCATTGCTTGGCAAGCCGGTCTCGAAGGCGCTCGCCCAGAGCGCCGGGCACGCAGCACTCGAGGGTGCGATGCCACTCAGCCAAAACGCCTACAAGCTGCCCATCCTGGAGACGCTGGTCGCGCGCGCGATCCTGAAATCGGTCAATCCGGCGTGAGCGGGACGGGCGCAGATGCTGCGCGCGTCCCTGAACTCTGCCTGAACATTGCCACGGTATTGCCACAACCTTGCCAGAACGCGGCCACAAGTGCGAAGCCGCCCGCCTGCACCCAAAACCGAAGGAGATTGCAAGATGACTCGACGAGAATTGAATGCGGCACTGGTTGCTGGAGCTGTGCTGGCAGCGCTGCCGGTGGTGGCTGCAGTGGCCGAGGTGACGGGCAAGAGACCCTTGCCCGCAGTCCGCCGGGACGGCGGCAAACCCCTCATGCAGGCGCTCGAGGAGCGCCGCTCGATCCGGGAGTTCTCAGACAAGCCGCTGCCGGCACAGGTGCTCTCAGAACTCCTATGGGCCGCCTACGGGATCAACCGCCCGAGCGGTGAGCGCACCGCACCCTACTGGCGCCATGTGATGGTGACCGATGTCTATGCCGTGATGGCTGACGGGGTCTGGCTTTACGATCCGACGAGCCAGGCACTTGAGCACCATCTGGAGGCAGACCTGCGGGCCCAGACCGGCCAGCAGGATTTCGTGGGGGCGGCACCCCTGAACCTGGTCTATGTGGCCCACGGAGAGCGGATGAAGGAGTTGTCAGCCGAGGAGCGGCGCCTTTATGCCTCGGTCGATGCGGCCTTTGCCGGGCAGAATGTTTACCTTTACTGCGCCTCCGAGGGTCTGGCGACGGTGTTTCGCGGCGCGGTTGACGTGGCCAAGCTCGGTAGCGCCATGAAGCTCGCCGATGGACAGTTTGTCACCTTCGCCCAGACGGTCGGCTATCCCAAGGGCTGAGGGTTCTCAGGCGTGGGGAGAACCGTTGCCCGCCACGCGTCAGGTGGGCAGGTGAGGAGATGAGCATCTGCAAGGCTCGGCACGCTTGCGGCTCACCCTCTAGGCTTCGTCGGCTGAGCGCCACTGTGCGACTTCCAGGATGCCCTGCACACCAGTTCAATCGGATGCGTTATGGCGAGCCGCCCACGCTGTCACGAGCTCGCGATGCAAGGGCACCTGGGTCAAGAAAGCCTGCCTGGCTCTGGCATCGTTGATGGCCAAAGCGGCCGTTTGCAGGTCGGCATGCGCGCGCTCAATCCATTCACTGGCGCACCCGTCGCCCACCTTCTCGAGGACCTGGTCGCACGTGAGTTCGACCAGCCTGGGAGATTCGACGCCCGCAAATGTGCCGCCCGCCTCGACGTGGGCAATAAGCCGTGTCACTTCGCGCATGGCTGTCGTCAGGTCATCTTGCGCCATCGCTACTCGCGCGATACCGGCCATCGCGTCGTATCGCCTTGGATGATCGATGTCGAGCGCAACGCCCAGCGCCTCCCCAAAGCGCTGCTTGGCTTGCGCGAATCGCCCAAGCGCAAACTCGGCCCGGCCAAGCTGGATGAGGGCCATGGTTTCTTGATCACGAGCCTCGACGGCAACAGTGATGTCCCAGGCCAGACGGGCCAGGGCGAGTCCCTGTGCATCCTCACCCTGCCAGAGCGCAAGCGTCGAGAGCGCGGGCAGCGTCATGGCTTC
>PLEY01000136.1:0-34944 GCA_003136595.1 Burkholderiales bacterium
GTGCAGCTCTCAGGTGCTCCGGAAAGGCAGCGTCAGACAGGGTTTGAGCTGAGATATTGATGCTGATGGGTTTGTTGATGTGGGCCCGTCTCAATTCCTTGATGTGCTGGAGCGCCTGGGCGAGAACCCACCGGTCCACGTCGGGCATCAATCCACAGTCGTGCGCAAGCGGCAGAAACCGAAGAGGGGGGACCAGTCCGAGCCTGGGATGGTTCCAGCGGATCAGCGCCTCTGCTCCCCTGAGATCTCCATTGGCGAGACTCCCCCTCGGCTGAAAATAAAGGGTCAACTGCTCATTGATCAGCGCAGTCCGTAGTTCGGACTCCAGCACGCTGCGCAGGTCTGACTCCCTTTCCATCGAAGGCTCAAATGCCGCGATCCATGACGCGCCACCCAGCTTGGCTTTCTTCAGAGCAAGCGCCGCGTGTCTGATCAGAACGTCCGGCCCCTTACTGTCGTCGAGTGCGACTACCAACCCGCCACGGGCGCCCAGGATCATCTCGCGACTACAGACGATGATGGGCCGCGCAGCGCAGTTCTCCAGCGCCAGGACGCGTTTGGCAAAGGTGGAATCGTTGTCTCGCATCAGGACGGGAAACAGGTCGCTGTTCAGACGGAAGACGCGGTCGCCAGCATCCGATGCCATCTGGAGTCGTGACGCCATTTCGCAGAGCACGCGATTGCCCTCCACCATGCCCCCGATTTCATTGACCGTCTTGAACCGACTGAGGTCGAGTAGCAGGAGATAGAAGTGCTCCCCCTTTCCCAGGCGTTCCTCGATGTCCTGGACCAGGGCACGCTCGCTCGGCAGTCCCGTCAGATCGTCCAGGTCGCTCAGATTGGCGAGCTTGAACCGCTTGATGTCCTCCTCTGAGGCATCTGCCGCGCGGTTCATCATGCCCCCATGCTCCATGGGGAAGTGCCGGCTGACCACCCATCTGCCGAGCACGCTCGAAAAGCCCACCGCGGAGGTGGGCCTGCGCGAGATGCGGCACGCCTCCATCGCGGGGAAGAATACCGTGCTGGAGAAGTTCGGCACGTAGTCGTACGGGGATGCGCCCACCACCTGGTTGCGCTCCCGGCTTAAGCCATCCAGGTACGACTGGTTGCAGTCGAGGACCCGCCAATTCGCGTCGACTTCAAACCAGGCTTCGCGAGCGCCTTCGATGAGTTCGGCCTGGTAATCGAGCCCGGGCCGGTAGCGGACGATCGCATCCTGCTTGGACCGCTTTGCCTCCCCGAGAGCAAGAGCGGCATGGCGAATGAGCGTTTCTGCGTCGCGGCCGCCGCCGGGCGCATGCACGATGCCGGTTGCGGACCCAAGAATCAGATTCTGACTATTCGCCTGAACAGGGCTCATGGTTGGCGCCATCACCCTGCGAAGCGTCTTGAATTCGGCAGCACCCCCCGTTTGACCCAGGAGAACGGCAAAGATATCGCTGTTGAGTCGGAAAAGCGATTCATCTTCTCTCATGGCATTTTGCAGCCTCGAGGCCATTTCAACTAGAACGCGGTCTCCAGCCGCCAACCCTTCCATGTCGTTGACGTTCTTGAACCGGTTAAGTCCGATCAAGGCCAGCGCGAAGGGCTCATCGCGCTCCAGGCGCCGTTCCACCTCGCGGGTCAGTGCCAGTCTGTTTGGCAGGCGCGTCAGAGGATCGCGCACCGCTTCCTTCGACAACTGATATTGCTCGACAGTTGAGTCATCCGCCTTGTTGGCGAACACGTAGGTGCCCCCTGGATGCGGAAACGCGCGTACGAACATCCAACTGCTCGCGAGCGTGGAGTAGCCGATGAGGGCTACGGGCCGCCGTTCCCGTCGGCAGGTTTCACTCACCTCGAAAAATGCCGACTCCCGAAAGGTCGGGAAATAGTCGAATACCGATTTGCCGATGACCTCCTCGCTGAGGCGACCGATACTGGAAAGATACGTGTCGTTGCAGAATCGTACGAGGTAGTCGTCATCAAAATCGACGATCGCCTCACCGACTTCCTGCAGGACCTGCCCAGTGCGCAGATCGGCTTCTGCCCGGTGCAGGCTCGTCGCGGCCTCCCGGGCGGGCATGTCCGCGGCCACAGCAGGATCTGACGGTCCAGCATGAGCCGGATTCTTACTTACGCGCTCACGTGACATAGCTCGATCCGTTCGCAAGAATGAGCGATCGAGGAGCCGAGTGGAGATTGATCGGTACTCCCGTCTATCCGCCGCGCCACCGCGTTCCGGAGCATCAGAGGGCTAAGGCCCAGACTCAGCAGGTCGGAAGTTTCGCACATATGATCATCTCTACGCTCTCCAGGGGGCTTTGGCAAATGAGCTGCCGCGGGCTCGGCGACATGCGTGATCTCTCTCGATGTCCCCTCACTTAGGACACGGGGTCGGTCAGGGGGTTCAGAACGAACGCGTCCACATCCATCGGAGCGGATCCAAGGCGTCCACTGGGCAGAGCCCACCCGGATTGCAGCGCGCTCTCTCCTGACGTCCCTTGGACTGCGCTGCGGGTCGCCCGAATCGATGCAAGCCTTGAACACGGCAGTGCGCATGGACTGTCGGGTACACGGGTCAGCTTTGAATGCTAGAGGGGGAGTCCCCGGGCTTGCAGCAAGACCGGCGCTCGTCAAGTTCCGCGTCGGCGCGTTGCTGAGGCTGAGGTGCCATTAATGAACGGCAGCCGCGATCACCGGCGCGTCCATCCATGGGCTCTCTGGTTCAGAACAGCTCGATCCGCGGCAAGTTGGACGTCTTGTGGCCGGCTGACGAGTGACGCTCTTCATCCCTCAGGTACTCTTCCAGAACGTCATGCATTTTTTGAACAAGGTCGGACCTGACTCGTCCCTCACCGATCTCGGCAGGCAGCAACCGGAGGATATCGTTGCGTCGCGCCGTGGCGTCCGACGCACGTTCAATTCGTTGCCTGGCCACGTCCTGATACTGCATCAGACTAAGCATCTCCCCGATCTGAGCGACAAATTCCTCATTCTGTTCACCAATGACGACCAGCAGGTTTCGGTAAAATCCACGGATGCGTGTCTGGTTTTCCTGGAGCGATTCGATGGCCACGACGAGGGCGCGTGCCCGCGCCATCTGCTCATCGATCGGGATCAGTTTCATGCTCTCAAGCATTGTGACCCGAGCCTGATCCAAGCCGCGCTCGATCATGGTCGCGGCACTGGCCGAGCGCTCAGAAAGCTTGCGAACCTCGTCGGCCACGATTGCGAATCCCCGGCCGGCATCTCCGGCGTGCGCCGCCTCAATCGCTGCGTTCAGTGCCAGAAGATCCGTCTGTCTGCTCATCTCCTTGATGGCCGTGACAAAACCCTGCAAGCCGTTGATCCCCTCAATCGAGGCGGCCTGGATTCGATCGATATGGTCCTGGATCAGACTCGGCAATTCCTTGATGAAGCTGCCGATCTGTGCGATTGATTTCGCGCTTCCCTCGACCTGACCCTCCATATCCTGCGCGGAGTCGCCCGAGGTGTTCAAGTAACCGAGCACGCCGGACGCTGTCTGGTTGAGCGAGCGAGCCTGCCGTATGAGAGCCGTCGCGGCGGCTTCGCTATCGCCGACAACTTGTCTTAACTGGTCGCCTACTGCGTCGTCCAGACAGATGTGATCGTCCACCAACAGGGCGACTTCCTCGCTGAGGCGTTTCCTCTGCGAGTCGACGGCACCGCGGAGTTCATCGCGTGCAGTCCTCAATCCGGCCCGGTGGGCCAGGGCAGACCGCCACGCCACCAGGCCCGCGAAGAGCGCCACCACGAAATTGGAGAGGAGGATAGCCAGGGCGATGCGACCCGACAGGCCGATTCTTCCGGGGTTGGTCAACGCCTCCTGAAACCACGCGGGGCTTGCGAGCACGCCCAGACACGAGACCCCTGCCCCAAGTAGTGCGGCGACTCCGATACGAAACGCGAGCCGGGTTGAGAGAAACGGGTGTTCTGCCAGTTCCATCGGGTTGTCTCTCAGGCTCCTGGCAGAACCTGTTTGATGATCTTCAAGAGATCGGCGCCCCCGACCGGCTTCACGAGCCAGCCGGTGGCGCCCAGTTTCTTGCCCTGTTCGCGCTTTTCGGTCTGGCTTTCGGTCGTCAGGGTGAGAATCGGGGTGAATCGAAACGCGGGCATGGCCCGCAGGTTCTTTATGAGGTCCATGCCGCCCATGTTCGGCATGTTGATGTCGGTGATGATCAAGTCGGGCTTGGCTCCCGCATTGATCTTGCTCAGAGCCTTGACCCCGTCCTCGGCTGTTTCAACCTTGAAGCCGGCGATCTCCAACTGGTTCTTCAGACTCATCATCATCGTGAGCGAGTCATCGACGATCAGAATGCTCTTGGTCATAGCACACCTCCTTGGTTCGAATCTTCCCCTTCCACGCCTCCAGGACGCAGAGCCGAGCGCATCCAGGCAGCAAGGCTCGGATCGTCGGGCCACTTGCTGATGGTGGGTTTCGCGGCCATGAGAACCTGCAGGTCGGCCGAATGGAGATGCGTGCATGCACCCAGATCCAGGCGCCGCCGGGAACCCGCGGACCCGGATTGCAGCCATTCCAGGAGGGGTTCGGCTTCTTGCACGCTCACGTCACCAATGAACACCGCGAGGTCCTCCCTGAATTCGATCGGCATTAGAGAAGTCCCTTGACGTTAAGTACCATAAGCACGGATCCGTCGCCCAGGAGTGCAGACCCGGAGTAGGTGGAAATGCCGGCGAGCACGCCTGACATGGGTTTGAGGATGATGTCGACAGTCTCGTGAAAGGCATCCACGAGGAGTCCGATCGACTCGTTGCCGAGGCGCACCACCAGCACGGCCAATTCATCGTCGGCGTTCGTCTCAGCGGGTCTACCCAGTCCCAGGAGGAGATTGATTGATTTCAACGGTACGACACGGCCGCGCAAGACAGTCGCCTGGCTGCTCTTTATCGTGCGGACGTCGCTGCGCCGTATGCGCACGGTCTCGACGACATATTCGAGCGGTATGCCGAACAATTGGCCCGCGGATTCAAAGAGCATCACATTCGTCACCGCCATCGAGAGTGGCAGAGACAGGCGAAGCCGCGTACCCTTGTTTTTCTCGCTCTCGAGGAGGACTGTGCCGTTGACCCTTTCCACGGCCGAGCGCACCACGTCCATTCCGACGCCCCGGCCGGAAAGATCCGATACGACCTCGGTCGTCGAGAATCCAGGCGCGAAGACCAGATTGACGGCCTCCTGGTCGGTGAGCCGCTCCAGAGCGCCCTCATCGATGAGACCCTTTTCGTAGGCGCGCTGCTTGATCACGACGGGATCAATTCCCTTACCGTCGTCTGTGATCTCGATCACGACGCGGTCCGAATCCTGACTCGCACGAATCGTGAGTGTTCCGCAGACGGGCTTGCCTGCGAGACGCCGGACTTCGGGTAGCTCGAAGCCGTGGTCGAGGCTGTTGCGAATGATATGGACGAGTGGATCGCCCAGGGATTCAATGATGTTCTTGTCCGCCTCGGTCTCCTCGCCCAACAGCACGAGTTGCACTTCTTTACCCAGTTTTCGTGATGTGTCGCGCACGAGGCGCGGAAACCGCTGGAAGATCGACGAAACTGGCATCATGCGTATCTGCATGATGGCATCCTGCATCTCCTCCGCGATACGGTTGATCACGGCGTACTGGGCCTTGATTTCACGTGACAGCTCGCGCACGCCAAAAACGGTCTCGGCGCGTCCGGCAAGGTAAGGCAGAGCGTTCTTGGAGACCACCATCTCGCCAATCAGATTCATCAGGCGATCAATCTTGGATTGATCCACCTTGAGGCTCTTTGGGGCGGCGCCCGGCTCTTCCGAGCGGCGGCCGAACTTGACCGTCTCGGCTGGGGGCAAGCCGGCCAGGATGGGTGAAGAGTTCGGAGTAGGAGTGGACAAGGAGGCGAGCGCACTCGTCAATTCAGGAACGTGGGTGTCTGCGTGCAGGGGAGTGTGTGTGCCGGGCGCCACGGCCTGTGAACGCTCCACTGCATCGGATGCAACCTTGGCTGTCGCCTCGTCGATCCAGTCCAGGAGTGGCGTTGTGGCACCCGCCGAAAGCGCAAGACCGGCGGCCGCGTCCAGGCTGGCCAGAGCGCGAAGATTGCCCTGCGCATGCATGCATCCTGCAAGCGTCGCGATGACCGCCTTCATGCGCCCAATCTGCGATTTCGACGTGACGGGAAGACTCAGGATCTGGTGCTGAACCGCCATGATTTCTGTCACGACCTGACGTTCGGGCGCCGAAAGACCCATCCCAGTCGTGCCCGATGGCGCCTGGGCATCTGTGGGCACTTCCAAGCCCGCGGCCGTTTCCGCACCTTCCGGCCCCGACTCGTAGACCCGTAGGGACTCCAGTAGATGCTGCCGCGCCTTCAGACGATCGGTGGGATCGAGTTCGACCAGGAGCTGCATCCAGCGCAGTGCCGACGAGATCCACTGATTCGGTTGGGATCGTTCCAGAACACTGGCGATGAGCGGGGAGGCTGATTCTACGTCACCGTCCTCGATACAGCCCAGCGCATCGACTATCGACCCTTTGAGATCCGCCGGCTGATCCTTGCGGCCTTCGGGCACGACCAGATCAGCCGGCGCGATGGTCGTGATCACCACCTGATCGGGCATATACCGAAAATACTCATCGAGCTCAGCGCGGGGCGCCGTGCTCAGAAGTTGGAACTCCAGTCGGCATTGATAGGCATCCAGGGTCGCGAGACTAGGCCAGGGTTCGCGCGCGCTCGCAAGACCCCAGAGCAGATCTGGAGTGCGTCTTGCCTGGAAGAACGGATCGTCGCCCTGAAAGAACGATTCCAGTGGAGGAATGTAGCGCAACCACGACAGGTCTTCACCGTCACGGGCGTGCCGGAATGCCTCCATCAGGATGGCCTCCGGGACGCTCGCCAGCGTGATGGTCGGGGGTTTGGGGCCCGCTTCAGTGGGGGCTGGGGTTGTGATCGAATCTGGGGTGGCCCCGATCGCATCCTTTAGGCCTTTTCCGGCACCGGCGTCGATCAACTGGCGCAAGGAGTCGACCAAGCGCGCTGAATCTGCGGCGTGAAGGCTCCCTCCGGGCTTGCCGGTATCGAGTTCGTCGCATAGCAGGCCCACGAAATCCATGGCGTCGAGGAGGCGATCAGCGAGATCCTTCGAGAACGCGACTCCACCGTTTCGGACCGCATCCATCAAGTCCTCACCGGCATGGAGGACGCGCGTCATCTCCGGAAATTCAAACAACCCGCTGTTTCCTTTCAGGGTATGCACCAGCCGGAACAGCTCCGTCATGAGCTCGATATCGTCTGGCGTCTCCTCCAGCTGCATCAGTTTTTCCCCGATGGCCTGGAGGACGTCGCGGGCTTCAGAGAGAAACTGTTCGAGCAAGGGGTTCATAAGCTCGCATCTCCTATCAGCAATCTGACATGGAGCCGAAGTTGCTCGGGCAGGACTGGTTTGACCAGATAGTCATTGGCGCCCGCAGCATAGGCGCGCGTCCTGTCGTTGGTCTCGGCTTCAGTCGAGATCATGATTGCGGGCGCCTGCGGGATGTCCAACGCCCGCAGCTCCCGCAAGAAGCCGTAGCCGTCCAGTTTGGGCATGTTGATATCGACCACGTAGAGCGCAAACGGATCCTTCAGGCATTTCTCAAGCGCCTCGATACCGTTGACGGCCTCCTCGACATGGTAGCCAGCGTCTTCAAGCATGCCCCGGTGGTACATGCGGACCGTGGACGCATCATCGACGATCAGGATTCGCTTCATGACACCTCCAGCGGCCTTTGATAGACGAGCGCCTCCGGGAACTTGCGCACCTTGAAGAGCGAGGAAAATCTGCTCATCGACTCCGAGTGGCCAAGACAGATATACCCACCGGGCTTCATGGCGTCGAAAAACGTTTCTGCAGCCGCCTTGCGCGAGGCATCATCGAAGTAGATGAGCAGGTTGCGGCAGAAGATGATGTCGAAGCCACGGTACGCCCGCGTGTCCTCGCGATCGGAGAGATTCACGCGGGTGAATTCGACAGCCTCGCGTAGCGTATCGCCGATCTGATACTCCTTGCCGATGGATCTGAAGTACTTTCGAAGCAGCTTCTCGGGCAGATGTTGGATTGAGCGTTGAGAATAGAGGCCTGCACGCGCCTGCGCGAGGATCTTGGTATCGATGTCCGATGAGATGATCTCGACATCCCATTCGCTGATTCCGGGCCAGTACTCGAGAAGATACAAGGCAATCGAATAGGGCTCCTCGCCCGAGGACGAGGGAATCACCCAGATGCGGACTGGGCTACGGTCCCGCTTGCGGCTGGTGATCTCGGGGAGGATCGAGCGGACCAGACACTGAAACTGATACTCCTCCCGAAAGAAGTAGGTTTCATTGACCGTCATGAGGTTGGTGAGTTGCTGCAGTTCCTCACCAGACGCCTCAAAGCGCAGCTTCGTGAAATACTGCCGGAAGCTGCCGCTGCCTGTCTGGTCGATTCGCTCGATGAGCCTTTTGTCCACGAAATACCGCTTAGAGGTTTCGAACTGGATGCCGGTCTTTCGATAGAAGAATTCTCTGAATTTCTCGAAGTCCAGGTCAGTGATGCTGGATACGACCATCGCTCGGTCAACCCTGAGAGATTCGATTGAGGGCAAGATCGACGGCAAACTGGATGTACGGTTGATCGGGAAAACGGCGCTTCAGGCTCCCAAGCGGCAGACGCGCTGCCTCGGAGCCCACCTCGCCGAGCAGATCCACCGCCGTCGCACATACATTCAGGTCCGGATCGCGCTCAATCACCCCGATGAGCCAGGACTGGACGTCGGGATGACGCAAGGATTCCAATATATTGACGGCGAAGATCCGCACGTCTCGGTTGTCATTCGCAAGCAGCCCGAGCATGATCGGAGCGACCTGATCAGGTAGCTGCTTCATCGCCTCGATCGCCTCGTTACGCAGCGCCACGTCCTCGCTCTTTAGACAGTCCACCAGGCCTGCGACGGCGACGTCGTCACCCAAGGACGTCAGAGTCGTGAAGATCACGTCTCTGACTGAGGGGTCGTCTTCCCGGGTCAGGCGACCGATGAGCGCCGTCGAGGCGTCGGGACAGTCGGTCAGATCGCGCGCCGCCCAACGACGCGCCGTTGGATTGGGATCATCGAGCGCTGTGATCAAGCTGTCGCAGTCCCGCGCACGGGCGCGCTCCTCCCTCAATACGGGCTCGAATTTGCGGGTCTTGATGATGGCCACGGCGTTGGCTTCCTAGCGTAGGACCCAGGTGTTGATCTGGGCGGCGATCTTGTCTGAAGCAAGGACCACAGTGGCCCCACCTCTTTCGATAAGTTCGGCCGGCATGCCAAAGACCACCGCAGACGCCTCGGATTCTGCGATAGTGCGGCCACCGCGCTTCTTGATCTCTGCAAAGGCATCGGCGCCATCGTGTCCCATGCCGGTCAGCATGACAGCCACGACACGGGACGGGTCACAGACCTCCAATGCCGAGCGCCCCAGCAATTCGACAGAAGGGTGCCAGAGGAACTCTCGATTTTCGGGTTTCGCAAGGACCGTGAGCTTGCCAACGCGGCGCGCGAGCAGAATGTCAGCGCCACCCTTGCCAATGTAGACCGTACCCACCTCAACGGGCATCGGGTGCGCCGCTTCGACGACATGAAGCGCGCACAGGGTGTCGAGCCGCTCTGCGAACGGACGGGTGAATGAGGCCGGCATATGCTGTGCCACCAGCACCGGCCAGGGAAAGTCCGCAGGCAAGAGCGGCAGGATATCCTCGAGTGTGCGCGGACCGCCGGTTGACACACCGATCAGCACGACCCCCTCCCCGACGACGCCGTGCCGCGCCGCGAGGGGCCGAACCTTGGATTCCCGCTCGCTTCTGAGCCGCTCGGCGAGCCCGCGCGCGCCGGTACCTTTGCTTTTGAGCCGCGCCCGGGCGGCCGCACGAACCTTGCTGATGAGTTCCTGCTTGACCGCGCCGATCGAGAGCGAAATCGTGCCGCCCGGCTTGGTGACGTAATCGACCGCGCCCAGATTCAAGGCTTCGAAGGTCGCAAGCGCGCCGGCTTCGGTCAGTGACGAAACCATGACAACCGGCACTGGACGATCCGCCATCATCAGGGACAAGGCCGTGATTCCATCCATCTCCGGCATATTGATGTCGAGGGTCACCACATCAGGCCGAAACGAACTGTTCTCTGACACGCCCTCCTTCCCGTTTCTGGCCTGCCGTATCTCGAAGTCCCCCTCCGCTTCGAATAGCGTGGACAGTTGCCGTCGCATCAGGGCGGAGTCGTCAACGATGAGGAGCTTAATCACGGGACAGGTGTGGATCGGGGAGCGGGTTCACGCTGCCATCTGCGTAAGATCTGCCAGGTCTCGCCCCGCAATCAGGTCCGCCGGTGCGAGGAGTTGTACCAGGCGCTTTTGACGTTCAAGGTTGGCCATGCGCGTGAGCAACCCGCCCTGCTCGGAGGAGAACTGGGGCGTGGCGACGATGGCTGACTTGGGAATCTTCAGCACCTCGGCGACCGAGTCGACGATGAAGCCGGTCCGAAGGCCACCGATCAGAAAGACCATGATGCGCTGCTGGTCGGATCGGGCAACGCGTGCGAGGCCTAGGCGCTGGCGCAGGTCGATGACGGGCAGCACCGCTCCCCGTAGATTGATCACGCCCTCCACGAACGCAGGCGCCTGCGGGACGCGGGTCAGCGTCTCCGGAACCCGGACGATCTCCTGGACGTTCTCTATGGAAATGCCGTACTCTTCCTTGTCTAGAAGAAACACGACGACCTGCTCATCTTCATCGAGAGCGTCGCGCGCGTGAGCGGAATCGGATTCGATTTCTGCGGAATGAGCACTCATCGTCGTCAATGCCTCTTTGATTGCGGAGTTGCGAAAAAGATTGCGGGCCGAAATGATGGAGACGAGACGCTTGCCGTCCTCGAGTCTGCACATTCCAGCAATCTCACCCCCATCCTGCTCGCGCGCGAGCAATCCCGGTAGATCATCCAGATCCGAAAGAGCGACCCGAAGCACTTCGTTCACCCGATCGACCACGATCCCCACCGATGCCGCTCCGAGCGAGACGACCACGATCCGGCTCTGTTCGTTGATCTCCTCGGGTGGCAGATCGAACATCTGACGCAAACTCACCAAAGACAGCAAACGGTCTCTCAGGGTCATCAGACCGAGGACGTGGGAGTCGGAGTGGGGAACACGAATGATCGTCGCTGGCACCTGGACGATCTCCTGAACGTCCTCGATCTTGATCGCGTACTCCTGATCGGCGATTGAGAAGCTCACAAGCTGCAATTCATCCTGGGCTTCCCCAGGGGGCGCCTCATTCGATGACAGCGCGCCCGTCCCCATGACATTGCGGCTCGAGAGCTCTGCGATGGCCTGGAATTCCTGGGCAATGACCTTGGCGAAGTCGAGAACCATGATCATCGGATAGCCGCCGACATCCTTGATGATTCCGGACAGGAGTTCGGAATTCACAGCACCCTGCAAGGATGCCGCATCCTCGATCTTCTCCTGCGGCACGCCAACGACACTGGAGACGCGGTCCACCACGAAGCCCAGCGGTTCACCGAGATCGATCACCAGGGCACGAGTCGTATCATCATGCGGCTTCTCTGGAAAACCAAAGATCCGTCGCAGGCTGATGATCGGCAACACCTTGCCTCGAAGATTCGCCAATCCGTCGAGGGTGCGAGGCGCAAGCGGCACGCGCACGACATCGGGTACGCGAATGATTTCCTTCACCGGTGTCATATCGACCGCGAACACCTCGTCACCCGACGTGAACGTGACAAATTGACGTTGCCCCGCTGCGTGGTTTCCCTCGGGTCTTGTGTCGACGCTCCCGCCCGCGGACTGCGCCGGGCCGTTGTCATCCGGGTCTTGCTCTGCTGGCGTCATGGTCATATTCCCCTGGTATCAAGCGCTTTGCAGCTCGTCAGCCAGGGAAGCAATCTCCTCAATCGCGGCGGCCAACTCTTCGGCGCCTTGGGATTGCTGCTTGGCAGCGGTGGCCGCCTCAGATGATGCTTTGTCAGCCTCCTGGGCTGCCGAGGCGATCTGCTCGACCCCTTTCTTCACCTGCGCCGTCGCTGCTGCAATGTCGGTTGCGGCCGCGAGGATTTCGTGTGCTGACCTCTCCACTTCCGAGATGTCCGCTTCGATGGCGACCAGGTTCGATGTACTGCTCTTCGCCTTTTCGATCTCGGCCACACCCGTGGTCACGATCTCCTCGAGGTCTCGTCGCACAACGATGATCTGATCCTGGACACCCTTGACCAGGTCCTTGATACGGTCGGCGTTTTCGGCCGAGTCCTGAGCCAGACTGCGAATGTCGGTTGCGACAACCACGAAGCCCTTGCCAAACTCGCCGGCGCGCGCGGCTTCAATGGAGCCATTGACGGCCAGCATATTGGTCTGAATGGACACGGTCGTGATCGCATCGACGATCTTGTCGATCCGGCGCGAGACCAGCTCCAGGTTCTTGATCTGGGCGATGCTGCCCTTGGATGATTCAGCGGAAGCCATTATCCCGGCAATCAGGGCATCGACCGAGGATTTGTTCTTGCCGAGTAAGGTCTTGATGGCGGCGACCTTCTCAGTGCCGGCGGTCGCACGTCCTTGAGCCAGTACCAGCCCCCTCTCAATCTGGCTGATTGCGGCCGCCGCCTGGGCTGTCCCTGCTGACTGCACTTCAGCGCCCTTACGGATCTGGTCTATGGCGGCCGTGATCTGGGCTCCGGAATGGTTGATTTCTGATACTGCAGACGAGAGTTGCTCGGCGGTCGATGCGACTTCTTCCGCACTCTTGGCCACATCCGTGGACGTCTTCAGGTCCTCGGCGAGTTCGGAGAGTGACTGGGCGGCGCGTTCGCATTCGATCAGTGCCTGCGACTGCTCTTCCACAGTCTTCGCCGATTCCTCGGCTGCGGCGGATTGCTCCTCTGCTGCAGCAGCGATATCCTCTGAGCCCTTCAACGCCTGTTGCGCAGCCGTCTTCGACTGTTGCGCGCCAACGGCGATCTCCTGGACACCCTTGGCGATCTCCGCAGCCTCGACCCGGATCTGCTCGAGCTGGACGCCGATGATCTTGCCGCTCTCGGCCTCGTTCTCGACGCTCTGCGCTGCTGTGGAGATACCCTCTGCGATCGCCTTGACCTCGAGTTGTATCTGGCCCACGAGCTCCTGAATTTGCTTGGCACTTTTCTCAGAGGTCTCGGCCAGCGTTCGTACTTCATCGGCGACCACTGCAAAGCCCTTGCCATGGTTGCCGGCACGCGCGGCCTCGATGGCCGCGTTGAGTGCCAACAGGTTGGTCTGGTCGGCGATTCGCGCCACCGCCTTGACGATATCGCCGATGTTGGCTGCCTGCTTTTCGAGCTGGGCGACCATCTCAACCGAGGCTCGCTGCCGGGTTGCAGCCACCGACACGTTGACGACCATCCCAGACACATCGTCGCTGGTTCTGGCGACCAGCACCCGGGTCGCCTCGGCCTTCACTTGGCTGTTATCTGCATTCTGCAATTGCCGAAGGATCGAGACCTCGACCTGCTTGAACGCTGCCAGGGACTCCTGTGCAGCGCCCGACGCCTCCTCGGCCCCGGTCGCGATCTGGTCGGAAGAGCGCTTCAGCTCCTCGGCTGCGGAGGCTGCTTCATTGATTCCCGAGGAAAGCTGCCCTGTCGCGGCCGCGATGCGCTCAGCCGCCTGCTGCTGTTTGCCGAGCGTGCGAGCTTTCTTGCGCTGGGCTTCGGCTTCGCGTGTCATGGCGGTGGAGGTCTTGTCATCGGCCTCGGTGTTTCCCCGCTGGGCAAAAGCGGACTTCTTGACGAGAGCCATGATGAATATCCTTGTGTGGAATGGTGAAGAGGCTTTCGGACCGGTCTACTCCCGCGCCCTCATGAACAAGACCTTCATCACCATCGAGGCCCTGCTTTGGCGGGTTCAGTCATCCGCCCAAGTTGGCAGTGTGACCCGGTCATGCCATTCAATCTGTTCGCGAACCCACAGAATTCGGGTGGGATTGGTCGTGCGCCGAAAGGATGACAGGAAGCGCGGAGCCGGCGCGCGCGGGGAGGGCCAAGAATGAATCCAGGGAAGCTCATGCCAGGAATCGACTTGGCACTGAAACTGTCCGATGACCCTGATCCGCATTCGATCAGAGGTGGCGGAGAAGAACGCCACTCCCGTTGCGGTGCCATTGCCGGACGGTGCCGGGATCTGAGGTGCTGCTCCACCCTTGCTATCTTGGCCGTGTTACGGTGATTCGCTCCCCCGGTCGGACCTTGCCTCACAAACGAGTGCTCACGATTTGGGCGGGTGGGTCGATATCACGAGGATACTCGGCCCGAATCGGCAGGCTCATCAAATCAAACAGTACCGCACAGACGCTGATTCTTGCGCGTGCGGTCCCATCGAGGAAGAAATGGCTATCCGGAATTTGCATGTGGGACCCCGGCTTGGGTTCGCATTTGCTGTCTTTTCCCTCCTGTCCTTCGCTGGCATCGCGCTTGGCGTGGCGCAGAACGCGTCCCTGCGTGCAGATATCGATGACCTCGCCAGTAACAAGATACAGAAGATTCAGTTGGAGGCGGGCGCTCAAGTTGCGCTCTCCCAATCCGCACGCCTGATGGATCTCGCTGCACTGGAGACTAACGCAGCAGAGCTCGCGAAGGCGACTGCCAGCATCATGGCGAGCGAAGGAAGACTTTCCGAAGCCGCGGCGGAGCTCGAGGCACTCCCATTCAAGCCGACGGGTGCGAAATACCTGAAGGATGTCGGGGATGCACGCGCGCGCTATCTTCCCCTCGCTCGAGAATTTGAGAAGAGTCTGGAGAGCCAAGCGCCCATTCCAGCCCGAATGCACCAGCTGCAGGGTCTCGTTCCAGCCCGAGATCAATATGAGGCAGCGCTTGCGACCTTCGCCCACTTCGAAAACGCAGATGCGACCATCGTCTCGGCGGCGGCGGTCAAATCGGCAGAGCAGGGGATTGACCACCTGTGGACATTCGGCGTTGCGGCGGCCCTCCTCTCGGCGCTAGCCTCGGTCGTCATCACCCGCTCCATCACGAGGCCCCTTCGCGCCGCCTTGAAGGCCGCAAATTCCGTTGCGGCCGGGGATCTGCACTTCGCCTGTGACGGAGATCATTCCGATGAACCAGGGCAGCTTCTATCTGCCATACAGGACATCCAGCAGGTCCTCGAGCGCCTGGATGCCGCGTACCGCAAGATGAGCGAGGACCACTCCTCGGGCGTCTTGGGAGCGCGCGTCGAGACATCCGGCCTGGTGGGGACGTACCTCGCGCTCGCCACCCGCGTCAACGACATCTCGATCTCGCAGTCCGCCGAGACGCAGGCGGTGATCGCGGCGGCATCTGCCTATGCCAAAGGGGAGTTCTCAGTGGCGATGACGTCTTTGCCGGGGCAACGTGCCAATCTGACCCTGGCCATGAACGAGGTGAGGTCAAATCTTCAGTCCCTGAGTGCCGACGTACGCAGCCTGCTGGGTGCGGCATGCCGGGGCGATCTGTCGGCCCGTGGCGACACGAGCGGATACCACAATGAATACCGCCAGATCGTCGAGGCAGTCAACGAGTTGCTGCAGGCCACCCAGTCGATCTTTGTGGACGCCGGTCGCGCACTGGCTGCTCTGGCCGAGGGAGATCTCACGGTCCGGGTCGAATCAGATCATCTGGGGGAGTTCGCAGCGATCGCCACCCACGCCAATCGATCCAGTGAACAGCTGGCTCTCATCGTGGCACAGAACCGTGCGACCGCCGAGTCCATCCAGTTGGGCGCAGACGCGATCGCGCACGGGAATAGGGATCTGACTGCCAAAACCGAGAAGCAGGCCGCGTCGCTGAAGAAGACAGCTGATTGCATGAACGAATTGACCCTTACCGTCGCGCGCAACGAGGACAATGCCCGTCAGGCCTTCGGCCTGTCGTGCGCGGCCGGCGATACGGCGATCGCGTGCGGCCAACTGGTCTCAAATGTCGAGGAGACCATGTCCAAGATAGCATCGAGTTCCCGGAGCATCGGCGAGATCACCTCTGTGATCGACGGTATCGCCGTGCAGACCAACATCCTCGCGTTGAACGCGGCGGTGGAGGCGGCACGAGCAGGACCGGTCGGGCGTGGATTCGCAGTCGTGGCCGTCGAGATTCGCGCACTGTCGCACCAGTCGGCGGCAGCGGCCAAACAGATCAAGGCCCTCATCGCGCTTGCCGAGACCAACGTGAGTCACGGGGAGTCACTGGTCGCAAGCGCGGCACGCTCCATGTCCGACATCGTCACGTCCGTCGTTCGGGTATCCGACATCATGGGTGAACTGACCTCGGCCGCTGCCGAGCAGAGCGCCCGCATCGACGACGTGAACCAGTCTGTCGTGCAGATGGTCGATGTGACACGTGAAAACGCGGAGCTTGTGCAAGGCGCTGTGGTGACGGCGGCGTCCCTTGCAGAGCAAGCGCTTGAGTTGAATCAGGCGATGCAGCAGTTTCGGCTGGCGGACGACGAGCTGGTGCAGGATCGTATCTATGGGCTGGCCCGACCTGATCTTGGCGAGGAAGCCTCAGGTACTCCTTATGCTTATGCAGCAGCCTGATGGCCCGCCCATGCGCGCCCGGGGCCGACGGATCTGACGAAGAATCATGATTGCGTCCATAGGCCCCTTTGTCGGGCAGGAGTGCGTATCCCGGGGTCTTATACTGCGCTTGTGATGTCATCACTGCGCTCCGCTTGGCGATGCCCGACCGGGGACAGATGAGTGCGCGACCCCATTACCCCCATGGAACCTCCGGGATCTCTCCGGAAAGTTACTGCAGCGTCCTGCCTCCACTCTTGGCGCGGCTTGGGCGCCGGCTCCTATTGCGGGGATCAACCTGAGGCTGCCGTCCGCCAGGTGTTCCATGCCGAGCCCTTGGATCATTTGCCGCGTCCGTTTAGAGCACGCTCAAGAGCGCGACCTGCGGTGCCGCCGCATCGGACCTGAAGCGCTGCGCTTGCCTACAATGCCATGCCCACCGAAGGCACGCACGAGCGCAGCCATGTAACGCCTGCGCCCAGTACTTGATCGTGCTCATGCGACATTATTTTTCAGAGAAGGAACACAGCTGAGAGCATCCGCATCCGAGTGCCGACACGGTCACTGCGGACACGCCGACTTGGCGATTGCCGACTTCCCCATGAATTCCATCGACGAGACGCTCGGCAATGAGCCGCCGCTCGTCATCTACGAGGACCGTAAAACCGGCCGTCTGTCTGGAGTGGAGGAAATTTCCGAGAGGGCCCAATTCATCACGACCGCTGCGTATCTTCGAAAGCTCGAGGAAGAGGGCGTCATCGTCTCATTCTCAGACACCTGGAGGCAAATCGTGACCGCCAACAGCTCGGAGAACCCCGGGATTCATCGCAACCCGAGCCCGCACTAAGACGAGACCCGGCAACGAGGCCCCGGCATCGGGCCGCAAGCCATCGAAGATTCAGTTGAAGTGATGGACTCCAGTGCGCTCGGAACAGCCGCGCCCTCCGGGAGCTAAGTCTCGAAGGCGATGTATGGGTATCGGGGATAGGATCGCGGATTTGGGTGGGCCAGCGGCGCGTCTGGGCGTCGGGGACGGCATACCGAACCTCGCGACGACGATGGATGCGCAGGCCGGCAAAGCGGGCCTTCGGGAAGTGGAGTCACCCTCTCCCGATCCGGGAAGGCAAGAAGGGAAGAAGCTGCAGACGGCGCGGTTTCAGGATGACCCGGGCAGGCGACTGAGGGCATCACGATCCCGGCCCGGGATGCCTCGGAGTGCGTCGGAGTGCCTCGGAGTGCCTGAGGCCGACCTTCGTGACTAGTGCGGGGACGTGTGCAGCATGGATTGTCCCTTGACCACCAGGTGATTCAGCACATGTGTGACACCTGGCGCTCTCCAGGCTGCCCAGCCGGCGGCTTCCCGTTCGCTTCGGGACGTCGCCACTCCGGTGAGAGTGACCGTACCATCGCTGCGAACTTCGACCTTTACGAGCGCGTCCTCGACCTCGCGGTCCTCGTGGAGTGCGGTCTTGACGTCCTCGGCGATCGGATCGTGTAGCAGAACCATGGCGTCAGTCACGCCGCGCACACCCGGCACGGCCCCCGCCGCCTTGTGAGCAGCGTTACGCTGATACTCGCGTCCTACGCTTCCGGACAAGGTGATCCAGCCCGCCTCAGCCTGAGCCGTCACGGCGTTCGGGACCCACAGGTGGCGACGCAGGGCAACGGTCACGCGGGCCGCGAGGTCGGTGTCAGCCGGCGTAGCCAGCTGCGACGCCGACTCATTGCTTGGACGAATGTCCGCGGCGGCAGGCTCGGCCAAACTTTCCAGAGGGCGGCTATTTTTCATGGACGACCTGCAGATCGTTGTCGACTCCGGTGACGCCCGGGGCACTCCAGGCCGCCCAACTGGCCTCGGTGCGTTCCTCCCAGGTGCGTGCCGTACCGGAGAGGGTCACCTTCCCTCCGCTCGCCGAGACCTTGATGCGGTCAGCGTCGACACGCGCATTGCGTCGCAGACTCGTCTCTATGGCGGCGTGTACTTGCGAAGTGGCGACGAGCGGAACGAGCGTGATGGCATTGGTCACACCCAGGACCCCGCTCATGTACCGGACCGCGCGCTCTGCCGCGCTGCGCTCAAACTCCCAGCGGGTCGTGCCCGACAATGTGACCCAGCCCTGATCGACCGTCACCGCAACGCTGCCTGGGACCCAGACATGCCAGTGCAGCGCGCTGGCGAGCGCCGCGGCGAGTTCCGCATCACTGTCATCGCGCGACTTCAAGTGCTGTACGTCGAGTTCGTCAGCAAGCGCAGTCACTCCCGCGACCCGGTGGACGGCCCGTTCGGCAGCCCGCTTCTCTGCATAGAAGGTGACCCTGCCCGATAGCGTGACGATGCCGCCCACGGCGCGCACCGTGATCCGGTCGGAGGTGAGGGTGGGGTCCCAAAGGAGCGCTTCGCGTACATCGGACTCGAGCTCCTGGTCGGTTTTCATGGCATTCCTTCTGAGGCGTGAACCCGCGAGTCTAGGCGTTGCTTGGCCCTGGGTCGGTGCGCCGGCCCACGCGTGTCGTCCTTGGGGAATGTCGCTGCCGAAGCCTGGATCGCGCCCCCGGCACCCCTCGGAACTAGCGGGCCACGGTCAGATCGTTCTGGACTTCGGTCACGCCAGGCGCGCTCCAGGCAGCCCAGCCGGCTTCCTCACGTTCGTTCAGCGACTGGGCGCAACCTGTCAAGGTCACCCTGCCGCCCTCGGCATCCACCTTGATACGCTGGGCCTCATGTTGGGCATAGTACTCGTTCTCGAGTCGGCTCCCGGGTTGGCCCGCTCCTGCTCCATGATTCGCTTGATCACCCGCTTGATCACCCGCTTGATGAACCCCTTGATGCGCAAGATCCAGGGCCTGCTGGGTACCGCAGCGGGCGAGCGCACGCTCGATGGATTCCTTGACCGCGCTGGTTTCGACCGTGGACTTCAGGGTGATATCGTTGGTCACGCCCCGCACCCCCCAGACGTGAATGGCGCAGTCCCGAGCCGAATTCCGCTGAAATTCCCAATTGACCCGGCCTGTGAGCGTCACCCATCCGGATACGACCAGTGCCTGCACTGAATCCGGTATCCAGACATGCCAGCGCAAGGCACTCGTGATGGCCTCGGCAATGTCCAGGTCGACGTGGTCGTGCGCCTCGAATTCGTTGACATCCAGTTCGTCGACGATGGCCTTGACCCCCGGCACCCGACGCGTCGCCCGTACGGCGGCGTCCTTCTCTGCGAAGAACGGTACAGCGCCAGATAGCGAAATCACCCCCTCATGACAGCTGACATTGATTCCCTCGACCGAAACCGTGGGCTCCCAGGTGAGTTCATCGACCACGTCACGGCGCAACTGGGCATCGGGTTTCATGAGGGCTCTCGCTAGGGATCTTGCATTTCGCTGATCGGTTCCGCGGGCTTGTGTCGCGCGGGTCAGGGACGCTCTGCTGCGGGCTATACCGAGTGGGTGAGAGGGCTGTCGATGGGCGTCCAACGCAATGTGATTGCAAAGCGGCCATCCAGCTGAATCGCCACATTAGGCCCGAGCCCCCTGCTCCGGTCGGTGCGCCGGCCCACTCAGAGGGTGGTCGGACGGCACGGCTTGGCCCGGGACGCCTTGGGCACGACGATCGCGCTCATCGGCCAGACCCCTCGAGCTCGCGTGCATGGCTCGGATGGACCGATACGAGGTAGTCGCACAATGCCGCCAACTCGGCTTCGAAGGGAGCGAGTCGGCCGCGCAAGCGTTGAGAGTTGCCGGCCTCGGCCACCTGCTCGATGTCGGCGCAGGTCTGGCCGAAAGAGAATGCACCGATGGAGCGCGCGTTGGACTTGAGCTTATGGGCGGCGTCGGCAACCGCCTGCAGGTTGCCGGAGGAGATTCCCTGTCTGATCTCGTCTCGCAACTGCTCGGAGTTGGTGTGAAACATGGCCAGCACTTCTGCCATCTCGCCCGGGTCGTCGCCCACCAGGGCGGCGAGCACGTTCAGATCCGCCAGGTTCGGGCTTGCCTGCGTCGGGCGATTGGACGCCACTGTCTTGGGTGCCGTCGCCTCGACCCTGTCCTGTGCCGTAGCCGGCGGCGAGAGCCAACGAAGGATCATGCCATTGAGCGCGGACAGCTGCAGCGGCTTGGTCATGTAACCGTCCATGCCGACTTCGCGACAACGCTTCGCTTCACCCTTCACCGCATTGGCCGTACCGGCCACGGTGGGAATATGACGGTGGTCCGTCTCGGCGGCACGGATCAGAGCGGCCAGTTCGTAGCCGTCCATCTGTGGCATGTGGAGGTCGGTGATGAGCAGGGCATAATTCGCACCACGCCAGCGCTCGAGGGCCTCACGCCCGTTGGCCACGATGTCGGCCTCGAAGCCGAGCAGGGCCAGCTGTCGGCGCAGGACTTTCTGATTGATCGCGTTGTCTTCAGCGACCAGGATGGTCTGCCGGGGCAGGCCACCCTCGAGATCGTGCGGCGCGAGCGTATCGCTCTCGACGCCGAACGGCGTGTCCGGTGCCTCGGGGGCCACGAGCCGGCCGCTGGTCAGCGCCACGCCGCGCAGAAATTCAGCGCGGTGCAGGGACTCGCCATCGAGGCTTACCAGGTCATCCGCACTGAAGCGCGGCGCACGGCGGCGAGTGCGGCCTCGATTTCGCTGGCAGCCAGCACGACGACCACGACGCAAATGCCCGATAGGCCCCTGATCGCGGCTGAGGAGCTTGCCATCCTGCGGATCGTTCGGGACCACGGAGGCGGTCTGCCTATCTCACCGCAAAACGATGCTGCGCTCGAGGCATTTCTCGAATGCGTCGGGACATGGAGAACTGGGAAATCCCGGGAACTCCTCCCCGAAAACTCGTCCCTGATGTAATCCCGTCACCACCAGGCCAGTGGCTTCAATCCCAAGCGGCATAAGTGCCTGTCGACCGCTCGCCGGCGCGGTGACCTGCATCGCTTCCTGGCATTCCTTCCGCGAAGGCCGCAAGGCTCGGCGTTAATCCGATGGGATTCGGCCCCTGCTTGGCTGCCCGCCGTCAATGACTCCGGGCGCCCGGCTTCTCTGCGCTCAATATCCGGGAAATCCATTTACTCTGGCTCGTCTACGGACTGCTCAGGTGCTCTGGCACCATAACCCGCCAGGAAGCGATGCCACTTTGCGCACCGCGGAGTGCTGCGCGCTTTTCGGGTCCCTGCTTCCATGCCGGTGTTACGTTTGTACGCATGCCCCGAAGCAGTCCGAGCGCTCCGCTCGGATGCGGTCCCATGGGACCTGGATGGGGTGATGTGGAGCCGGGAGGAAGTCAGCGATGCACAGTCCAGAACCACCCCTTGAACCGGTAGCGCCTGCAGCAACTGCGCTTCGCTGCCGCAGAACCGGGAGTTGCGCAGCATGCCTGGTCCTTGTTGCCGCCTCTGGCACAGCGGGTCCGGTGTACGCCCAGTTGAGCCGTGCGACGAGTACCCTTAACACCATCTCGACCTGGATGCAGGGGCTCGGTGTCACCGTCATCACGATTGCGGTCATCTGGGCGGGCATCAAGATGATTTTTGGGCAGCAGCAGATGCGTGATCTCGGCAATGTCTTCTGGGGGTCATTTCTGATCGGGGCGGCATCGCTGGTCGCGAGCTTCTTCTTTAGCGGAACCTCGACGTGATGGCGGCCGATCGGGTTTTCAAAGGCGCGACGCGGCCAGCGCTTCTTTTCGGTGTGCCGGTCGTGTCCCTGGTTCTCGTCGAGGGGTGCCTCTTCCTGATTGCGTTGTGGCTCTATCTGCTTGCAAGCGGCACCGCCGCAGCGGTTGTCGGCGTTCTGGTAACCGTCGCGTGGGTGGCGATGCGTATCGAGACCCGAAAGGACGACCAGAGACTCCACCAGTTGGGCCTGAAGGTCCGGCTGCGCCTGCGGGGCTTCCTGTCAGGTAGCTGGAGTTACTGGAATTCGGCAACCAGCAGCCCGCTGCCGCGGCAAGGGAGTAGACGGTGAGGCTCGAGTTGCACTCGCAAAGCGTTGCGGCCCGTGAGGAAGGGGAGGGCGTCCATTTGCCCTTCTTGCGGCGCCTGGCGCCAGGAGTCGTGCTGTCACGTGCAGGGGACCTCTTTGCCACGTGGAGCATTGCGGGTCTGCCGTTCGAGGGCTTGGGCGCCACCGAGCTTGAGGCGCACCTTGAAAGCCTGAACCTGCTGCTGCGCTCGCTGGCGACGGGCCACTTCGCCTTCTGGATCCACCGGATCCGCGCGTCGAGTGCGGATCGTCTTGGCGCGCCGACCGCGCCCACCGCGCACTTTGCCCGGGAACTCGTCGACCAGTACTACGCGCGGATGGTCGCAGGCGGGCTGGTCGCGACCCGGATCTACCTGACGCTGATCTACCGACCCCATCCCCAAGCCGGGGCACGCCTGTCCGGCCGCTCTGCGCGCACCGCGGCAGGGGTCGCGGTTGCGCGTACGGTGGCACTCGAAGCGCTCGCCAATGCCTGCCGGCAGACCGAGGCAACGCTAAAACCCTACGGTCCGACCCGACTTCTCGAATACCGGATGGAGGGCATCGATTTCTCGCAGCAGCTCGAGTTCTTCGACTTCCTGGTGAATGCAGAGTGGGGGCAGGTTGCGGTCAAGGACGTCCCGCTCTCGTCCTATCTGCCAAGAAGCCGGAAGCTTTTTGGCAACGAGCTGCTGGAGATCCGTGGCGCCAGAGGCTCTCGCTTTGGCAGCTTTCTGGACCTGCAAGACTATGCGGATGCAACCTATTCCGGGATCCTGAACCCTCTCTTGCGGCTGCAGGGCGAATTTGTCGAGACGCAGAGCTTCTCTCCGCTCGCACGGCTGGATGCCGCGGCGTCGCTCAAGCGCCGGATCCGCCAGCTCGCGTCCACCGAGGACGACTCCCCGACGCAGCGCGCCGAGATGCAGGAGGCCCTGGACGATCTTGCAAGCGGCCGCTTTGCGCTCGGCAGCTACCACTATTCGCTCCTGATCCTCGGCGCATCCGTCGCCGAGGTCAAAGCCCGCCGCGCCGAAGCGGTGGACCTCCTGCAAAAGAGCGGATTTCGGGCGGCTGTTGTCGATGTGGTGCCCGATGCCGCCTTCTGGGCGCAGCTGCCAGGGAACTGGCGTTACCGGCCACGAATCGCGGAACTGAGTTCGCGCAACTTTGCGGGACTCGCCTGCCTGCACAACTTCGCCCCGGGCAAACGTGACGGCAACCCCTGGGGCGAAGCACTTACGATCCTGCGCTCGCCATCCGGCCAGGCGCTGTACTTCAACTGCCATGCCACGCCCAGGGGACAGGACAGCTTCGGCGAGAAGGCGCTGGGCGCCACCCAGATCATCGGACAAAGCGGGGAGGGCAAGACCGTGCTTGCGGGCTTCATCGCCGCCAATCTCCTGAAGTACGGGGCCGAACTCGTCTGGTTCGACAAGGACCGGGGGGCGGAGATCCTGATCCGCGCGCTGGGCGGGCGCTACCTTGCGCTCGAGCGCGGCAGGCCCACCGGCTTCGCCCCGTTCAAGCGCGAGCCCACTGCAGCCACGCTCCTGCACTGGATCGATCTCGTGCGGATGTGCGCCCAGGTTCCCGGGCGTCCGTTCACGACGCGCGAGGAGCTCGACATCGATCTCGCGGTGCGCGCCGTGGCGTCGCTGCCGTTTGCGGTCAGAAGTTTCGAGGCGGTCCTGCAAAACCTGCCAAAGTCCCGCGAGGATGCGATCCACACCCGCCTTGGCCGCTGGTCGCGCTCGCGCGGCGGCCCGCTCGCCTGGGCGCTCGACGGCGATGTGGATCGAATCGAACTCGGGCAGGGTGTGCCGCACGGCTTCGACTATACCGAGTTGCTCGAGGATCCGGGGGTGCATCCGCAGATCATGATGCATCTCCTCCATCGGGCGGACGAGATCCTCGATGGCCGGCGCTTCGTGTTCTTCATGGAGGAGTACTGGAAGGCGCTCGAGAATCCCTACTTCGAGGATTTTGCGAAGAACAAGCAGAAGACGATTCGCAAGCAAAATGGCTTCGGCGTGTTTCTCACGCAAAGCCCCTCCGACACGCTCGCCAATCCGATCGCCCGCACCCTGATCGAGCAGACCGCGACCTTCATCTTCCTGCCGAACCCGACGGCTGACCGTGATGACTACGTCGCCGGCTTCAAGCTTACCGAGGCGGAATTCGCGATCGTCCGAAGCCTGCCGCGTGGCTCGCACCTGATGCTCATCAAGCAGGGGTCCTACGTCTCGATCGGGAGGCTCGATCTGCAGGGCTTTACCGAGGAACTGATGGTGCTCTCCGGCTCCACGGACAACGTACGTCGGCTCGATAGCCTGCGCGCGCGTCTGGGCGACGATCCCGCCGTATGGCTCGGCCCTTTCCAGCGAGGTGAATCATGAGGAATACAGCATCGGTTACGGAACTCTACGACACGCAGGTATTGCAAGCGGGTTGGCGCGCCAGATCGGGTCGCGCGCAGCTCGATTCGAGAAACAGCCTCGCCTGCGGCGAGGCCGTACTTCCATCCCTACGCCACGTCATCTCGATGGGCTACGACGCCATCTTCGTTGCCGTCCTTGCTTCCCTCGCTCTGCTCGGAGCTGCTCGCGAGGCCCGGGCACAGATACCCGTCACAGATGTCGCGGCGATCAGCCAGAGTGCGACGAACGAGGCGCAGACGATCGCCAGGCTGGTGCAGCAATACCAGCAGATGCTCCAGCAGTTCCAGGTGGCCCAGCAATCCCTGCGCTCGATCACGGGACTGCGTACCGCAGGCCAGGCGCTGCTCCAGAACGGCGCCGTGCGCCAGTCGCTGCCGGCCAACTATGCGGCCATGATGACAACTCTCCTCAGCCAGGGCGTGGGCGGGGGAGGCCCGGCAGCACAGGGGATCTACAACCAGGTCAGAACGAGCCCCTGCTCGGGGTGGCAGGGATCACCGAACTCCGTTGCCGCCTGCCAGGCGCCCGTCATGCTCGCCGCCGAGCACTCCGGCACTGTCAGCCAGGCCCTGCAGGCGGCGCAGACCCGCGCGTCTCAACTGCAGGGACTTGCCAGCGCCGCGGATACGAGCGGCGACACCAAGGGTGCTGCGGACCTGCAGGCCCGTATCGCATCGGAGGAGACCCAACTCATGGCCGAGAAGACCATGCTCGACTACGCCGTCTGGGTCCAGCAGGCCGAATTACAACTGGCGATTGCCCACCAGGCCGACCTGGGCGTGCACATCGCGACCCAGTCGGGGCGCTCCTGCTACAGCTGTCCCTGATCCTCCAGCGACGACGGATCCAGCTACGCAATCTCTGCCCGAAACGGTCCCAGTTCCGCAGCCCCATTCACTCACAGGTTCTGATCCCACCATGTCCGGTTTCTTCAACACGATGGCCACCCAGTTGTTGACTCCCTTCGCCGAGTTCAGCGCCCTGGCCGCGGCCGGTCTTGCCAATGCCGCGCTGCCCGCTGTTCTCGCCGGGCTCTCGGTGAATGTCGGCTGGCAAGGGTTGAACCTGGTCCGTGGCGTCGGTGGTCAACACCTGTTCCTCGATCTCTTCGCCCAGAACCTGCGCGCCATTCTCGTGCTGCTGCTAGCCTTGAGCACCGGCGGCGGGTACACAGAGCTGGTGAGTGCAGCCAGCGAACTCGAGACCAGTCTCATCGGCTTCGCAGCCCCTGCGTCGCTTCCGGGAGCGTCCGCCACCTCGACGCCCGCGGTGCTCGACGCCGAACTTGACCAGCTAATCGGATCCTACCGCGTACTGCTCAAAGCGGGTTTTGACCATATCCAGATCTCGGCCTTGGGCGGCGCCGATGTCACGGGCCTCGAAGTGATCGCGGCCGGCAGCATCGTTGCGCTTGCGTTGCTGCTTTTCATGGCGTTCGCCTTTGTCGAGATCATCGCCGTCCAGGCGGCGATCTACATGATCGTGGCGATCGGCCCGCTCTTCGTCGCGGCCGCGGCATTTCGTGAGACGAGCGGCTATTTCAGCGGCTGGTTGAACGGGCTCTTGCGCTACTCGATTGAAATCGCTTTCCTCCTGGCCCTGGTGGGTATTGGCCTACAGACCACAGGACGCATCAATGCCAACCTCGCGGCCGACCTCGGCGGTGGGACCCTGTCGACGCAGCTCGATCTGACCACGCTGCTGCTGCAGACGGTGGGCACCGCGGTCATCCTGGTTTACCTGAGTTTCAAGGTCGACTCGATCGCCGCATCGGTGTTTGGCGGAGCCTCGGTGAGCGGCGCGGCCGTCGCGCTGGGCGTAGCCGGCGGCGCAGTCCTTGCAAGGTTGGGCGGACGCGGTCCGATTGCAGCCGAAGGCCAGGCACACCGGGTCGGCGGATCGGGTGATGGCGGGGTTGGACGTGGTGGTGAGCGCGAGGTTGAGCGCCGCGATGCGCGCGCACCCGGCACGGGGACCATCATTCGAGGTGGGGCTCGCCAGGGGATCGACACGCTCGGCGCGAACTGGGCAAACGATGGCAGGTGAAGCGATGGAAGATGAGGCGATAGGAGATGCGGCGATGGAGGGATGGACGAGCAGAGCGGTTGCGTCCAGCATCCCGATGGGCTGCACCTACGATGCCGGCCGGAGGCGGGCCATGAGGAGGCCGAGATGAGTAAGCCAGAGAGGAGTTCTACTACAAGTCCTGACGATCAATCTGTCGCGTCGTCCATCAGCAAGCGCGCAAAGCAATGCTGGCCTGCGACGCTGCTGCTGGTTTCATGCGGATGCCAGGATGCGCCACCGAAGCTCGAGTATCCCTCTGGCACCGCGCCACGCGTCTGGATCAATTCGCAGCCGGGATCTCCCATACGCAACGCCGCCCATAACGGAGCGCTGGAGCAGGACGATGATCGCCGCTGATGCACCCTTTGGCGCGGCGTCTGCCGGGTTAGCCGAAGCGTCCGATCTACCCCGCGTCGACTGGGAGACCTCGCTCGTTGCCAACGAGTCGCGCTCGCGGCGCACTGCCTGGCAGGTGGCGGGTGCCGCAGGCCTTATAGCCCTCGCCGAGGCGCTTGCGCTGGTCGGGCTCGTGCCTTTGCACTCGGTGGTGCCCTACGTCGTGACGGTGGATCGTGCGACGGGCGACGCGATGGTGACGCCGAGTGCGAATCACCAGGTCGGAAGCGCTGAGCTCAACGACAAGCACTGGATCGCAACCTACGTGACCGCGCGCGAACGCTATGTCTTCCGGCTGCTCCAGCACGATTACGACACCGTGGCGCGTTTTAGCGATCCCGGCACCTGGGCCGCCTACGCTGCCCGCTATGAGGGAGAGGGCGCGCTCGATGCGAAATTTCGCGACCAGACCGAGATCATGCCGCGCGTCCTCAGTATCACCTTGAACGAGCCCGGCATCGCCACCGTGCGGCTCGAGATCGTCACGCGCATGGTGGCAGGCGAGGTTCGCACCCAGCGCTACATCGCCACCCTGCGATATCAATACGTGCTGGCGTTCGGCGCCCGGGAGTCGGAATTGATCGAGAACCCCTTTGGTTTTCGGGTGCTCGCGTACCACCTTGACGAGGAGCTGGAGGTTGGGCGATGAGGCGCGTTCCTTGCGGCTCGGACGTCATGGCGCGTGCAGACGTCAACCCGCTCGTCGGGCTTTGGCCGTGTCTCATCCTTGCGACGGCCCTCGCAGCCATTGCGCTTGCAGGTCATGCACAGGGATCCGAGGCTCCACCCCCTGGCCAGTTTGCGCCTGATCCGCGCATCCGGCACATCGTTCATAGAAGCGATGCCATCGTCGAATTGCGGGTCGGGCCCTATCCGACGCTCATTGAACTCGCCCCTCTCGAAGCCATCCAGGAGGTTGCCTGCAACGGCAATGAGGCCAACCCGAGAGCCTGGGACATCGTCTGGCACACCGGACAGAACTACCTCTTCATTGAGGCGCATGCCGGCGCGCAGGCTGCGGGCCTCACCATCAAGACAGCGCGCGAGTCCTATGTCTTCGATCTCGTGGCCGATCCTCGGGCCTCACTCTTCGATCCGGCACGCACCGCAAAGCTGGTGGTGGAACTGGCCGGCGATCCCAGCCCGAGCCCGACTCGTGGCAGGCCAGGCGCGATGTTCCCTGCCGACAGGGACAAGCCGAGCATCGGGCAGTCCAGCTCGCCATTTCGGCGTAACGAGCGCTATAGCCTCGAAGTCGTCCACGAGGCGGAAGATATCCGGCCACGCGAGGTGTTCGATGACGGCCTCTTCACCTACATGCGGTTCCCGAACAACCTCGCAATCCCCGCCATCTACCGCAGCACGCCCGGATCGCGAAATGAGCGCCTCATCAATTCCCACATGGAAGGCGACTATGTCGTGCTGGAGGGGCTTGCGCCGCTGTGGAACCTGCGCCTCGGCGGCTCGCTCCTTGGTGTGTTTAACGAGCGCTATGACGCCGAAGGAATCCCCCCGGAAGACGGAACCACGATGCCGAGCATTTCCCGCCAGGGGCTCGGAGGACCCCTATGAATGATACGGATGNNACGGATGGTACGGATGGTACGGACGAAGCGGATGATATGGAGGATACGGATCACGGGCCTCCGTCACCCTCTCTCCTCGGGGACCGGCGCGAGTTTACGGTGGAGGCATCACGGCCACCGCTACGCTGGCAGCCCTTGGTCCTCACGGTCGTGCTCGCGGTCTCGACGGTGCTCGTTGCGGCCTGGGTCGCGCGGGCGCGGCTACGTGACATCTGGTCTGCGAAGGTCCATCCTCCCGCCACAGAGGAGGCAAGCGAGTCCCGCACACCCAGGAGAGGGCGTATCTTTGCGGACCATTGGGCGCCAAACTCCGAGCCGACGATGGGGACGGGGCAGCCGCCGCAGGCTCCGCTCAAGGATGCGGTCGCGCACGTGGCCTCGCACTTGACCCATGATGCGATCGATTATGCGAGCGCCGGTGTGCCGCCGCTTCCCCCGGACCTGCCGCCTGGGCCGTCCCAGGGTCCCGCAGGCGAAACGCGCAGCGGGCCATTTCGGGATCCTGCCGCAGCGGCCGCCGTACTACCTGGTCCNNGCCATGATGATCGAGCCAAGCGCGGGAGGCACAGCGCCGGCCGGGTTGCCTGCGGCAGTGGTTCGTGATGGCCCCGAGGGGACTGCAGCGGCGGGTGCTGGTTTGCCCTTCGATGGATCACCCCGCTACCCGGCCACATCGGAGAGGCGTAACCTGTTGCAGAGTCTGGGCTCGAGCCTCTCTGGAACCCGTCTCGCCGAGGCGCGTGCCGCCCGACTGGGCGCACGCGACCTTGTCCTCGCGCGCGGGGCCTATATCCCTTGTGTTCTCGAGACCCAGCTGGTCTCGAACATTGCAGGGTTTGCCTCTTGCATCGTCACGGACAATATCTTTTCGGACAATGGCCACACGGTCCTGATCGAGCGGGGCAGCCACGTCACGGGCGAGTATCAGAGCGCCGTGCGCAACGGCGATGCCCGGCTGTTTGTCCTGTGGAACCGCATCAAGACTCCAGGCGGAGTGCTCGTGAACCTGGATTCTCCTGGCGGGGACGCGGTCGGCGGCCAGGGGCTACCCGGAGCGGTGGACAATCACTGGTGGGACCGTATCGGTGCCGCGTTTCTGCTCTCGAGTTTCCAGGACGCGGTTGCCATTGAACTCGCGCGCGCGAACCGCCAGAGCGCAGCGTCGGTCACCACCATCAACACGGCGCCCACCAACACGGTTGGAGCCGCCCAGGACCTCTCCAAGGAGATCCTTGCAAACTCCCTGAACGTGCCTCCGACGATCTACAAGAACCGGGGTGAGCTGCTCACGATCTACGTGGCCCGCGACCTGCGCTTTGACGACGTCTATGTCCTGCGCTGAGCAGCTCCCCGTGAGGCCTGGATAGACCGCGATGACAGCGATGAGTGCGATGACCACACTCGGGCGCGATACCTCCGCGCAGACTTACCTGGAGCGCTTTGCGCCATTGCTCGGGGATGAGGACATCACTGAGATTGCGATCAACGGCCCCGATCTGGTCTTCGTCGAACGGCGCGGGGTCTGGGAGGCGGTGCCCTGCAGCGTGTCCGAAGCCGAGTTGATTCATCTCGGCACCGCAGTGGCAAGGCTCTGCGAGCAGGAGTGGAACGAGCGCCATCCGCTTCTGTCCGCTTCCATTCCGAACAGCGAATTTCGTGGCGCGCGCGCAGGCGCGTCGGGCCGGGGAGTCGGAAACGGGATGGCGGGACCTGAGGGCGGAGGTGGCGTAGCCGGGGTAGCCGGGCTATCCTCACGACCACTGTCCGAGTTGCGGCTGCAGCTCGCCCGCCCACCCGCGGTGCCCCCCGGTACGGTCTCCATCACCATCAGAAAACCAATCCAGATCGAGCGCACGCTCGCCGGCTTTGGCGCAAGCGGTGCCTTCGGTGCGGTGCGCATCCATGCCTTGGAGTCCCGAAGTGGCGACACCGAACTCAAGGATCTGCTCGAGCGTGGTGTGGTGGAGTCGTTTCTGCGGCGCGCCGTGCAACTGCGCAGGAACATTGTCGTCGCCGGCGCGACCGGCAGTGGCAAGACCACCTTCATGAAGGCGCTCGTGTGCGAGATTCCCCGAGGAGAGCGGCTCATCACGATCGAGGACGTGCGCGAACTGACCTTGCCACATTCAAACCACGTAAACCTGCTCTACAGCAAGGGTGACCAGTCCACGGCGAGCGTCACGGCCCGCGACTTGCTAGAAGCGTGCCTGCGCATGAAACCCTGCCGGATCCTCTTGGCCGAGCTTCGTGGCGCCGAGTGTCTCTACTACGTGCGCAATGCCGCCTCGGGCCACCCCGGCAGCATCACGAGCGTCCATGCGGGGTCTCCCGATCTTGCGTTTGAGCATATGGCGATCATGATCAAGGACTCCCCGGGTGGGGCCTTCCTCGACTTCCAGACCATCCAGCGCCTGTTACACCTGACGGTGGATATCGTCGTGCAGTTACAGAACCAGGGCGGCCGGCGCCATGTCAGCGAGATCCGTTTTGAGCCGCGGTTACCGGATTTTCGTTGACACGGCCAAGCCTTCCGGTGAGGATTCCGTTCTCATCCCTCATGCTCGGGAGTGCCATGACCACAGCGCCGCAACACCAGTGGGAGATTGCCGGTTCTTCAGGCGAAGACGGCTTGACCGGGTTACCGGATCGCCAGTACATGATGCGGCGCGTGGAGCAGGCGCTCCTTGATGCCGAGCAGACGGGTATGCCGGTGGCCCTGTTCCTTGCCGACCTCGATCATTTTCAGCCCATCAACGAGATGTATGGCCACCGGGCGGGAGACCGTATCTTGTGCGAGATCGCCCGGACCATGCGTGCGGCCGTCGCTCCCGATGTGCTTCTGGGGCGTTGGGGCGGCGGCCAATTCGTCGGGCTCCTGCCGATTGGCGACATTGCCGAGGTGACCACCCAGGCCGAGGCCGCGCGGGTCGCAGTGGATGAACTCTATTCGCACAGCAGGGAAAAGGTCGAGCTCAGCGAAGCGTATTCTCGCGAGAGCTACTACGGCTATGGACGCGGCCTTCCCAGTTTCCTGACGATCAGCGTCGGCGTTGCCGCCAGCACTCCTGCGGCCCCCATGAGCGCGACGCAGTTGCTCACCGCGGCCGACCAAGGGCTCTGGAAGGCGAAACAGCAGAGCGGCAATCGCGTCATCGCCGACTAGGAGCGGTTGTCCGTCGGCAGTTTCCTGTTGGCTGATCCCGGTCGGCTCATGCAGGTCGGCTATTCCTACGGACGTCTTCTCCGCCGCGTGCGGACCGCTCCAGGCGCCGCGCGGGGAGCACGCGCTTTCCCTCGTCGTGGCGCGCCGTTCACTTCACGCTGCGATCACAAAATTTCCCGCATCGAGTTTGGACTCCCCGCTCCATCGATACGCAACCATCGGTCCCTCGTGCGCCGCGGAGTAGTCCAGGCAGGCCACGGTCGGTGACTGGAGCTTGGGTACACCCTTTAGCCAGTAGTGACCCACGAATACGGGTGCGCCAGGGCTCGGTGCACCGATCACGTCGCGCGGCACAGGGATCTCGGGCATCTGCGCGATGGCATCACCTTCGACGATTGCCACATCCCGATAGGTCAACTCACCCTGCAGCCACCACCGGGTGCGCACGTTGGTGCGCTCAATTCCATCGTGGTCCGTGAACGAATACCCCTCGGGCAGG
Organism: Burkholderiales bacterium; assembly: GCA_003136595.1. Classification (GTDB taxonomy): domain Bacteria; phylum Pseudomonadota; class Gammaproteobacteria; order Burkholderiales; family Burkholderiaceae_D; genus BOG-994. Next base: position 32,691 of record PLEY01000136.1, read on the forward strand.
GCAATCTCGAGCCCCTTGGTCAGACCTTCCATCGCGGCCCAGTCCTCGGTGCCGCGCTCGTAGGACGCGTGCAGGAAGGACTGGCTCATACGCGTGCCGTCCCAGAACCGCTTTGCCACGAGATCCACGAAATCCTGGTTCCACCAGGCATGCACCGCCCTGATGCCAGCCAGTTCGAGCGCCGGAGGCAGCGTTTGGAACCAGTCGACGAGTTCCCGGTGCAAGGCGGACCCTTCACCGACCTGTCTTAAGAACTCGCTATGCTGGTGGCGATTCTTCGGAATGTGGCGGCGCAGATACTCGCCGCTCCCATCTGCGCGGGGCGTTGCGAACCCGATGGCATTGAATTCGTGGTTGCCCATCACACAGCGCGCGTCACCAGCATCGATCATCCCGCGCACGATGGATACGACCTCCACCTGTGCCGGCCCGCGGTCGATCAGGTCACCCAGAAAGACTGCCTGCCGACCTACCGGCGGCTTCCAGGTTCCTGCTTCGACATAGCCGAGTTTGCGCAAGAGCGCTTTGAGCTTGCCCGCCTGTCCATGCACGTCACCGATAATGTCGTAGTCCATGCCGATCTCCTTGGTACACCTCTTAGTAGCACAATGCTACGAAGTAAGTATCGTATACTTCGTGGTAATTTGCAACTAAGATGAATGCCATGGCATCAAGGGCGCAAGAAACGACAATATCGAAGCATCCGATGCCTTTCACCCGCATCGAGCTGGTCCTGCTGGGTATCGTCGGGCACCGCTTGCACGTGCTGCTCGCGCGACGGGCGGAAGCACCGTATCCCGGTCGATGGGCCCTGCCGGGCGGCGTGCTGCGTGTGGATCTGGATCGATCGCTCGAGGAGGCCGCCGCGCGGGTCGCAGGGGAGCGCCTGGGCCTCGATGGGCTGCTCTTTCGTCAGGTGGCGGCAATCGGTGGGCCGACCCGCGACCCCCGTGCGCCGTGGGCCTTGAGCATCGTGTTTCGCGCCCTCGTGGTCGCAGAAGCGCTGTCGCCTGTGGCCGGCAAGCGCGTCGAGGCGCTCGAATGGCGCGACGCCGATGTCGCGTCCGCAGACGAGCGGCTCGCCTTCGACCACAATCAACTGGTCGCGCAGGCGGTCATGGCGGCACGCCACGAGATTGACGTACTGGAATTGCCGCTGCAACTGCTCCCGACGCAGTTCACCCTCGGAGAATTGCAGGCCGTGTGCGAGGAGGTGCTCGGTCGTCCCCTGGACAAGTCCAGCTTTCGGCGTCGCCTCGCGGACCGGGATCTGGTGGAGCCCATCGAGGGCGCGCAGCGGATCGGGCCGTTCAGGCCGGCACAACTCTATTCGAGAAGGTCTTCGTGACGGGGGCACATGTCTTCCTATCCGCAGGCGTACCCTCTGGATAGGAGCGCCTCTGGCAGGCGCGTCCCTTGTCCCGGCTGCGGGGGCACCGGGCCNNNNAGCGGCCCAAGCGAGGTTTCGGTCACGCATTCACCGATTGCAGCCCCAGGGTGACGGATCGTTCGCGTCAGGCTCGCCTCGGCGGTCTTGGGATGGTGCTTCGGCGACGCCCGCCGATTCTCCGAATCCCCCTTAGCGGGCGATTTCATCCAGTTGCGAAATGACCTGCGGTGTCAGCGTCAGCTTGGCCGCTGCGAGATTCTCCCGCAGGTGTGCGAGTGACGACGTGCCGGGGATAAGCAGAATGTTGGGTGAGCGCTGAAGCAGCCATGCGAGCGCAATTTGCATGGGCGTGTATCCCAGACCGTTCGCGACATCGGTGAGGATCGAGGACTGTAAGGGCGTGAAGCCGCCCAGCGGGAAATACGGCACATAGGCAATGCCCTGCTCCGCCAATGCGTCGATGAGGCCATCGTCAGCGCGGTGGGCCAGATTGTAGTGATTCTGGACACAGACGATCTCGGCAATGCGTCGGCCCTCGGCAATCTGCGTGGAGGTGACATGGCTGAGCCCCAGATGGCGGATCAGACCCGCGTTCTGCAGCTCCGCGAGGGCGGTCAGCGGTTGTTCGATCGACCCCTCGGCGGGGTGGTGGGGGTCGAACATGCAGCGGAAATTGACGACGTCGAGCACGTCGACCCCCAGATTGCGGAGATTGTCGTGAACGGCCTGCCTCAGTTCCTCCGGGGACGTGGCCGGAATCCATGAACCGTCCAAGCCGCGTCGCGCCCCAACCTTGGTGACGATGACCAGCTCGCTCGCATAGGGGTGCAAGGCCTTGCGGATGATCTGGTTGGTGACGTGCGG
>PLEY01000136.1:35013-35931 GCA_003136595.1 Burkholderiales bacterium
GAACAATCCAGTACAATCGGTACAGGTTGTACCAAATTACGAACAATGGATTATGAACTGAGCGACCTCAATGCGTTTCTCTCGGTGGCGCACGCCAGGGGGTTCAGGGAGGCAGCGCGGGCAACCGGTGGCAGTGCCTCAGGGCTCAGCGAAGCGGTGCGCCGGCTGGAGAGCCAACTCGGTGTGCGCTTGCTGAATCGCACGACGCGAAGCGTGGTGCCAACCGAAGTTGGCCAGCGCTTACTAGAGCGGCTCGCACCGGCCTTGATCGAAGTCGAATCCGCGCTCGACGTGGTCAATGGCTTCCGCGAGCGGCCCGCGGGAACGCTCCGGCTTAACGTTCCGGTCAGCGCGGCGCGCCTCGTTTTGCCTGCGATTGTCGCGCCATTCCTCACCGCCTAGCCGCCTATACCGCGTTTACCTTGCCTACCCATACCCGATCCGCAAAGGGGCGGTAGAGCGCCTGCCGGATCACACCCACTAGCCAGCGCGTTTTGCGCTATAGAGGAAAAGAGGCGTATTTGCCTGCGCCTGCTTAAAATTCTTCCTCGCTACTTCGGGAAAGGTCTGCGAGACGTCAGTCTCTCCTGTCAGGCNNCCAACTCGTGACAAAAACGACCTGACTTTTGAGTCAAAAGCAATTACACTGGCATTTCTGACTATAGAGTCAGTTTTATGAATTGTATCGTCACGGCTGCTTCTGGGCTCGATGCCCACGCATTCTTGGAATTCGCTCAGTGCAAAGCATTCTCAGTCTTCAAGGCAGGACGGCCCTGGTCACAGGGGCTGGTCAAGGAGTCGGGCGTCAGACGGCGCTTCACTTTGCTGCCAATGGTTGCGATACGGTGCTTGTAAACGACTTCTACGCCGACCGTGCCGAGGCGGTAGCCAAAGAGGTCACCGAGCTTGGTGCCAAAT
>PLEY01000134.1:0-14005 GCA_003136595.1 Burkholderiales bacterium
CGCGCGGCCGGCGTGGTGCGCGCTAGGGGCGCCACCGTCTTGGCCGGGGCAGGTTCGGGGCGGCGCACGGGCTTGGCCCGGGGCTTGGACTTGTTGGCTTCCTCAATCGCGCTTTCTGACAACAGTGCAGCGGGCTTGCTGGGCAGTTTGGGAAGTGGCATCGTCTCGGGTTCTGGGGNNGGCAAATTTCAGGAAAAGAAAAAGCAAAGGCCGGCTGCCGGTGCGGGGTGCACTGACAGACGGCCTTCTCGGTACATGGGGTCAATGGAACGAAGTCCTGAGCGTCTCGTATGCTTCGATTCGGTGTTCTTCGATTCTGGTTGCAGGCCCGCGGGGCATGAAGTCGCCCTCGCCTAAAGACTCTGCACGTACTTTAGCACTTCTTCCACGTGTCCGGGAACCTTCAGTCCCCGCCACGCCTGGATGAGGCGCCCCTTGCCGTCGATGACGAAAGTGCTGCGCTCGATGCCGATTGACACCTTGCCGTAGAGTTTTTTCTCCTTCATGACACCGAACAGATTGCACAGGGTCTCGTCGGGGTCGGAGATGAGCTCGAACGGAAAGGCCATCTTCGCCTTGAATCGCTCGTGCGAGGCGAGGCTGTCCCGGGAGATCCCGAGGATCTCGGCGCCGGCCTTCTTGAANNGCGTTCAGCTTGTCATACTTGGGCAGGTCGCGCTGGAAGTTGTGCGCCTCGATGGTGCATCCGCTGGTCATGTCCTTGGGATAGAAGTAGAGCACCAGCTTGTGCCCCTTGTAGTCCGACAGCGACACCGGGCCCCCGGTGGACTGGGCGACGAAGGCGGGCACTGGTTTGTTCAGCTCGACGGTCATGCAGACTCTCCTTGGCAGCACGGCGCGCACGGCGCCGACGCGTTTGGTTACAAATGACATACTCGCGACCCACTTCTCGGTGCACGACACAGGCGCATTCGCGTTCTAATCAGTAGGCCAATCGGATCGGCCCAACTTTGAAAGAGGAGTGTGCCATGTTCAAGAAACTCGTCGTCTGCGCAGTCACCGCCGCGGGCCTGGCCGGGGTCACTGCCCCAGCCCACGCGCGCGGGTTCTTCGCCGTGTCGGTCGGCGTGCCCGCTGTGGTGGTGGCGCCCGCCCCCTACTACGTCGGACCCCCTGCCGTGGTCGGGCCGCGCTATGTCGTGCCGCCGGTCGCCTTCGGGCCCGGCTATGCGTGGCGCGGCTGGGGTTACGGCTATGGCTGGGACCACGGGCGCTATCCTGGCTGGGATCGGGATCATTTCCGGGGTGACGCTCACCATTGGGGCCGGCGCTAGTCGTTCCCGCAGTCCTGCCTGCGGGTCCACCTAAGAAGCCGCTTTGACGACCATCAGGTCGCCAGAGCGGCCCGGGACGGTGCCGCAGCCAAAGGCTCGCACCGGCAGCGCTGCCGCATCGAGGCGCTGATAGTAGCCCTCCATTGTGGCAAATTCATAACCCTGCGTGCGCCACCCCTTAAGGAGGGTTTCGAAGGCCGGCAGCAGCTTCGCGCCTTCCAGTTCGGCGTGCAGGGTGAAGACCTGGTCCTGCGAGGCGGGATGCGCCTGCTCGAGGATATGGCGCGCAGCAGCGGCGCCATCCATGCCGTCGATGCCGATCAATTCGTCCAGGGTGGGCAGGGTGGTGGGTAGCTGCACGCAATCGAGCACCGTACCCTGGAGTTCCACCCGGTAGGGGCCGAGCCCGGGGTCCGCAACGCGGCCATCCGAGGCGTAGCGCATCCCCCAGGCGTCAAGCTGACGCAGGGCGAAGGCGTTCATCTGCCAGCCTGCCGCACCATGGGTTCTGGGCGGGGTGCCGAACACCTCCTCGAAGCGCGTCCAGGCCTTTTGCATCTGCAGGCAGGTCCAGCCGGGGTCGGCGGTGCGCACCCGGTCCTGCCAGAGCACGTGATCCCAGGTGTGGATCCCCACCTCGTGACCCGCGGCGCGCGCCGCGCGCAGGATCGGGGCGCCGACGCGGCCGATGTCCGGTCCGGGCAGCAACGTGCCATAGAGCAGGGTACGCACCCCGTAGTGCTCGAGCACGGAGGTGCGCGAGACCTTGGCGAAGAAGCCCGGGCGGAACACCCGCCTGATGGCGCGTCCCGTGTGGTCGGGCCCAAGGCTAAACAGGAAGGTGGCGTGGATGCCGTGCCGCGCGAACAGGTCGAGGAGCCGCGGCACGCCCTCCTGGGTGCCGCGCAGCGTGTCGACGTCCACTTTCAGGGTGAGCGTGGGCATCCGGCCTTCAGGGGAGCGCCGCAAGCGCCGTGAGCGCAGCGCCCGTCACGCGCGTGATGCGCCAGTCCGGCAGGACCCTGGCCCCGAGGCTCTCGTAGAACCCCTGGGCGGACGTGTTCCAGTCCAGCACCGACCACTCGAAGCGGCCGCAATTGCGGGAAACGGCCAGGCGCGCGAGATGAATGAGGAGTGCGCGCCCAAGCCCCTGACCGCGAAAGGCCGGCAGCACGAACAGGTCCTCCAGGTACAGTCCGGCGCGCCCGAGGAAGGTCGAGAAGTTGTGGTAGTACAGTGCGAAGCCGACCGGCTCGGGGTGGTTGTCCACCCGCACCAGCACGGCCTCGACGCGGGCCTTCTCGCCAAACAGGGCGTCTGCCAGGTCGGGGGGCGTGGCCACCACCATGTGAGCGAGATTCTCGTACTCTGCAAGCCCGACGATGAGCGCGAAAAGCGCCGCTTCCTCGCCGGGCTCGACCGGACGGATCGAGTACTGTGCAGGGGTCAAGGCTGCTGCCTATTCCACCAGACCGCGCGCCACCCCCACCTGGCCCCGGTAGGCATCGAAGATCCGGCGCAGTGCGTCGTCCATCTTGACGCGCGGCTCCCAGGACAGTTCGGCGCAGGTGTTCTCGATCTTGGGCACCCGGTTCTGGACATCCTGATAGCCGCCGCCATAGTAGTCGGCCGAGGTGGTCTCGATCAGCTTGACGCGCTTTGCGCTCTCGGCATATTCGGGATATTCGGCAGCAAGGGTCAGCATCATGGTGGCGAGTTCACGCACCGAGAAATTGTTGGCGGGATTGCCGATGTTGTAGATCTTGCCCGAGGCGACGCCCTGGGCGTTCTCGATGATCTTCATGAGGGCCTCGATGCCGTCGTCAATGTAGGTGAAGGCACGCTTTTGGCCACCGCCATCGACCAGGCTGATGTTCTCGCCGCGCACGATGTGGCCGAAGAACTGCGTGATGACGCGCGATGAGCCCTCCTTGGGGGTGTGGATCGAATCCAGTCCCGAACCGATCCAGTTAAAGGGTCGAAACAGCGTGTACTCGAGTCCCTCCTGCTGGCCGTAGGCGGCGATCACCCGGTCCATGAGCTGCTTGGAGCAGGCGTAGATCCAGCGTGGCTTGTTGATCGGTCCGTACACCAGATCCGAGGCGTAAGGATCGAACGCCTCGTCGGAGCACATGCCATAGACCTCGGAGGTCGAGGGGAAGATCACGCGCTTCTTGTATTTCACGGCCTGGCGGATGATGGGCAGGTTCGCCTCGAAGTCGAGTTCGAAGACGCGCAGCGGCTGCTGCACGTAGGTGGCCGGGGTCGCGATCGCAACCAGGGGCAACACCACATCACACTTGCGCACGTGATACTCGATCCACTCGCGGTTGATGGTGATGTCGCCTTCGAAGAAATGAAAGCGCGGATTCGTGAGCACGTCGGCGAGGCGTTCGGACTGCATGTCCATGCCATAGACATGCCAGTCGGTCGTCTCGACGATGCGCTTGGACAGATGATGGCCGATGAAGCCGTTAACGCCGAGGATCAGGATTTTTTTCATGATGAGTAGAGAAGTGCGGCCAGCTCGAGCGGGGTGATTTCCCGACTGTCGTGCACGAGCCGCAAGATGAGGAGTGCACCACCGTCGCCGCAGACTCCCAGAATGCGATTATCCCGCACCGCAAGCCCCGGCGCCAAATCGCCGGCATCTTGCGCCCCGTTCTCGTGCGGCCCGTTGTCCTGCGCGCCGCTGCCGCGCCAAAGAAGACGCGCCCGGGTGATGACGAGGCGCCGCCCCCGGACCTCGCAAAAGGCACCCGGGTAAGGTGGCGCCAAGGCGCGCACGAGGTTGTAGACGCGCTGGGCAGGCGCACCCCAGTCGATGCGGCCGTCCTCGGGCCGGCGGCCTCCGAAATAGGACCCCAGTGCGAGTTCGTTGGGCCGGCGCACGGCGCTGCCCGCAAGCAGGTCCGGCAGGCTCTTCCAGAGCGTGACCTCGGCGGCGACGGTGACCTTCTGGAAGACCTCGAGGGCGGTGTCGTCCGGCAGGATCGGCACCTCCGTCTGGCCGATTATGGCGCCCGCATCGGGCTTGGCCACCATCTCGTGGAGCGTCGCTCCAGTGCGCGTCTCGCCTTCGATGATCGCCCAGTTGACCGGCACGCGGCCGCGATACTTCGGCAACAGCGAGCCGTGCATGTTGTAAGCCCCCCGCCCTGCCATCTGCAGCACGCTTGCCGGCAGCATCTGGCGGTAATAAAACGAGAAGATGAAGTCCGGTGCCTCGGCGCCGCTTGGACCCTGCAACGCGGCCTCGTCCAAGTGCTCCGGGGCGATCGAGGGGATGCCCAGTTCGGCTGCGGTGGCCGCGACGCTGTCGAACCAGATGGTCTCATCCGGGCGGTCGGCGTGCGTGACCACGAGCCGGATCTCGACACCGGCGGCCGCCAGCACGCGCAGGCAGCGCACGCCGACGTTGTGATAGGCAAACACCAGCGCGCTCGGTGGGCGGGCCATCAGCGCTCCTCGGGGGCCTCGAGGATCGCCTGGATCAGGTAGCGCGGCCGGTCGCGCACCTGCTGATAGATGCGCCCGACATATTCTCCGAGAAGGCCGATGCCAAACAGCAGCACGCCGATGAGGAAAAAGGCGATGCCAAACAGGGTGAACAGGCCCTCGGCCTCCGGGCCGTAGATGAGGCGCCGCACGGCGAGGAAGGCGACGAAGAACGCCGAGATCAGGGCAAGGATGAAGCCGAGCAGCGAGAACATCTGCAGGGGCACGATCGAAAACCCGGTCACGAGATCGAAGTTCAGCCGCAACAGCTGATACAGGGAATACTTGGACTCGCCGGCGTTGCGCTCCTCGTGCGCGACCTCGATCTCGGTGGGGTGGTTGGCGAAGGTGTAGGCGAGCGCCGGGATGAACGTGTTCAGTTCATTGCAGGCATTGATGGTGTCGACGATGTTACGGCTGTAGGCGCGCAGCATGCAGCCCTGGTCGGTCATCTGGATGCGCGTGATGCGCTGGCGCAGCCGGTTCATCGCCTGCGAGGCGGTGCGGCGGAACCAGGAATCCTGACGCTCGCGGCGGATCGTGCCCACGTAGTCGAAACCCTGTCGCAGCGTGCGCACGAGGCTTGCGATCTCCTCGGGCGGATTCTGCAGGTCAGCATCGAGGGTCACGACGACCTTGCCCTCGACGCTCTTGAAGCCCGCCATGATCGCCGCATGCTGGCCGTAATTGGCATTGAACAGGATGACGCGCGTGACCTCGGGACGGGCCCGGAACTGCTCGGCCAGCAGGGCCGCCGACCGGTCGCGGCTGCCGTCGTTGATGAAGATGACTTCATAGCGCTCGTCCAGCTCGCGGGCGAGGTCGTCGAGCGCCGGATAGAGGCGCGCGAACAGGGCGGCAAGACCTTCCTCCTCGTTGTAGACCGGAATGACCACCGACAGGTAGGGCGCCTTCATCGCTGGTGCGCCTTGAGCAGCGCGCTCAGCTCGGTGACGACGTAGTCGATGTCGGCATCCTCCATGCTCGGAAACAAGGGCAGCGTGAGGGTGTTGCGCCCGACGTACTCGGCATGCGGGAAATCGCCTGGCTTCCAGCCCATCTGCCGGTACAGGGTGAACAGATGGATGGCCGGATAGTGGACACCCGTGCCGATGCCGCGCTCCTCGAGCCGTTTCATGAGCTCCGCGCGCACGAGCGTGAGCCGCTCTTCGGCAAGCACCACCTGGAACATGTGCCAGTTGGTGTGCTCGAAGTCAGCCACGGGCAGCTCGAGGCCGAGCGCCGCCGTGCCCGCCGCCTCGAAGTGCTGGAAATAGCGCCGCGCCAGCGCGTGGCGGCGGGCCTTGAATTCGGCCCAACGCGCAAGCTGCCCCAAGCCCACCCGGGCGGCCACATCGGTCAGGTTGTACTTGCCGCCCACGCGTTCGACATCCATGCCGTCCGGTCCCGAGCGCACCACACCCTGCAGCCGGTACTGCTCGGCAAGCCGGGCCTCCTCGGGGGTGTTCATGACGAGACAGCCCCCCTCGATGCTGGTGATGTTCTTGTTCGGATGGAAGCTAAACGACACCAGGTCGCCGAAGCTGCCGATCGCGCGCCCCCCGAAGGTGCTGCCGAACGCCTGCGCGGCATCCTCGACGACGCGCAGGCCATGCGCCCGCGCCAGACCGTAGAGCCGGTCGCGATCCACGGGCAGCCCGCTCAGATCGACCGGGATGATGGCGCGCGTGGCCGGGGTCACGGCGGCGCTTGCGCATTCGAGGTCGAGATTGCGGGTCACGGGATCGATGTCGGCGAAGACCGGCCGGGCACCGACCTCGAGGATCACGTTGCTGGTTGCGACCCAGGAAAGAGGCGTCGTGATGACCTCGTCGCCCGGACCGACACCCGCTATGCGCAGCGCAATCTCGAGCGTGCACGTGCCCGAATTGAAGGCCCGAACGGGACGGCCAGCGCAATGTTCGGACAGGGCCGCTTCGAACTCCTTGACCTTGGGCCCCGAGGTGATCCATCCCGAGCGCAACACCTCGGCCACCCCGGCAATGGTGTCTTCGTCGAGGGTCGGGCGGGTGAAAGGAAGAAAGGGTCGCTGTTTCATGCTCGATTTCAAGAGGCACTGCGCGCTACGAGGTACACACCGATCAGGATCACGCCAATCCCCACGGCCCGCTCCAGGGTGATGACCTCCCCGAAGAGCCACCAGGCGGCGAGCGCGTTGACCACGTAACCCATCGACAGGAGGGGGTAGGCCACCGACACGTCGACCCGCGAGAGTCCGAGGATCCACACCACCACGCTCACGACATAGCATGCGAGGCCGGCTGCGATCGGCGGCTGGGTGGCGAGCTTGAGCCCGATCGGCACCACGTTCTCCGCGGAGAACGCGAAGCGCCCGACGGCGTTGACACCGGCCTTCAGGAGAAGTTGCGCCGCAGCGTTCAGGAGCACGCCGCAGAGGATCAAAAAAAAGCTGACGGAGCTCATGGATTGGAGACTACAACGAAGCGGTGGTCCTTCAGGATGACACGCATCGGCAGATTCATGGACTGGAGTTTATCGAAAGTGCTGGGTGGCATGACCGCGACCCCGCCGGGCACGGCCCGCCAGCGGGTGGCGAATGCGGCGAGCGTCGGGATGCCGCGCTCGGGTTCCTCGCGCAAGCCGAGGTCGAGTTCGTCGCGCTGGTTGACAAGTGTCATGGTGCGCCCCAGGTAGAAGGGTAGCGTCTGCTCGTACATCTCGACGCTGTAGAGCGGCGTGGTCGGGTTGACCAGACCCTCCAGCGCCACCGCGACGTACTGGGCCGAGGCGAGCCGGTCGAGCGTGTCGTAGCCCACGAGGCCCGCCGTCTCGGCGCAGATGCTGGCCGCAGCGAGCAGGGTGATGGCCGCACGCACGCGCTCGGCTCGGGCAAACACGAAGGCCAGCGCCGCGCCAGCGAGCCACACTGCGCCCGCCAGGGCGAGCGCGCGCCCGAACGCGGCATAGGCGGGCTGGCTGTCCTCGGCGATCGGCACCACGAGCCCGAGGCCCTCGATGCCCAGTGCGATGAGACCGGCCGCGAAGAGCGCGCAGGCGAGCGCCAAGCGCCCCACCACGCGCGCGCTGGCCTGCGCCAGGTAGGCCCCCAGCAACAGGGCGAGCGCCGGGAAGATCGGCAGGATGTAAGACGGCAGCTTCGAGCTTGAGACGCTGAAGAACACGAAGATGAAACCCGACCAGAGGACCAGCAGGCGGGCGGGCATGAAGCGGCCCATCGCGCTCTGGTTGGGCAGGTGGGTCTCCTCGAGGGCCAGGCGCAGCGCCGGGGGCAGGATGAAGATCCACGGCAGGAGCCCGACCGCCAGGATCGGCAGGAAATACCACCACGGCCCCTCGCGGTGGTGCGAGGTCGTCAGAAAGCGCTCGAAGTGCTCGTGGATGAAGAAGAAGTGTGCAAATCCGGGGTTGCGCAATGAGACGAGCACGAACCAGGGCGCAGCGATCGCCAGAAAGACGAGCGCGCCGCGCCACGGCTCGAGGCGACGCAGGAGGGTCACATCGCGCGTGGTCACGAGGTATATGACAAGCACCGCCGCCGGCAGGACGATACCCTCGAGGCCCTTGGAGAGGACGGCCAGGGCGAGCGCCGCCCACGCGCCGAGCATCCAGGCGCGCGCCCCCGCGGGGCTGGTGCTGTGCCGGGCGATGAGTGCTGCGCACAGGCCCGCGCTCATGAAGAAGGTCACGCCCATGTCGAGCGTCGCGACGTGGGCCATGAGCAGGTAGAGCATCGAGCTTGCGAGGACGGCCGCGGCGTAGAAGCCCGCCGCGCCCCCGTAGAGGCGGCGCGCCGTGGTCGCGACCATGAGCACGCCCAGGAATCCGGTCAGGCCGGTCCACAGGCGCGTGGTCCACTCGCCGACCCCGAAGACCTCGAAGGCAGCCGCCGTCGCCCAGTACTGCAAGGGCGGCTTCTCGAAGTACTTCAGGCCGTCAAGGCGCGGCGTCACCCAGTCGCCCGAGACCTGCATCTCGCGCGGGATCTCGCCGTAGCGTCCCTCGTCGGTCTTGGCCAGGTGGCGCGGTGCCAGGCTTGCGAACCAGATCAGCGCGAGGAGGACGAGGAGCAGTAACGTGGCGATCCGCGAGACCGGGTGGTGGCGCTGCATCAGGGACCGGCTGCCGGAGTCTCGATCAAGAGCGCGGCGGCCACGCGTCGACCTTCGGTCATGAGGATGTTGTAGGTGCGGCAGGCTGCATGCACGTCCATGCACTCGACTCCGATGTGGCGCTCGGTCAGGGCACGCAGGATACGGCCTGGTGGAAACCTGAGCACGAGGCCCGTGCCCAGCACCACCACCTCCGGTCCCTGCGCAAGCACGGCGGCGAAGTGTTCGGCGGCGAGATCGGCAAAGCGCAGCACCGGCCAGGACAGGACCGGTCCTTCAGGCATCACCAGCACCGACGAGCCATGCCGCACCTGGTTGATCTCGACATAGTCCGCTCCGTAGGCCGTGAAGGTGTTGTAGAAGGCAGGGGACGCAGCGTGGAGTTTCACGGTGGGGACAGTCTTTTTGGCGCGGGCCAAGGCCGCTGCCCGTAAAACCGCACCGGGCGGGGCGGGCGGTTGGTGTTCGGATGACGAATCGGCTAAATTATATCTTTTTCGGCGTGGCCGCATGCCAGCACCGGCCCGCCTGCCGCACGAGGGTGCGACAGACGGGTGCAAAACCGGGCTGCAACAGGCGCGTTGCCACGGCACTTTGGAGTGGTGGGAGATGAGAGAGTTTTCGCGGATCAAGCGGCTGCCGCCGTACGTCTTCAACATCACGGCAGAACTGAAGATGGCAGCCCGGCGCCGGGGCGAGGACATCATCGACATGAGCATGGGCAACCCGGACGGCCCGACGCCCGCGCACATCGTCGAGAAGCTGGTGGAGGCGGCAAGCCGCTCCGACACCCATGGCTACTCGGTCTCCAAGGGCATTCCACGCCTTCGACGCGCGATCTGCAACTGGTATGCCACGCGCTACGGTGTCACGCTCGATCCGGACAGCGAGGCGATCGTGACGATCGGCTCGAAGGAGGGCTTGGCGCACCTGATGCTGGCCACGCTCGACCGCGGCGACACGGTGCTCGTGCCCAATCCGAGCTATCCGATCCATATCTATGGGGCCGTCATCGCCGGCGCCGACATCCGCTCGGTGCGCATGACCCCGGGCGTCGACTTCTTCGAGGAGCTGCTGCGCGCCATCCGCGAGTCGATTCCGAAGCCCAAGATGATGATCCTCGGGTTTCCGAGCAATCCGACCGCGCAGTGCGTCGATCTCGAGTTCTTCGAGCGCATCGTGGCGCTGGCACGCCTGCACGACATCCTCGTGGTGCACGATCTGGCCTACGCCGACATCACCTTCGATGGCTGGAAGGCGCCGTCGATCATGCAGGTGCCCGGGGCGCGCGAAGTCGCCGTCGAATTTTTCACCATGTCCAAGAGCTACAACATGGCCGGCTGGCGCGTGGGTTTCATGGTGGGCAATGCCGAGCTCGTCGCGGCGCTCGCGCGCATGAAGAGCTATCACGACTATGGCACGTTCACGCCGGTCCAGGTGGCGGCCATCGCCGCGCTCGAAGGTCCCCAGGACTGCCTGGTCGAGATCGCCGGCAAGTACCAGCGGCGTCGCGACGTGCTCGCCCAGGGTCTGCAGGAGGCGGGCTGGCAGGTCGAGATTCCCAAGGCCTCGATGTACATCTGGGCCGAGATCCCCGATGCCTACAAGCCCATGGGGTCGCTCGAGTTCGCCAAGAAGCTTCTCGCCGACGCCAAGGTGGCCGTGTCCCCGGGCATCGGCTTTGGCGACTATGGCGATGAGCATGTGCGTTTCGCCCTCATCGAAAACGAGCAACGCATCCGCCAGGCGGTCCGCGGCGTCAAGGAGATGTTCCGCAAGGACGGTCTCTTAAAGCGCGTCGCCTAGTGATGGAGTCGATCAAGGTCGCCCTGCTTGGCACCGGCACTGCAGGCGGTGGCACGTTTCGCGTGCTGGCTCGCAACCAGGAAGAGATCACCCGCCGCGCCGGGCGCGCCATCGAGATCAGCCTCGTGGGTGCGCGCGATCCGGGGCGGGCCCGCCGCGTGGTGGGCGAGGGCGTGCGCATCGAGCCCGACCTGTTGCGCGCCGCCACCGACCCGGCGGTGGAGATCGTGGTCGAACTGATCGGCGGCCAGGAGCGGGCCCGCGAGCTGGTGCTGGCCGCGATCGCCGCGGGCAAGCACGTGGTGACCGCGAACAAGGCCCTGCTTGCCCATCATGGCAACGAGATCTTCGCCGCCGCCCAGGCTGCGGGCGTGACGGTCGCCTTCGAGGCTGCGGTGGCCGGCGGCATTCCGATCATCAAGGCCCTGCGCGAGGGGCTCTCGGGCAACCGGATCGAGTGGATTGCCGGCATCATCAACGGCACGAGCAATTTCATCCTGTCGGAGATGCGCGACCGGGCGGTCACCTTCGAGGCGGCGCTCGCCCGGGCCCAGGCACTGGGCTACGCCGAGGCCGATCCGAGCTTCGATGTCGAGGGCATCGACGCTGCCCACAAGCTGTCGATATTAAGCGCGATCGCGTTCGGCATCCCGATGCAGTTCTCGAAGATCTACACCGAGGGCATCACACGTCTCACCGCCGCGGACATCCGCTACGCCGAGGAGCTCGGCTACCGCATCAAGCTGCTCGGTATCGCCCGGCGCAGCGCCGCGGGCATCGAGATGCGCGTGCATCCGACCCTCATCCCCACGCGCCGCCTGATCGCCAATGTCGAGGGGGTCATGAACGCTGTGCTGGTGCAGGCCGATGCCGTCGGGGTGACGCTCTACTACGGCGCCGGCGCGGGCGCCGAGCCGACCGCGTCTGCGGTCGTGGCCGACCTCGTCGATGTGACCCGCCTGCATACCGCCGACCCCGAGAACCGCGTGCCGCATCTTGCCTTCCAGCCCAACGCGCTCGCCAGCACGCCGATCCTGCCGATGAGCGAGGTCCGGACGTCCTATTATCTGCGCCTGCAGGTCCTGGACCAGCCCGGTGTGCTCGCTGACATCACGCGCATCCTCGCCGACCGCTCGATCTCGATCGAGGCCTTCCTGCAGAAGGAGCCGCGTGCCGGCCAGGCCGAGGCCGACATCGTCGTGCTGACCCACCAGACCCTTGAGAAGCACGTCGATGCGGCGATTGCGTCAATCGAGGCGCTCGCCACGGTTCTCGGGCGCGTCACGCGCATCCGCGTCGAGGCCCTGGGCTAGGACAGCGCGATGCCCTCGTCCCCCCTCCCAGAGCGCCTGGCGTGAATTACATCAGCACGCGCGGCGGCGGTGCCCCCGCGAGCTTCTCGCAGATCCTGCTCGAGGGGCTGGCTGCCGATGGCGGCCTCGCGATCGCGGCACATTATCCGACTCTCGACGCCGCGGAATTCGAGCGCTGGCGGGGGCTGTCCTATGCCGAACTGGCGACCGAGGTGATCGGCAAGTTCGCCGACGATCTGCCACGTGCGCGTCTGGCCGAGCTGATCTCGAAGACCTACACCGCAGAGGTGTTCGGTACGAGCGAGATCACGCCCTATCGGCCGCTTGCAGAGGGGCTCGGACTGTTGCGCCTGTCCAATGGGCCCACGCTGGCCTTCAAGGACATCGCCATGCAGGTCTTGGGCCGGCTCTTCGAGGACAGCCTGGTCCGCTCGGGGGGGACCCTGAACATCCTGGGTGCGACGTCCGGCGACACCGGCAGCGCCGCCGAGTACGCGATGCGCGGCAAGGAGCGCATCCGCGTGTTCATGCTCTCGCCGCGAGGCAGGATGAGCCCGTTCCAGACCGCCCAGATGTACAGCCTGGCCGATGCCAACATCTTCAACATCGCCATCGAGGGCGTCTTCGACGAGGCCCAGGACATCGTCAAGGCCGTCAGCCAGGACGCGGCCTTCAAGGAGCGGCTGCGGATCGGCACGGTGAATTCGATCAACTGGGCGCGCGTGGTCGCGCAGGTGGTCTACTACTTCAAGGGCTACTTCGCGGCCACCACGTCGAATCGCGAGACGGTCTCGTTCGCGGTGCCCTCGGGCAACTTCGGCAACATCTATGCAGGACACGTGGCCCGCATGATGGGCCTGCCGATCGAGCATCTGGTGTGTGCGACCAACGAGAACGACGTGCTCGACGAGTTCTTTCGCAGCGGGGTCTACCGGGCGCGCACGGCAGCCGAGACGCGCCAGACTTCGAGCCCGTCCATGGACATCTCGAAGGCCTCGAACTTCGAGCGCTTCGTGTTCGATCTCCTCGACCGGGACGCCGAGCGCGTGAGCGCCTTGTGGGAGGAACTCGCCCGCACCGGCCAGTTCGACCTTTCGGGGACGCCCGAATTTGCGAGCCTCGCCGGGCGCTTTGGGTTTGTCTCGGCACGCTCCTCCCATGCCGAGCGCCTTGCCACCATCCGTGCGACCCTGCATGAGACCGGCGTCATGGTCGATCCGCATACCGCAGACGGCCTGAATGCGGCGCGCGCCTTTCACGGCGCGGGGCCGATGATCGTGCTGGAGACGGCGCTGCCCGCGAAGTTCGCCGCGACCATCGAGGCGGCGACGGGCGTGGTGCCCGAGCGGCCGGCCCGCTTTGTGGGGCTTGAGGAGCGGCCGCAGCGCTACGTCGTGCTGCCGGCCTCCGTCGAGAAGGTCAAGGACTACATCGCGCGCCACAGCGGCCTTGCCTAGGGTGATCTTTCATCGATAACGGATCGATAAAGGATCGATAAANNATAAAGGATCGATAAAGGATCGAGCGCCGATCGATGCCGGCCGCAGCCTCAGGCTAGAATACGGTTCATGAATCCCAATCCCAAAGCCCTCATGAGTGTGGAGGCGGCGCTTGACCATCTGCTGTCCGCGGTCAGGCCGCTCGCCGCGCCCGAGACGGTTCCGACCGGAGCGGCGTACCGGCGCGTGTTGGCTGAGGGGCTCGTCTCGCCCATGAATGTTCCGCCCGCCGACAACACCCAGATGGATGGCTTCGCGGTGGCGTCTGCCGAGTGCGCGCAGGCCGGGGCCCGGCTCATGGTCTCGCAGCGCATTGCGGCCGGCCACGTGGGCGGTGCGCTCAAGCCGCACACGGCAGCCCGGATTTTTACCGGGGGTCTGATTCCCGAGGGCGCCGATGCGGTCGTGATGCAAGAGCAGGCCGAACTCGAGGAGACTCCGGAGGGTCCGATGGTCACGATCCGCCACGTCCCCCAGGCGGG